>JBKPCD010000083.1:0-43729 GCA_046727175.1 Acidobacteriota bacterium | reverse complement strand
ATCGAGCACCGATCCGCTGATGCCAATCGACGCCTGAGTCGCGGCATCGATGCTGGTGAGGACGGTGACGCCGATTACCAATGGCGGCGTCCGGTTTTCGCGGGCGGCAGTATCGAGAGCGGCCTCGCGCGCCGCGCGCATCATCCGCTCGCCACCGGACGCGTGGACGTTCACCATCCAGACACCCAGTGATGTCGCAGCCGAAACAGCGGTGGCGGCGGTGTTCGGGATGTCGTGATACTTCAGGTCGAGGAAGATGCGGTCGCCTCGTTCGACGAGCGTGCGGACGATCGCGGGACCTTCCATCGTGAAGAGCCGATTGCCAATCTTGAAGCCGCCTGCCGCACCGCGGAGCGCGTCGGCCATCTTCAGCGCGCGCGCGCCGTCCTCCACATCGAGCGCAATCAGGAGCTGATCCACGCCTGTTCCTCCTTTGTCGTGTCGAGACTTCCGGTGAGCTCGTTCAGCCTCGCGATCCCATGACGCGTCATGTACGCTCGAATCCCGTCGAGCAACGTCCGCCAGAGGAACGGATCGACGAAACTCGCCGTGCCCACCTGAACGGCGGTTGCGCCGGCAATCATGAATTCGAGCACGTCGCCTGCCGTGGCGATGCCGCCCATGCCGATGATCGGCAGCCTAACCGCCTGACGACACTCGTACACCATGCGGACGGCGATCGGCCGTATCGCCGGGCCGCTGAGGCCGCCGACGATGTTCGACAGCCTGGGCCGCCGCGTTTCGACGTCGATTGCCATCGCCAGGAACGTGTTCACCAGCGATACCGCATCGGCTCCGGCCTCCTCCGCGGCCTTCGCAAACGAAGCGACATCGGTCACGTTCGGTGTGAGCTTGGGGATCACGGGGAGCTTCGTGACCCTCCGGACGGCGCTCACGACAGAATGCGTCCCGGTCAGGCTGCAGCCAAACGTGATTCCGCCCTCTTTGATGTTCGGGCAGGAGATATTGAGCTCCAACGCCGCGACGCCTTCGGCATCCGACAGGATCCGCGCGAGCTCGACGTACTCGTCGAGGGTCGTCCCACAGATGTTGACGATCACGATCGCGCGTCGATCGCGCAGATCGGGCAGCTTTTCCGCAATGAAGCGACGGACGCCGATGCCTTGCAGTCCAATCGCATTCAGCATTCCCGAGGGTGTTTCGACGATTCGTGGCGGCGGGTGTCCCTCGCGCGGCGCGAGAAACAGTCCCTTGACCGCAACGCCGCCGAGTGTCGATAGGTCGACGACGTCGCTGTATTCGATGCCGTAGCCGAAGCACCCACTCGCCGCGATCAACGGATTGGCCAACCGCAACGAGCCGATCGCGACCGACAGGTCCATCAGTGGGTGAGTCCCTCCCAGACGATGCGGCGAGCGTCGAACACGGGTCCGTCGATGCAGGAACGCACGTAGTGTGGCACTCCACCATCGTCGCGCGCGAGCACGACGCAACTGTAGCAGCCGCCCAGGCCACAGCCCATCACCTGTTCGAGCGAGACGTCGCAGGCGCGGCCGTGCGAGGCGGCGATCCGTGCGACGGCTTGCATCATGCGCGTGGGTCCGCAGACGTACAGTTTGACCGATTCGTCGTCTCCGAGGTCATCGAGCGCCTCGTCGAGCGGACGCGTGATGAGGCTGCGAACCCCGCGCGTGCCGTCCTCCGTCGAGCAGACGACGTCCACGCCCAACCGCTCGAATCGGTCGACGTAATAGAGATCGTTCGCCGTACGTGCGCCGTAGAACAGCGTCGATCTGGTGCCGCGCGCGCGCAGAGACTCGGCGAGCGTCAGAAAGGGCGCGAGCCCCACGCCGCCCGCGACCATCCACGCTTTCATCGGAGGTTCGATCGGCTCGAACGGTCGACCGAGCGGTCCGAGACATGCGATGCGAGCTCCGGCCTCGACCTCGTAGAGCAATCTCGTACCGGTCCCGATGCGCTTGTTCAGCAGCGAGATGCCCGTCGGCGTGCCTGAAGCCTCGCGAATGACTTCGAAGATCGAGAATGGACGACGCAGAAGCGGATCCAGACCGCGTGTCGCCTTCACCATCACGAACTGTCCTGGCTGGGTGAGCGCCGCGATCTCGGACGCCTCGAGCGCGATCACGCAATAATCGCCGGACAGCCGCGTGTTCGACATCACCGTCGCGTCGACGTCGACCGGCATAGTCGAAAGTATATACAAACGGCCTATCTTCCATTCCCCATTCAGGATGCGTTTTTCGGCCTCCTGCTGAAGCCCACAGCCGAAAGCCATGAGCCCAAGCCTGAGGTCGCGTGTTATGATGAGTGAGCTCTTTAATGCAGCCCCGAGAGGCTGCCAAGAGGTGTGCGGTGACCGGTTCCTCCACTCTTCAGCCGCGGCGTCCGCCGCGGCGTTCGATCCCACGCTCATGCCGCTCATGTGATGTGAACGCGATCCGCCGGAGGCCCGCATGCCGCAGGTGATGGACGCCGACCGCATGTCGCGCGCGCTGACGCGCATCGCGCACGAGATCCTCGAACGCAACCGTGGCCTCGACGACGTGGCGCTCGTCGGGATCCGGACGCGGGGCGTGCCGCTCGCCCGCCGTCTCGCGAAGCTGCTCGAGCAGATCAACGGCGATCACGTGCCGACCGGCGCGCTGGACATCACGTTGTACCGCGACGATCTGATGCGAAGTGCCGTCGGGCCCCAGCCGGTCGTCCGGCGAACCGAGATTCCCTTTTCGATCGACGACCGCAAGATTCTGCTCGTCGACGACGTGCTGTACACGGGAAGGACGATTCGCGCGGCGCTCGATGCGCTGATCGACTTCGGCCGTCCACGCGCGATTCAGCTCGTGGTTGCGGTCGATCGTGGCCACCGTGAGCTGCCGATCAAGGCTGATTATGTCGGCAAGAACATCCCGACATCGGTCCGGCAGAGCGTCCAGGTGTGCCTCCAGGAGACGGATGGACGGGATGAGATCGTGATCGAGGGGGAACCATGACGACCCATACCCCGGATCAACTGCACAAGACGGCGGGAGCGGAAGCCGTACCCGCCGCACGATTGAATTCCAGGCATCTGCTGGGCATTGCCGGACTCGAAGCGGATGAGATTACGTTGATCCTGAACACGGCCGAGGCGATGAAGGAGATCGGACACCGGCCGATCAAGAAAGTGCCGACGCTGCGCGGGCGCACGGTCGTCAATCTGTTCTTCGAGCCGAGCACGCGGACGCGGACGTCGTTCGAAATTGCCGAGAAGCGACTGAGCGCCGACACGCTCAGCATCGCGACGGCCTCGTCGAGCGTCACGAAAGGGGAGACCCTCGCCGATACGGTGAAGAACATCGAGGCGATGTCGCCCGACATGATCGTCATGCGTCACGCGTCGTCGGGCGCGCCGCACCTGCTGTCGCGGTTCTGCCGTTCGGCGATCATCAACGCCGGCGACGGCATGCACGAGCACCCCACGCAGGCGCTGCTCGACGCGTTTACGATTCGCGAGCGCAAAGGACGGCTGGCTGGCCTGAAGGTCGCGATCATCGGCGATTTGCTGCATAGTCGCGTGCTTCGGTCGAACGTTCTGCTGCTCAATACGATGGGCGCCGACGTATGGACCTGCGGGCCGGCGACGCTGATCCCACCTGGTATCGACCGTTTTGAGGTGCGCTCGACGACGTCAGTGAACGAAGCCGTGGAAGGGGCCGACGTGGTGATGCTCCTGCGGATTCAGCACGAGCGCATGCGCGGCCATTTCTTCCCGTCGATCCGTGAGTATTTCGCCTTGTTCGGCATGACGCCGGAGCGCCTCCGCCGCGCGCAGCCCGACGTCATCATCATGCACCCCGGACCGATGAACCGGGGCGTGGAAATCGATTCGGAGGTCGCGGACGGACCCTATTCGGTGATCCTCGAACAGGTGGCGAACGGCGTCGCGGTGCGAATGGCGGTCCTGTATCTGCTGACGGGCGAATCCGAATGATGGCTGAGTTCTCTCCGACGAACGATCAAGCAGGAGATCAGGAGATCAGGAGAACAGAACTGTTTTCTCCTGATCTTCTATTCTCCTGTTATTCGATGCTGCTGATACGTAAGTGCGCGCGGTGCTGAATTCATGAAGGTATTGTTGAAAGGCGGACGCGTGATCGATCCGGCATCGGGTCGCGACGGGATGTTCGACGTGTTGATCGAGGATGGGCTGATTGCGCGCGTGGGGCGGGACCAGCCGGTCAACGGCGCCGAGCTTTTCGAGATCGATCGGGAATGGATTGTCGCGCCCGGGCTCATCGACATGCACGTCCATCTGCGCGAGCCCGGTCAGGAGCACAAGGAAACGATCGCGACAGGAACGGCGTCAGCGGTCGCCGGCGGCTTCACGGCAGTCGCGTGCATGCCGAATACGGATCCCGTGAACGATCACGCGGGCATTACGCAGTTCGTGCTGAAGAAAGCTGCCGAGGCCGAACGGGCGCGCGTCTACCCGATCGGCGCAGTGTCGATGGGATCGAAAGGAGAGCAGCTCGCCGAGCTCGGCGAGCAGAAGGCCGCGGGGTGCGTCGCGTTCTCGGACGATGGCCGGCCCGTGGCGACGGCGCTTTTGATGCGGCGCGCCCTCGAGTATGCGGGGATGCTCGGCATGCCGGTCATCGATCACTGCGAAGACCCGTCGCTCAAAGGGGACGGCGTGGCTCACGAGGGCTACCACGCGTCCGCACTGGGCCTCCGGGGCATTCCGGGAATCGCCGAGTCGTTGATGGTCGAACGGGACGTGTCGCTCGCAGAGCTGACCGGCGCGCACGTCCACGCGGCGCACATGAGCGCGAGGCAATCCCTGCGAGCAGTACGCGCCGGAAAAGCGCGCGGCGTGCGAGTCACGTGTGAGGTTGCGCCGCATCACTTCACATTGACGGACGAAGCGCTCGGCCGGCCGGTCCAGTACGACACGAACGTGAAAATGAATCCGCCGCTGCGCGAGGCGGTCGATCGGGACGCGATGATCGAGGGTCTCGCGGACGGGACGATCGATGCGATCGCCACCGATCACGCTCCGCATCACGCGGACGAAAAGATGGTCGAATTCGATCAAGCTCCCTTCGGCATTGTCGGTCTCGAGACGGCAGTACCTCTCGTGTTCGATCGCCTCGTGCACACGGGGCGAATCACGATTGCGCGAATGATCGAACTGATGTCGGTCAATCCTGCCCGGCTGCTGAACGTGCCCGGCGGCACGCTGCGCGAGGGAACGCCCGCGGACGTTACCGTCCTCGCGCCGGACTTGTCCATTACCGTAACTGCCGCGGCGTTGCGATCGAAATCGAAGAACACGCCTTTCGATGGGTGGCTTCTTCGGGGCGGTGTGGTTGCGACAATTGTGGGTGGCCGTGTCGTGTATCGAATGTGATCGTTGAACCGTGCCGGGTTCGGGAGTCGGGGCTCGGGATTCGTCAGCCTAGTGAGCTCGATAGGCCGGTAGCTCGGTAGCACGGTGGTTCGGGAGCTCGCTGGTGCAGTGGTTCGGGTTTCGGATTCCGGATTCGCTTTCGCGTCGCCGATCGAATCACGACGAAAAGCACCCCCGAGCCCCGAGTCCGAACCCCGGCGTCGAGGAGCGCATTTGACCAGAAGGCAGGATTTGCGCCAGCAGGCGCTGAACAAGCTTCAGGAATTCGAGGTGCTTATGCGGAACGGGCACTTCGACTACGGCAACGGGTTTCACGGTCGCGTCTATCTCAATCCGCATCAGCTGTTCCGGTATCCATCGACGATCTGGCGGCTCGCACAGGACTTGCTCGACATTCTGCCGTCCGATCTGCTGGAGCAGACGGAGATCGTCGCCGGGCCGGTCACCGGAGGCGCGCTGCTCGCACATACGCTCGCGGGGCTTCTCGATGGCCGGCGCGCGCTCACCCATCCCGCCTGCAGCTTCGCGCCGTTCAGTGACCGCGAGGACGGCTTCGTACTCCGCAGCTTCTACGCGCGGCACATGTCGGGCCGTCGTGTTCTTCTGGCCGACGATGTCAGGAACACGGGGAAGACGTTCGAGCGCTGCGCACAGCTCGTGCGCGCGGCGGGCGGACACGTCATCGGTACTGTCGAGATCTGCGATCGACTCGAGGCCATAGTCGATCTCGGTGTGCCGAACTTCGCCCTGGCGGAGTACCCTGCTCCCGAGAACTACGCGGTCGCCGACTGCCCGATGTGTGCGGCGCGGGAGCCCATCACGGCGTTCTAACAGGATGAACCTCTCGATGCGCCCCGCTCTCGAAACCTTGTACGAGTCGTACAACCGCGAAGACTCGGCAAGCGATCCCGTGCATAAGGTGCGTCCGTTCAACGATCCGGCAGATCGCGAGATTGCCGGGTTCTGTGCGGCATCGCTCGCGTTCGGCCGGGTCGCAAGCGTGCTGAACTCAATCGATTCGCTCCTGCGGGTCATGGGGCCTCATCCCGCGGCATTCGTGCGCCGATTCGATCCCGCCGACCCGCATCGCCCGGTGCGCGCGATGGTTCATCGCTGGACGCGCGGTTCCGACATCGCGGCGCTGCTGTGGGTGCTCAGACAAATTCTCGAACATGCGGGATCGCTCGAAGCCTTCTTCGCGGAAGGGCTCGCGCCGGACGCAGCGGACGTTGGCGACGCGCTCGACAGTTTCTCCGTGCGTGCGATGGCCCTCGACATCCGGCAGGCGTACGGGCGGGTGCCGAGACGTCCGGGTGTGTGTTATTTCTTTCCTCGTCCATCGGCAGGAAGCGCGTGCAAGCGGCTGAACCTGTTCCTCCGCTGGATGGTCCGCCGCGACGAGATTGATCTCGGGGTCTGGACGCGGGTGCCGGCTTCGAAACTGATCGTCCCGCTCGACACGCACGTGATCAGGGTCGGCCGCTGCCTCGGGCTGACGCGGTACGTGAGTCCCGGCTGGAAGATGGCCGCCGACATCACGGCGTCGCTCCGGGAAATCGATCGCGAGGATCCAGTCCGCTTCGATTTCGCGCTGTGTCATCTCGGGATGATGAACGCCTGCGGCTTCGGAATTCGCCAGGGAGACTCTCAGTGTCCGCTGAGAGGGCTCTGTCGTCCGCGCAGGCGCCGCGCACGATGAAGAAGTTCCTGCTGTTCATCGTCTTTTGTGTCTGTCTGGGCGTTGCCTTCATGGCGGGGACGCGGTTCGGCGAGCGGCAGGTCGCGTTTGCGTCGGCGCCGACGGGGAGCGGCGTCGCATTCGCGGCCGAACGGAGATGCATCGAGGGTCCGTGTCAGGCGCTGTGGGTCGGCAAAACCCAGCGCGACGCGGTGAAGGTCGCGACGCTCGACGCGGCAACAGGTACGTGCAGCGAAATCGTCTGGACGTCTGACGGCCGTCGCGTCGCGTTTCTCATTGATGGCTATCAGCTGCGACTCTACGACGCGGAGACGCTCGCGCCTGCGGGCCAGATCAATCTGATCGAGCCGCAGGGGCGACCGTCAGCGCGAATCGCGCGAGGACTGACGTTTTCGGAGAACGGGCGCGCCGTGACCTTCGATGACTGTCCCCGGAATCACTCCGGCTGTCGCGCCGGGCTCGCCGCGGTGCCACAGCCGTAGTGCCCGGCTTTGGGCGTGATCGTTGACGACACCGCAAACCAATCCGAAGTGCGAACGCGCACGACGAACCCCGAACCCCGAGTCCCGGCACGTGAGCGAGCGACCGAACGACTGAACTACCGAGTCGCCGGCTGTTTTCGAAGAACCGATTCGTACACCCGCAGCGTGTCGCGAACCATCCGCTCGGCGCTGAATCGCTCGCATACGAAGGTACGTCCCGCTTCTCCCATTCGCCGCCGCAGTGCGGCATCGCGCAGGAGCATCACGATCGCCCGGGCCATCGCTGGGGGATCGCGCGGCGGCACGAGAAAACCGGTCTCGTGATGTCTCACGACTTCGGGAATGCCGCCAGCCGTCGTCGCGACGACGGGTTTCCCGCAGGCCATCGCGTCGAGCAGCGACGTCCCCAGGCCTTCGGTGACGGAGCTCATGACGAAGATATCGAACGCCTTGTGCAGCGAGAGCACGTCGGGCCTGAATCCGAGGAGCAGCACGTGCTTCTCGAGCCGGTGCTCCTTGATCTGGCGCTCGAGCGCCGATCGCAGCTCGCCCTCGCCAGCGATGACGAAGCGGGCGTCAGGAACGGTCCGGCCGACGAGCCGCGCCGCTTCGACCAGGTGGCGCTGACCCTTGTGCGGGACGAGCGCAGCCGCGTTCCCGACCAGCGGCGCGTGGTGCGGCAGCCACAGCTCCTCGTGAAGGTTCGTGGGTGGTGCCGCCGCGACGCGCTCGAGATCGATCCCTTCGTTCACCGTGACCAGACGATCTTCGGAGACGCCATCGGCAATCAACATGCGCCGGATCGCTTCTGACACGCAGATGAAGCAGTCGACCTGGCGGTACTTCCAGCGCGAGAGCGCGCTGCCCCGGAGGTGAAAGTCCACGCGCCGCGCCGCGATGAGCGGCGGCTTCGTCGGCCGCGTGCTCATCGACAGCGCCAGCGCGGCCATCGCAACCGCATGCGAGTCGTGGGCATGGACGACGTCGGGCGTCACCTCGTTGATCAGGCGAGAGAGGCGCCACGCCGCGGCGAGATCCATCTCCGTTCGCGGCGCAATTGCAAAGAGGTCGAGTCCCTCGCGCGCGCGCTGGCGCAGCTCGCCGTTGGGGTGCGCAATGAGCAGCGTCCGGTGCCCGAGCGCACGCAGACCCATCACCGTCACGAGGACCTGGTTCTGTCCGCCACGCCAGGTCCGCGCGGTATCGATATGAAGAGAAAACATCTACCGCCGTGGTTCGGGACTCGGCGTTCGGGGTTCGCTCGGGCGGGACGCCGGTAGCTCGGTGGTTCGGGAGCTCGGGAGCTCGGGAGCTCGGTGGCTCGGTAGCTCCGGGGTTGATGAGTGGGCGTTTTGTCGCTGCGAATGCTGCAGCTCCCAGAGCTTCACGTATTTCAGAAACACATAACACGCGTTGAGCGCCGACACGAGCAATCCGACGGAGCCATCGCGAATGCCGCCGCGCAGGATGTAGTTGCGCAGGAACGCGAGCGGAGGATGGACGACGATCGCCAGGGCATTCGTGCGCGTGCCCTCGAGCATCAACTGCTCCGCCGCAAGTGTCGTGTACCGGTTCATCGTCGCCAGATGATGCGACACGTCGCGATAGGCATAGTGGTGCAGCTCGTGGCGCAGTCTGCCCGGCGGCTCGCGCAGCTCCACCGATTCGTGCACGCGGCGATCGTTCCAGCAGCCGGCCCGTCGATCGTACAGACGCAGCTGGTAGTCCGGATACCAGTCAGTCGAGCGGACCCAGCGACCGAGATACCGCGTCACTCGCGGCACCCGATAGCCGGCAACCGTGGGTCCGGCCTGCATGAGCCCGCGGATCTCGTAGGCGAGATCCAGCGAAACGCGCTCGTCGGCGTCGATCGAGAGAATCCAGTCGTTCGACGCGAGGCCGGCGGCGTGGTTCTTCTGCGCGCCGTAACCGGGCCACGCGCGAGTCTCGACGTGCGTCGCGTATTGGCGCGCGATCGCGACGGTCTCGTCCGTGCTGTTGGAATCGACGACGATGATTTCGTCCGCCCAGGCGACGGACTCGAGCGCGGCGGCGATGTTGTGGGCTTCGTTGTGCGTGATGACCGTGACGGTCAGCTTCACGGGGGGAGTGTAACAAAGAATGCAGGAGGCAGGAGGCAGGGGCAGCAGGCAGGAGTCAGAGGCTAGAAGTTAGAAGCTAGAGCGAACCAGATCACGATCGCTCTAACTTCTAGCTTCTAACTTCTGTCGCGGCTCTTAGAAGCCGCCGCCGCCGCCGCCGCCGGCTGGCACCACCTGCACCGCTTCGAAATTCACGAGCGCGCGGTTGTAGGCGATGGTCGCGTTGAGCTCGTTCTGACGGGCATTTGAGAGGTCGCGCTGGTACTGAAACAATCGGTACGAGTCCGACATCCCGACTGCCAGCCGCTTTTCTTCGGCTTCGAGGCTTCGCTCGGCGAGCTCGCGCGCTTTCTTCGTCGCTTCGACCCGCTTCAGTGTCGTTGCCACCTGTCGGCCGGCTTCCCGGACCTGCCTGGCAACCTCGGTCTCGAGATCCTTCATCGCCACCTGACCCTGCTGCCGCTGCAGGCGGCTCTGCGCGAGGGCAGCGTCCGCGTTGCTGGTGCCGATCGGGTAGCTGACGTTTAGCAAGAACGTCCAGCTCTTGAAGTCGTTTCCGAACACGTCGCGCAACACGTCCGCGAAGCTGCGCGCGCTCTGCCCGATGACCCCCGGGTTCTCGCCGATTGGTGTGTTCGGATCGAACTGTCGGACCACGCCGCCGACGCCTCTGAGGCCGTACCGAGCCTGCAGATCGACGTTTGGCAGCTTCTGGTTCTGATTGAACTTGATGTTGATTTCGGCGGCCTCGATGTTCTTCTTCAGTTGTGCGATGTCCGTTCGCTGCGCAAGCGCGTTCGTGATTGCCGCCTCCACGTTGATCGCCTGAGGCGACAGGACTGGCTGCTCCGCCGGTTCGATCCGCGTCGTCCAGAAGTCCGGCTGGGACGGATTCATGATCAACGTCCGCAGCGCATCCTGGGCGGCTTCGATGTTGCCCTGCTGAACGATCACGTTCTCCTCGTTGCGCGCGACTTCGGCCTGAGACGAGATGATGTCAATCGGCGCCGTGGTCCCGACTTCGACGCGACGCTCGTTGTTCTTGAGCGCCTGACGCGCCAGGTCGAGCGACTGCTGCGCGACCTGCAGACCGGAGTTTGCAGCAACGAGGTTGAAATACGCGATCCGTACGATGCGAGACGTCTGCGTGACGCGCTCGGCCAACTGGATGTCGGCGATCGATTGCTGGTTGCGGCTTTGGAGAATCGCTTGCCGGTTCGCGTCGATCTTGAGATCTCTGAGGAGGGGCTGATTGAAAATCGCCGTCATGTCCGACTGGAGTTGCGGCGAGAACGGCGTGCGTGGCGCGTCGCTCGTGGTTCGAGTGCCATTGAGGCCGACCGAATAGTCGGCGCCCCAGGGAAGGTTCTGACGGATGCCGCCGCCGGCATTGACCGCTCCAGTCGTCGTGACCGCCACGCCCTGCGACAGAAAGTCGGTCGGGGGCGTCGTGACCGAGCTCCTGCTCGTACCGCCAAACACTTCGGGGGTGTACACGCTCAACGCGCGCGAGACGCCGAGCGACTGAATCTGCGGATTCAGGCGCTCGGTCTGAATGCCCAGATTGTTTTCGAGGGCCATGCGCACGGCCTCGTCCTGTCCGATGCGGATGGTTGGCCCACTCGGTGCCGCGCCTGCGGGCACGGTCGGAAGCTGCGGGACCGGCTGTTGTTGTTGCGGTTGTTGTGGCGCCTGGCTCTGTTCGGAACCGAACACCACCCGGCCGGAAGCGGACAGGAAGGTCGTCAGGAGGGCTGCGGTCACGATTCGCAGACACGTCGATGTTTGTTGCTCGAAACGCATTGAAATGTCTCCAGATTCTCCAACGAAGATGCCGTATCCGATGGATTTAGCAAAAACCGGGACCGGCTCGAACCGGCGGTTATACTAGCGAGTTCCGAGGATTAGACGTTCATGCCCCGATTCAGTGCTGTTTTCATTGTAGCTCTCCTGTTGAGCTCGCCAGTTCTGATTGCCGGTCCACAATATCCCGCCCGTCGCAGCGCCCGCCAGAAGCCGGGCCACGAGCAACGCGGCGAACCTCGCGCTGTCCTTCCAGTGGAGAATCACGCGTTCACCGAGGAGATGAGCTGGGCCGACGAGTACCGGCGGATTCTGAAGCTGTTCGAGGAGAATCGTCGCCCGAAGGTTGGAAAGAGGACGAACTAGTGACCGACTCGGAAGTCCTCGATCTGTTTCGCAGCTCCGGCGCGCTCCTCGAAGGACACTTCCGACTCTCGTCCGGCTTGCACAGCGATCGGTACCTTCAGAGCGCACTCGTGCTGCAGTATCCGGAGCTCGCCGAGACGCTCGGATACGCACTGGCGGAGCGGACCCGTCACCTCCAAGCAACCGCCGTCCTCTCACCGGCGCTCGGCGGCATCGTCATCGGCCAGGAGGTCGGGCGGGCGCTCGGCGTCCGGGCGATCTTCGCCGAGCGGGAGAACGGCGTGCTGATGCTGCGCCGCGGCTTCACGCTCGCCTCTTTGGACCGCGTGCTGGTCGTCGAGGACGTGATGACGACCGGCGGGTCGACGAGCGAGACCGCCGCGGTGGCCGAGGCGGCCGGCGCACAGGTGATTGGCGCCGCCACGATCATCGATCGCGGGGTCGATCCGCTTCAGCTGACGCTGCCCTTGCAGTCGCTTGCACGCCTCGTCGTCCCTGCCTATGCACCTGAGTCGTGTCCCATGTGTCTGCGGGGAGAGGTGATCGTCAAACCCGGATCGCGAACGTAGCTGGCTCTGGGCTCAAGACTGTAGCAGGCCGCTGAAAGACCCGGCCTGATGGCAAATGGCAAATTGGAGATGGTAAAATGTGTAGCGTTTTCCCATTCCCATCTTCCATTTCCCATTCAGGATGCGTTTCTCAGCATCCTGCAAGAGCCAAAAGCCTTGAGCCGGGTTCTCAAACTCACCCTCGAATACGACGGCACGAACTACGTCGGCTGGCAGCGGCAGCCGACGGGAACGTCAATCCAGGGACTGCTCGAGGATGCGCTGGCGCCGTTCGAAGGGGAGCGCGTCAGGGTCCACGGCGCGGGACGAACCGACGCAGGAGCCCACGCCTTGGCCCAGGTCGCAAGCGTCTCGCTCACGGCTTCGCACGATGTCGAAACCCTCATGCGCGCGCTGAACGTCGTACTACCTCCCGACGTGCGGATACAAGCGATCGAGGAAACGCCGCCGGATTTTCATGCCCGCTTCGATGCGGTCGGCAAGGTCTACGAGTATCGAATCGTCAATGCGCCGTTCGTCTCGGCGTTCCTGCATCGATACGCCTTGCACGTGCCGCAGCGACTCGATCTCGGCGCGATGCGCGCCGCAGCAGAGCCGCTGTCCGGCACGCACGACTTCGCCGCGTTCCAGGGGATCGGCAGCGTGGTCGATGGCACCGAGCGGACGATTCACGCGATCGAATGGCAGCCTGGTGCCGGCGCCGATCAGCCGCTCGCGTTGCGCATCACGGGTAACGGCTTTCTTCGCCACATGGTCAGGAACATCGTCGGCACGTTGGTCGAGGTGGGCTTGGGGCGCTGGCCCGTACCGCGAGTAGCCGCCGTGCTCGACAGTCGCGACCGCGCCCGGGCCGGACCAACGGTCCCGGCAACAGGCCTGTTCCTCGTGCGCGTGCTGTACTGACTCGCCGATTCTTCCGTCTCCTATCTTGTAGTGCGCGGGCTTCAGCCCGCGCCAAGTGGGCGGCGCTAAAGCGCCGCGCTCAGGAGGCGCGAAAGCCAAAAATCTTGAGCGGAGACCGCCTTCGCTTTATAATACAAAGCACACGCCTTGAACGGGCGTTCCCGGACCTGTATCATCGACGTTTTGATTTCCGTCTCGAAATCATGTCCCTAGAAGACATCCTTGCAGTGGTACCCTCGGGATCGCCCGAGGAAATCCTCGCGCGGCAGGTGAACTTCGATCGATTGCCGCAGCACGTTGCGGTGATCATGGACGGAAACGGACGATGGGCCGCGCAACGCCATCTGCCGCGCGTCGAGGGACATCGCGCCGGCATCGAGTCGGTCCGCGAAGTCGTCGAAGGGTCGGCGCGCCTCGGAATCAAGGTGCTCACGCTGTACGCCTTCTCCGTCGAGAACTGGAAGCGGCCCGCGACCGAAGTCTCAACGCTGATGACGTTGCTGAAGCGATATCTTCGGCTCGAGCTGAACACACTGCTCCGCAACAACATTCGTTTTAGAGTGATTGGCCGCGCGAGCGAGCTCGCGCCCGACATCCTCGGCGAGCTGTCGATGGCAGAAGAGAAGACCTCGGAGAATACGGGCATGCTGTTCAACATCGCGTTGAACTACGGCGGACGTGCGGAGATCGTCGAAGCGGTCAAGCGCATGCTCGCGGCTGGAATCAACCCAGACGAGCTCGATGAGCAACGCTTTTCCGGATTCCTCTACACGGCGGGGCAGCCGGATCCGGATCTGCTGATCAGGACGAGCGGGGAAATGCGCGTCAGCAATTTCCTGCTCTGGCAAATCGCGTATGCCGAGATCTGGGTGACAGACACGCTTTGGCCTGATTTCCGCAAGCTGCATCTGCTGGAGGCCCTTCTCGCCTACCAGAAACGCGATCGCCGCTACGGTGGCATCAAGCAGCCGGCCATCGCCGGACGATGACGCGAATTCCCGCAAACAACCTCAGAAGCTTCGTATGAGCCGTGTGCTCAGCGCGGCGATTCTGCTGCCGGCGGTTGTCGGGATCGTGTGGTTCCTGCCGCCCGTCTGGACGCTGGTGCTCGCGGAGATCGCCGCTGCGCTCGCATTCGTCGAATACGCCGGGCTCGCGGCGGCGCTCGACGCCCACGTGCCGCGGGTACTAGCCGGCTCGGCGGTGCTTGCAACGTGCGCAGCGGTCGGGACAGGATCTGTTCCGCTCGATATCGTGCTGTTGAGCACGATGGTCGCGATCGGCGCGCTGGCAGTATCGTCGGGACAGCCCGGACCCGCGATTCTGCACGACTCGAGCGCGGCGGTGCTGGCAGTTCTGTACATCGGGTTGCCGCTCGGCTCGCTGGCTGCAATCCGGGGGCTCAGCCGCGACGCGCTGCTTCTGCTGATGGTGACGATCGTAGTCAGCGACTCGGCCCAATACTACACCGGCCGCGCCTTCGGGCGCCGCCCGCTCGCGCCTTCGATCAGCCCGAAAAAGACGACTGAAGGGGCGATCGGGGGAGTGCTCCTGGGAGCTGCAGCGATGACCGTGGGAGGGCTGCGCGTATTTCCATCGACGAACGTCACCCTGCTGGCGCTCGTATCGATTACCGTCGTGGCGCTCGGAATCGTCGGAGATCTCTTCGAATCGCTGCTGAAGCGGACCGCAGGTCTCAAAGACTCGTCGTCGTTGATTCCTGGCCACGGTGGCATCCTCGATCGCATCGACAGCTGGCTGTTCGCCGGTCCTGTTTTCTACGTGTTCACGCGGTATCTGCAGGTGCCATGAAACGCGTTGCGATCCTCGGCTCGACCGGATCGATTGGGCAGAGCGCGCTCGCGGTCGTCAGTGCCCATCCCGATCGGCTGCGCGTCGTTGCGCTCGCGGCTGGCGAGAACGTGCCGCGCTTCGTGGATCAGATCGAGCAGTTCGCGCCTGAATCGATGGCGATGACGACGGCGGCGTCGGTCGCCGAGGCACAAACCGAGCTTCGACGACGCGGAGTTGGAGCTCCGGCGTCGGCGGCTTGCGGCGCAGAGGGGCTCATCGCCGTTGCCACGCACCCGTCCGCTGACGTAGTCCTGTTCGCCTCGTCAGGCACGGCCGGTCTCGACGCCGTGCTTGCAGCCATCGATGCGAACAAGACGATCGCGCTGGCCAACAAGGAAATCCTCGTCATGGCGGGGTCAGTCGTGATGGCAGCCGCCCGTCGTCGTGGCACGGTCGTGCTGCCGGTCGACAGCGAACACAACGCAATCCATCAGTGCCTTCAAGGCCGCTCGACCGACGACGTGACCCGCCTGATTCTCACGGCATCCGGCGGTCCGTTCCGCACTCTCGAGTCCGATCGTCTGCCGCACGTCACGGCCGCCGATGCGCTGCAGCATCCCACCTGGAAGATGGGCCCGAAGATCACGATCGATTCGGCGACGCTCATGAACAAGGGGCTGGAGGTCATCGAGGCGCACTGGCTGTTCGGGATCAACGCAGCGTGCATCGACGTGCTGGTCCACCCGCAGTCGATCGTGCACTCGATGGTCGAGCTCGTCGACGGCTCGATCATCGCGCAGCTTGGCCTGACCGATATGCGGCTTCCGATTCAGTACGCGTTCTCGTACCCTGAGCGGTGGGCCGCGTCTCTCCCGACGCTCGATCTGGCTCGCTGCGGCCGGCTGGACTTCGAAGTACCTGACCGGTCGCGGTTTCCCTGCCTTGCGCTCGCGTTTCGCGCGCTCGCGGGCGATCCGGGTTTGCCGATCGTCCTCAACGCCGCCAACGAGGTTGCGGTGGCGGCATTTCTGCAGGAGCGGCTCGCGTTCACCGGTATTCCTGAGATCATTGCGGACGCCATGGACGCGTACGAGCGGAACGGGGCGAGCAAGATTTGTGATCTCGATGACGTCCGCGTGATCGAAAAATGGGGTCGCGATTTCGCAGCACGGTCAACCCGGTGGGGTACAATAGATGCTTAGCCGTTTCAGCTGAGTTAAGACCGTACGCGGCCTGCTCCGGGAAGCACGCCTCTACTGAGCGAGTCGAGAGGCCAAGAGAAACCAACCAGCAAGGCGTCGTCGGCCGACTCTTACTCCCGTTCGGCGCTCTGGCCAGGATTTCCTAGTGACAACAAGCATTCTCGCGTTCGCGTTCGTGATCGGCATCCTGGTGTTCGTTCACGAGCTCGGCCACTTCCTGGCGGCACGCCGGATTGGCGTGCGGGTCCTGACGTTCTCACTTGGCTTCGGGCCGAAGCTGCTGAGCGTGCGGCGGGGCGACACCGAGTACTGCCTCAGCGCGATCCCGCTCGGCGGCTACGTCAAGATGGCCGGTGAGAACGCCGAAGACGCCCGGACGGGCGCCGACGACGAGTTCCTCTCCAAGAGCAAGTGGCAGCGGTTCCAGGTGCTCATCATGGGACCGGTGATGAACCTGGTGCTCGCGCTCGTCGTCATGGCGATCGTTCTCTATCAGGGCGCACAAGTCCCTGCCTTCGATCGGGAACCGGTCATCGTTGGCTCGGTCCTCCCGAGCTCGGTTGAAGCCGCGGCTGGCATTCAGCGAGGCGATCGGATCGTCAGCGTCAACGGCAGTCCAGTCTCGAACTGGGAAGAGTTCTCCTGGATGATTACGCCCAAGGCCAACCGACAGGTCACGCTGGGCATCATCCGAAACGGGGAGGAGAAATTCATCCAGTTCACGCCGAAGGGCGTTGGCAAATACGAAGCCGCAGAGGTCGGGATCCTCCCGATCATGCACCCCGAGATCACCGCAGTGAACAAGGGGGAGCCTGCGGCGCAGGCCGGTCTCGAGCCGGGCGATGTGATTATGGCGGCGGGGAGTGACCGTGATGTCTCGCGCGACCGCGTGATCGAGCTGATCAAATCGCACGAGAGCCAACCGCTTCCCCTCGACATTCTTCGCGGTGGCACGATTCGCCAGATTGTCGTCACGCCCCACCGGACCAACAACGTCGTCCGGATCGGCGCCACGATCAGCGCGACGCAGGTCCGTACGGTCAAGCCGGGCTTCCTCGAGGCGTTCAAGCTGAGCGCCGAGCGCAACTGGGAGTGGACGAAGATGATCGTGAACACGCTCGTCGGCCTGTTCACGCGCGAAACATCCATCCGTCAGTTGATGGGACCGGTCGGGATCGCTGACGTTTCGGGAACCGCGGCGGAGCAAGGCTGGATCTCGTTGTTCGGATTGATGGCGATGCTGAGTCTGAACCTTGGGCTCATCAACCTGATGCCGGTCCCGGTTCTCGACGGCGGTCACATCACGATTCTGGCCCTCGAAGGATTGTCCCGCCGCGACTTCAGCATCAAGGTCAAGGAGAAGATGCTGCTCGCGGGCTTCGTGCTGCTCGTGACGCTGATGGCCACCGTCATCTACAACGACCTCACGCGCATCCAGTGGATCGAAAAACTGATGCCCTGGCGTTAAGAGGCGAATCCCTGAATCCCTAATCCCTATCCTCGGACGCCGATGCGGCGCATTCTTGCGATTGCGGGGCTGATCGCTCTCGTCTTTGCGACCGATCGATCGACGGCGCAGACGCCCTATGCCGAAACTCCCGGCACGTTTTCAATTCTCGGTTACGATCCCGACACCGGCGAGATCGGTGGCGCGGTTCAGTCGCGTGTCTTCTCCGTCGGCAACGGCGTGCTCTGGGCGGAGGCTGGTGTTGGTGCCGCCGCGACGCAGGCGATTGTCGACGTCAGCTACGGGCCGAAGGCGCTCGAGTTGCTGAAGGCGGGCTTGTCGCCCAACGCAATCATTCGCGCGATCCTCGATAGCGATCCCGATCCTGGATTGAACGGTCGTCCGTGGCCCAAGGAAGGGCGCCAGCTGGCCGTGATGGATGCGAAAGGCAACTACGCCGCGCACACGGGACCGAAGGCTGACAGTTGGGCGGGGCACAAAGGTGGGAAGTTCTGCACGGCGCAGGGCAACATCCTTGCGGGTGAGGCGGTGGTGACCAACATGTTCCAGGCATTCGAGACCACGCCCGGTCATCTGTCACTCCGCCTGATGGCCGCTCTCGATGCCGCTCAGGCCGCCGGCGGTGACTCGCGCGGCAAACAGTCCGCAGCAATGCTGATCGTCAAGAAGGACGGCGGCGTCTGGCTCCACAACGACGTCGTCCTGCGACTCCAGGTCGATGACAATCCGGACCCCCTCAAAGAACTCCGTCGCCTCGTCGAAATGAACGCTCGCCGGCTTCGCCCGCGCCAGTACTGATCGTCTGGTCGAGCTGGGTTTACTCGGCATCGCGTTTGCCTGCCTGCACAATCGCAAGGTCGAATCGATCGTCCTACAATCGAGGGGGGTACTCGTGCCTGAGGAATCGAAACAGCCAGCACCGCACGGCGATCCGCTTCAGGTCGTGATCGAAGACAATCCCGCACAACGGCAGAGTGACACAACCGCCGATGCGGCAGCCGGTGACCGTCGCGATGAGTTGCACGGAACCACCGATAGGTCGGAAGGCCGAGGCTCGTCCGCAAACGGCGTTCCCTCCAACGACGAGGACGACGGGCAGTTGCGTCGTCGTCAATCCAAAGAGGGCGCGGATCTCGTCAGCGGGAAAGATTGACGGGTTACCGGAATTTCCGCGGGTACGTCGTCGCGACGTAATCGTCAACGAGGTCGCGGAAAGCGACCGACAATTCTTCGTACGTGCCGCGAAGCGTCGTGTGATGCCGGCCGTCGATGTAGATCGGGCAGTTCGGCGCTTCACCGGTCCCAGGGAGGCTGATTCCGATGTTCGCCGCCTTCGACTCGCCCGGGCCGTTGACGACGCAGCCCATGACGGCGAGGGTCATGTTCTCGACGCCTTCGTACTGCGTCTTCCATTCAGGCAAACGCTCGCGGATGTAGTCCTGGGTCCGTTCCGCCAACTCCTGGAAGGTCGTGCTCGTGGTCCGGCCGCAGCCGGGGCAGGCGGTTACGCTCGGTGCGAACGAGCGCAGACCGAGCGCTTGCAGCAGTTCGCATGCAGCGTAGACTTCCTCGCGACGATCGCCGCCGGGGCGCGGCGTGAGCGATACGCGAACCGTGTCACCAATCCCTTCCTGCAGGAGGATCCCCATCGCCGAAGCGGACCAGACCAGCCCTTTCATTCCCATGCCTGCCTCGGTCAGACCGAGATGCAGCGGCTGATCCGTCCGCCGGGAGAGCTCACGGTAGACGGCGATCAGATCGCGAGGCCGCGAGGTCTTACACGAGATGATGATTTGATCCTTTCGGAGCCCTGACTCGAGGGCAAGCTCCGTCGACTGGACCGCCGAGAGGACCATGCACTCGTTGATGATCTCTTCCGACGTGAGCCCGAGGTCGCGATCGGTGTTTTCCTGCATCTTGGCGACAACGAGCTCCTGATTCAGCGAACCGCCGTTGACGCCAATGCGGACGGGTTTGCCCCGATCGCGAGCGACCTTGCAGATCGTAGCGAACTGCTCGTCGCGTCGCTTGCCCGTCCCGACATTGCCCGGGTTGATTCGATACTTATCGAGCCCGTCGGCGCACGCGGGATGGCGGGTCAGAAGGAGGTGGCCGTTGTAATGGAAATCACCAATCAACGGCGCGGTCACGCCCGCATCGAGCATCCGTTGCTTGATTCCAGGCACGGCCTCGGCTGCTTCGGGGAGGTTGACGGTGACGCGCACCATTTCGGAGCCGGCCTCTGCCAGCTCGATGCACTGCCGTGCCGTCGCCGCCTCGTCCGCGGTATCGGTCATCGTCATTGACTGGACGACGACGGGCGCGCCTCCGCCAACTTGGACGGAGCCGACGCGGACTCCCACCGTTCGGTGAACCCTTACGACTGGCATCGGAACAATCGATCATACCGCACCCCTGCTGACATGCGGATAGAAGACCGTCACCCGCTTCTCTGAACCCGGCTCCACTTTCGTCAGGATCGTCACCACGGCTGGACATCGAAAGCCCTACGGTTGCAGCCACGTTGGATAATTCCCTGTCTAAATATCTGTGAAACCAGCCGAGCTGTGGTGGGACAGCTTTTGCATCTGAAAGAATCGAACGGGCCGAAAGGCGAGGCGCGGCGGAATCGAGGTCGGGAAAGACAACCGATGAGTAAAGAGTGAGGATGATGATGACCGGAAAGAAGTTCTTCGAGACGCTGATTGTCGCGTGCGCGCTGATGATTGCAGCACCCGCTGCAGCGCAGTCGAGCGTGAGCAGCTCCGACATCCAGCGCTTGCAGGATGATATTTACCAGGCGAACACCGACCTCTCCCGGATGCGGAGCTCGGACCCGAACGGGGCGGCGCGGCTGCAGGACGACCTCGACATGCTCCGCGAGGAAGCCATCTACCTGAAAGTGAAGCTGCGCAAAGAAGGCAGCGTGAGCCGGAGCGAGTACGCTGACGTGCGCGACCGCCTGCAGAAGATTCGCGCGCAGGCGCGAGGCGAAACGAGCGTCAGCCGAACGAGCGGGAACGAAGGCACGTACAGCACCGAGCGACCGGTCGAGCGCGCGCCCGACTCGCGGAAAGGCGCCCAGACAGTAATTCCCGCCGGACAGGAAATCGACGTTCGGCTGCAGACCCAACTGAGCTCCGGCACGGCGCAGGTTGAGGATCGTTTCGAGGCTGTGACGGTGGCCGATCTCTATCAGGACAATACGGTGTTGATCCCGGCGGGCTCCGTGATGCGAGGCATCGTGAGCTCGGTCGACAAGGCGACGCGGACCGACCGCAAGGGTAGCCTGACCGTCTCTTTCGATCAGATCACGGTACGTGGCCGTGACTATCCGATGCGCGGCACCGTCACGCACGCGCTCGAGAGCGAGGGCATTCGCGGCGAGGTGGGCCGCATTGGCGCCGGCTCGGCCGTCGGCGCGATCATCGGCGGCATCATCGGTGGCGTCAAGGGCGCGGTTATCGGCGTGCTGGTTGGTGGAGGCGGTACGATGGTCGCGACCGAGGGCAAGGACGTCACGCTCGAGCCAGGCACGATCCTGCGCGTGCGGATGGATTCCCCGCCAAACTTGCGCTGAAAGAAGTAAGAAGTACGAAGTACGAAGGAAGAGACTATGAAGGAAGGTTGTCCCTTCGAACCTCGTACTTCTTACTTCGGACTTCGGACTTCGGACTTCGG
Source organism: Acidobacteriota bacterium (assembly GCA_046727175.1). GTDB lineage: Bacteria > Acidobacteriota > Vicinamibacteria > Vicinamibacterales > 2-12-FULL-66-21 > JBKPCD01. Next base: position 22,289 of record JBKPCD010000083.1, on the reverse strand, counting down.
ACCTTCTCCATCGCCTTCCTCGCCGCTCGAATTGTCTTGTCCACATCCTTCTCGGTGTGCGCGCCGGAGAAGAACCACGCCTCGAACTGCGAGGGCGGCGCGTAAACTCCGCGCTCGAGGAGCTCCCGAAAGAACCGGCCATAGGATTCCGTGTCGGAGGTCAGCGCCGACTCGTAATTGCGTACCGGCTGGGTCGTGAAGAATGGTGTGAGCAGCGAACCCAAGGCGTTGACCTGCAGCGGGACACCCGCATCGCGCGCCGCGTCGGCAAGGCCGGCGGCGAGCTTCGCGCCGAGCCGGGCGAGGTGCTCGTACAAGCGGGGTGAGAGCTCCTGAAGACACCAGAGACCGGCAGTCATTGCCAGCGGATTGCCGGAGAGCGTGCCCGCTTGATAGACAGGACCGGCGGGAGCGACGAGATCCATGAGGTCCGCGCGCCCCCCGTACGCGCCGACGGGAAGGCCGCCGCCAATGATCTTGCCGAGACACGTCAGGTCGGGGCGCACATTGAACAACTGCTGCGCCCCGCCTGCGGCCGCGCGGAAGCCCGAGATCACCTCATCGAAGATGAGCAGCGCATTCTCGCGATCGCAGATGCGGCGAAGGCCCTGGAGAAAGCCGTCACGCGGCGGCACGAGCCCCATGTTGCCTGCGATTGGCTCGACGAAGATGGCCGCAATCTGTCCGTCGTTGGCCTCGAAGAGTCGCTCGACCGAATCGAGGTCGTTGAATCGTGCGAGCAGCGTATCGTGCGCAACCGTAACAGGCACACCGGGACTGGTCGGAATGCCGAGCGTCGTCGCGCCAGATCCTGCCTTGACGAGGAACGCATCCGCGTGTCCGTGATAGCACCCTTCGAACTTGACGACGCGGCCGCGCCTCGTTGCCGCGCGGGCGACCCGCAGCGCGCTCATGGCGGCCTCGGTGCCGGAGTTGACGAACCGAATGCGTTCCATCGCGGGCATCAGCAGCGCCACGCGCTGCGCGAGGCGTGTCTCGAGATGGGTCGGCGCCCCGAAGCTCGTCCCGTTCGATGCAGCCGCTGCAAGCGCTTTGACGAGACCCTTGGGCGCGTGTCCGTGAATGAGCGGGCCCCACGACATCACGTAATCGATGTAGGTGTGACCGTCGACATCCTCGAGGTACGCGCCGCGGGCGCGCTGGATGAAAATGGGATTTGCGCCGACCGCCTTGAACGCACGTACGGGACTGTCCACGCCGCCCGGCAGGATGCGCACCGCTTCTGCGAAGAGCTTCTCGGATTTCGTATGGCGTGAACGCCGCTCACGCATACGAGGAGGTTAACGCACATGACCGGCAGCTCGGTAGTAGCGCCTGCGGCCGCGGCGAGCGTGAGCGAGTCGAGCCGCAGCGCCTGGCGGTGGGGCCCGGACCGGGCACTACAGCGGGAGCCGCAGAATCGCACGGCAGCCGTGGGCTTCGAGACGGTTCTCGAGCGCCAGCGTGCCGCCGTGCGCTTCGGCAATCTGGCGACTGAGCGCGAGACCGATTCCCGAGCCGGTCGGCTTGGTCGTGAAGAACGGCACGAACAGATTGGAGGTATCCGGCAGTCCCGGGCCCTCGTCTTCGACCGTCACCTGCAACGCTCCGTCGACCTTCTGCCAATCGATCGACACATTGCCGCTCGTTTCGAGCGTCGCATCGACGGCGTTGCGGACGACGTTGATCAAGAGCTGCTCGAGTTGATCCGGATCCGCGCTGATCTCGACGTCCTCCGAGGCTTTCACCGCGACGGGCAGCCGGTTCTCGAGCTCCGCGATACGATGAGCGATCGGAGCAATCTGGATCGGACGCTGCTGCGGCTTCGGTAGTCGTGCCAGCTGGGCGTACGCCCGCAGAAATCGGCCGAGGGATCCCGATCGCGTCTCGATCAGATTGAGGCCGTCCTCAATCTCTGCCGCGCGCGGAAGGTCCGGCACGCGCGAAATCATTCGCCTGATGCTGTGTGCGATCGACTTGATTGGCGTCAGCGAGTTGTTGATCTCGTGGGACAGGACGCGGACGATGCGCTGCCAGGCCTGTTGTTCTTCTTCGCGCAGCGACCGGGTGAGGTCGGCGAAGACGAGCAGGTGATGCGGTTTGCCGTCGCGCCGGAACGTCGATCGCCGGAGCTCCAGCCGTCCGCTTTCCGGCCCGAACGTGCGATCGAGGAGCCGCGGCGTCTCTCCTTCGAGACAATGAGCGAGCCGAAGCTCTTTCGCGGCTTTGCCGAGGAGCCCCGCCGCCGGTTGCCCGATGAGGCGTTCACCCGCTCGGTTGACGAGGACGAGCTTCTCATCCATGTCGAACGCGAACACGGCGACGTCGATCGCCCCCATGACGCTTTGGAGCAGTGCAGTGGACTCGACCGCTTCGGTGCGCTGCCGCTGGAGCGTGTCGCCGAGCGCGTTGATTTCGTGGATGACGAGATCGACGGCGCTTCCAGGCATCGCGCCTACGCCTCGAATGGAGTAGTCGCCCTCCCTGAGCGCGCCGAGCAGGTTCGCTTGCAGATAGAGCGCGCGCGTGACGATCTGGTACGCATACGCCGCCGCGCCGATCCACACGAGGAGCACCACGGCTGCGAGCGTCCACCGCACCTCGAACGAGTACGCCTGTCCCCACATCATGAACAGGAGCGCGCCGCCTGACGGCACTCCGGCGAGGACCGCGAGCAGCAGCACCGATCGTTCGAGGCTCCAATGCGGAATCTTTGCCCGCACCGGTGTCCCGGGAACCGGCTTGCCAGTTCTAGTCGCGGACACCATATTGCTGCAGGCGGCGATAGAGCGCGCTGCGGCTCATGCCAAGCTGCTGCGCCGCCAGACGGACGTCGCCCGAATGGCGCGCCAGCACCTTCTCGATGAAGACGCGCTCCGCTTCTTCGAGCGACAGCGCGTCAGCGGCGGCTTCGGCTGTCCGTTGAGTATGCAGCCCGAGATGTTGCGCTGCGATTGACGTCGTGGACGAATCCGCCATCAGCACGGCGCGCTCGATGCTGTGGGCCAGCTCGCGGACGTTTCCCGGCCAACGATGACTACGCATCGCCTTGTTCGCGTCGGCAGCGAATCCCGTGAGCCGCTTGCGGTAGCGGGCCGCATAATGCGCGAGGAAATGCGCCGCGAGCGGCTCGATGTCCTCCGGTCGGTTGCGGAGCGGCGGCAGGTGGATCACCACCGTGTTCAGTCGATAGAGGAGGTCCTCTCGAAAGCGGCCCGCCTCGATCTCGACCGAAAGGTCCGCGTTGGTGGCCGAGAGCACGCGGACGTTCACGTACCGCAGCCGCGACGACCCGACTCGCTGCACCTCGCCCGTCTGGAGAACCCGCAGGAGTTTTGCCTGCAGCCGTGACGGCATGTTCGCGATCTCGTCCAGGAACAGCGTGCCTTCGTCCGCCAGCTCGAAGCACCCGATGCGATCGAAGCGCGCGTCGGTGAACGCTCCCTTGACGTGACCGAACAACTCGCTCTCCGCGATCCCTTCGGCCAGCCCTCCCGCGTTCATCGTCACCATCGGTTTGCCTTTGCGATCCGACAGCGCATGAACCCACGTCGCAACGACCTCTTTGCCGGTTCCGTGCTCGCCCGTGATGAGGACGGCAGCGTCCGACGGGGCGACTCGATCGATGGTCTGCCTGATCGCTTCGATCGCGCGAGACGAGCCGATGAACGCCGGCGAGGCGCCGCGCTGCAGCCGCGTGTTGGCTTCCTGGAGACGCTGACTCCGCCTCAGCGCGCGCCTCAGATCGATCTGCGTTCTGACCGTCACGAGCAGCCGCTCGTCGTCCCACGGCTTCTCGATGTAGTCGCGTGCGCCGCGGCGCATGGCCTCGACCGCGCCGGCCACGCTGCTCCAGGCCGTGATCACGAGAACGGGCAAGGTGGGATCGAGCGCCTTGATTCGCTCCAGCAGATCGAACCCCTCCTGTCCTGAGGTCGTATCGCGCGTGTAGTTCAGATCGACGATTGCCAGATCGAAGTCCGCCGCCTCGAGTCGTTCGAGCGCCTCTCCCGGCGAGCGCGTCTCGCTGACCTCGTATCCTTCGTCGGCGAGCAGGAACTTCAGCGCATTCAGGATGTCCGGTTGATCATCGGCGATCAGAATCCGGACCGGACTTGTTTCGGCCATCTCGTTCGCGCAACGTAGAATACAACGGCACTCAGGAGCCCAAGTGCCCCGCTGCCTGGTGCCCGGTGCCGGGTGCAACGTGCTCGGTGCTCAGCCACATGCACACGTGCTCTGTGTCTGGGGCTCATCCCGTGAGCGTGCACGATCTGGACCCGAAGCGCTGAACCGGCACGTAGCCGAACACCGACGCCGAGCACCGAGCACGTGGCACATGGCACCAGGCACCTCGAATGCCTGGCCGCGTCGCGTCAGTCGGACTGAGAGTCGCCGGTCGGGGATCGCCCGGTGTTGGGTCGGGCCCTTTTGCTTGATTCTGGCGCGACGCGGGGTGGCACGGTCCTTGGTTCTGCTCGCTCTCGCGCATGTTCGAGATCTTTACGAAACTCCGCATGGCTTCGCACAACGATCCGACACCTCCGCGTGTGCTGGTCGCCGACGACCAGCCGGACGTGCTCGAAGCGCTTCGGTGGCTGCTGACCGGCGAAGGCTACGAGCCGCAGTTCGTCAGCTCGACCGATGCCGTCATGGAGCGGCTGTGTGCCGAATCCTTCGACCTGCTGCTCATGGACTTGAACTATACCCGCGACACGACCTCCGGCCGCGAAGGGCTGGAGCTGATTCCGCGCGTGCGCGCCCACGATCCGGCGCTGCCAATCGTCGTGATGACCGGCTGGGGCAGCATCGATACCGCCGTCGAGGCCATGCGCCGCGGGGCGAAGAGCTTCGTGCAAAAGCCCTGGGAAGATGTGGTGCTGCTCGAGATTCTCGAACGCGAGATCACGGACGCTCGCGCGGCGCGACGACGCGACCAGAAACAGCAGCGGGAGCTCGAAGACGCGCGACTGATCCAGCGGGGGCTGCTCCCGACGGGCGTTCCGCAGATTGCAGGTGTGCAGCTTGCCATGGCCTGGCAGCCTGCGAACGGGGTCGGCGGCGACTGCTTCGATACATTGGGGTTCGGTCAGGTGCTCGGTGTGTCGATCGCCGATATTGCCGGAAAAGGATTGCCTGCCGCGCTCCTGATGTCCAACCTGCAAGCCGCGGTTCGCGCCTTCGCCCAGGAGTCGGTGCCGCCCTCTGCAATCTGCGCGAGCGTGAACCGGCTGCTCTGCCGAAACATGGCCAGCGGACGATTTGCTACGTTCTGTTATGCCCGGATCGACCCGGCCTCGCGCCGCGTCTTGTACTCGAACGCCGGTCACAATCCGCCGCTGCTCGTACGCACCGATGGATCGATTGATCTCCTCTCGGAAGGAGGGATAGTGCTCGGCGTCTTCCCCGAGACGACGTACGGACAGGGAGAGCTGCCGTTCGGCCCCGGCGATCGCCTCGTCTTCTACACCGACGGAATCACGGAAGCACGAAACGCAGCCGGTGACGAATACGGCGAACAGCTGTTGACTGCCGCCGTGCTCGCGTCACACACGCAGCCTCCCGAGGTAATGAAGGATGCGCTTCTCGCCGATGTGAACGCGTTCAGCGGCGGTAAGTTCGACGATGACGCGACGATGATCGTGGTTGGCATCGCGTAGACGGCGAAGGGGAGCTGACGGTTCGCACACGATCGCAGGCGGCCCCGCATTGAGAAATCTGGCAGACGGCCTCGAGGCATCCGGATGGTGAACGATCTCCGCTATGCACTTCGCGCCGTGCTCCGAGCTCCCGTTTTCGTGCTGCTTGACAATGGGGATTCCGATGCGTCGCGGTCGCGCCCTGGACGAACGCGATCGCGAAGGCCCTTCAACCATCGCCGTCGTGAACGAGACCGTCGTTCGGCGATTTCTCCCGCCTGGCGATCCAATCGGCAGGCACGTGATGATCGTGGGAGTTCCGGAGCTTCGCGATCTGGAGATCGTTGGCGTCGTCGGCGACACGCTGCGAGGCGGTCTGGCAGGTCGCACGACTGCCGAAGTGTATTGCGCGTACGCCCAGTTTCCCGCTGCAAGCCCCGCGCTCGTCGTTCGCGCTGCGCAAGGCGACCCGCTGCAGCTCGTGCGAACGGTCGAAGCGCGCATCGCGTCCGTGGATTCTTCCGTCGCGACCTACGGCCCGACACGGCTTGCCGATGCCATTGCCAACACGGTTGGCGACCGCAGGATGCTCTCGAAACTGCTCACGGTGTTCGCCGCGTTGGCATTGGGGCTGACGGGCCTTGGCATCGCAGGTGTCGTCTCGTTCGTCGTCGCGCAGCGGACGCAGGAGATCGGACTCCGCATCGCGCTCGGTGCGAGGCCGTCCAGAGTCGTGCGGATGGTCATCGCAGGGGTGTTGTCGCCGGTGCTCGTGGGCCTCGGAATTGGCGGGCTTGCAATCGCACCGCTGACACGACTCATCGAGAGGTTTCTGTTTCAGGTCGCACCCTCGGATCCGTTGGCGATCGGCGGCGCCGCTGTCATTTTGATCGCCGCCGCTGTTATTGCCGCGTACGTCCCTGCCCGCCGCGCAACCACGATCGATCCGTTGACCGCCTTGCGGGCGCAGTGAGTTCGGGGGGGCCGCGGACCGGGGACCGGGGACCGGGGACCGGGGATCGCGGTTCGAAATCGAGAAGCAAACCCGCTGAAGCTCCAACTGAGAACCGGGAACTGAGAACCGGGACCGAGACCGAGAACTGAGAACCGAGAACTGAGAACCTCGCTATGCTCTCCGACCTCCGTTACGCCCTTCGAACGCTCGTCGCGAGCCCCGCGTTCACGCTGGTCGCGATCACTACGCTCGCGATTGGGATTGCGCTGAACACGATCATGTTCACGCTGGTGAACGTGCTGACGCTGCGACCGATGCCGGTGCGCGACGCGGCGGGTATCGTTCGGCTCCATCCGTTGAACGCGCAGGGACGACGGGAGAACCTGTTCACCTTCCGGGATTATCTGGATTACCGCTCGCAATCGACCGTGCTCGAAGCGCTCGTCGCGTACAGACCGTTCGAGATCACGATTGGCGAGGCTGAGCCGCGGGAAGCGCTCGCGTATGCGGTGTCGGACAACTTCTTCGGCTCACTCGGCATCGAGATGACGCTCGGACGTCCGATCGGGCCGTCCGATCTGCAGGGTCGCGACGCGAGCCACGTCGCGATCGTCAGCTACGACCATTGGGTCCGGCGTCTCAACTCGGATCGGAACGTCATCGGGTCGGCGATCAGGGTGAACGGACTCGAGCTCACGATCATCGGCGTGGGTCCGCGCCGGTTCATGGGCACCGAGCCGCTGCAGGCGGACGTCTGGATTCCCCTGACACTTCAACGCATCATCTCTCCCCAAACGGATCTTATGTCGGACGGTTCGGCCACCTGGCTGTTGTGTCTCGGAAGACTCAGGCCTGGCATGTCGCAGGCGCTCGCCGCGCAGACGTTGACGCGGGTCGCGGGACGGTTGTCGACCGAGCGGCCCGGAAAGCAGCGTCCGACCGGTATCGCGATCGCACCGGGAACGTTCTTTCCGCTCAATGGCGATGAGAAATGGCTGATTGCGATGGTGATGGCGATCGTCGGGCTGGTGCTGCTCATCGCCGCCGCGAACATCACGAACCTCGTGATTGCCCGCCTCGCATCACGTCAGCGCGAGCTGGCCATACGTCTTGCCGTCGGCGCGAACCGATGGCGCATCGTCCGTCAGCTGATGTGTGAAAGCGCGGTTGTCGCGTCCGGCGCCGGCATTGCAGGATTGCTGCTCGCGAGCTGGACACTGCGAGTGCTGTATCCGATCGGGCTGTCGTTGCTTCCGTTTGGGTGGGCCGTAATGCTCGACGTCGCGCCCGACCTGCACGTGGTTGTGTACACGATGCTCCTTGGTCTGGCCGCGGCGCTCGCCTTCGGTCTCGTTCCTGCCATCCAGGCGTCGTCGACGGCGGTCTCGGCCGCTCTCCACGACGAGGGAACGATGCTCGGTGTGGGGCTGCAGCGGTCGGCGCTTCGAAGCGGCCTGGTCGTCGTGCAAATCGCGCTGTCGTTGATGCTGCTCGTCACAGCAGGTTTGTTGGCGAGAGGGCTGCAGCACGCGCACGCCCTCGATCTCGGCTTTCGTGCGGATGGCATCGCGTATGCCAACTACGATCTCGTGCGACACGATTACACGCCCGCGCGAGCGATGGCATTCCACGATCGCATCCTGGCTCGGGTCGGCAGCCTTTCGGGCGTCTCCTCGGTTGCGCTGACGTCGCACGTCCCGCTCATCGGCGGCGTCCGGCGAACCTCGCTCCACCTCGATGGAAGGTCCGATGCAGGCGGCGAATCCGTCTGGTGCACGTACACGTTCGTGACGCCGTCGTACTTCGAGACGCTGGGAATTCCGATCGTGGCCGGCCGCAATTTCACGCAGGCCGAGGCTGGGTCGGAAGTGCCGGTCGCGCTCATCAGCGAGACGCTCGCCCGGAAGTTCTGGCCACACGAAGATCCGATTGGACAGAAGCTGAAGACCGAGGCGGTGGGCGTCGTGACCGTCATCGGCATCGCGCGTGACGCGAGCGATGTGGCGCTGTGGCGCGACAAAGAGCTCTCGCTGTATGTGCCGCCGCAGTCGGGACGGGACCATCTGCAGCTCCGAGTGCTGGTTCGCACGACGGGCAGTCTGCCACTCGTGATGAACGCCTTGCGTGCGGAAGCGCGCGCCGTGGACCCCGACGTTCGGGTTGCCGTGACACCCCTCGCCGACGAGCTTCGGCTCTGGATTCTGCCGTCGAAGGTTGCGGCCATCGCGGCGGGAATCATCGGGTTCCTCGGCGCGCTGCTCGCGTCGATCGGGTTGTACGGCGTGCTGGCGTTCGTTGTCGGCCGTCGCACCCACGAATTCGGGATTCGGCTGGCGCTTGGTGCCGACGCGAAGGCCGTTTTGCAGCTCGTTTTGCGTGAAGCGACGAGGCTCGTTGCCACTGGTGTGGGTCTCGGCTTGCTTGTCTCGATGGGAAGCTCGCGGCTGCTGAGGAGCGTGCTGTTCGGCGTCAGTCCGGTCGATCCGTTGACCTTCGTGTCAGTCCCGGTGCTGCTGGCGGTCGTGGCGCTCGCCGCCGCCTACATGCCCGCCCGCCGCGCGACGAGAATCGATCCGCTCGCGGCACTGAGGACGGAGTGATAGTTGGCGCCGATCTGGAGTTCAGGCGCAATTCAGGCTTTGGGCTCAGGGCTTTCGGCTTTGGGCGTCACGAGAAGATCGTCGCCGCACCGGGCGCAACCTGACCGGGGATGAGTTGAAGATACCTTCAGTGAAGTTCGAGAGAATTGCGCGGCGTGACATTCTGAGGTGGGCAAGCTCGTTAGCTGGCATCGCGCTCGGACGACCCCGAGGCGCCGCCGCGCAAGCCTCGAAGACGAGGCTGATCCTCCTTGGCACCGGCGGCGGACCACGTCCGCGCAAATCTCGTGCGGCGTCGGCGCAAGTGATTCTCGTCAACAATACGCCGTACATCGTCGACTGCGGCAACGGTGTCGCGCGTCAGCTGGTGCTCGCGGGTGTGTCGCTCGCGAGTGTTCGTCACGTCTTCCTCACTCACCATCATTCCGATCACAATGCCGACTACGGCAATCTACTTCTGCTCGCGTGGGCAGCGGGCCTTCGGACGCGAGTGGATACGTGGGGGCCGCCGCCGCTCCAGAAGATGACGAGGTTGTTCTTCGAGATGAACGCGTACGACATCGAGACGCGCATCGCGGACGAAGGCCGAGTCCCCCTTGTGCCGCTCGTTCACGCGCACGAGCTGACGAAGGGCGGTCTGGTCCTCGACGACGAGAACGTCAAAGTCACGGCAGCGCTCGTCGACCACCGGCCGATCGTCCCGGCGTTCGGGTATCGCTTCGACGCGCGCGATCGTTCGATCGTCATCTCGGGCGATACCGCGCCTTCGGACGGCCTCATCAAGCTCGCGCAAGGCGCTGACATCCTGGTTCACGAAGCGCTCTATTTGCCCGCTGTCCCGCGTCTGGTTGCAGGCGTACAGAACGCGACGAAGCTCGAACAGAGCATCGTCTCCCACCACACTCGCGCGGAAGACGCCGGACGCATTGCGAAGGCCGCTGGCGTCAAGACGCTCGTGCTCTCGCATCTGGTCCCGGCAGAGGAGCCGCCAGTATCGGATCAGATGTGGCTCGACGCCGCGCGCGTGCACTTCAGCGGCGAGATCATAATCGGGAAGGATCTCATGGAGATCTGAGGGCCCGACCGCTCCCTCGAGTGGGACGTCTGATAGGTAGGCTTCAGACGTCGATGATCCGCACACCGCTCGCCTGGTTCGTCCTGCTGGCCGGGATCTGTCTGGTAGGTCCGTACGTGTTCGGCGTCCGCCCACGCACTCGGCGAGACTGGGTCTCTGTGATGCTGACGCTGGCGTTCCTTACGTGGTTGCTGGTTGGCTTTGCGTCACTGCGCTCGAGATAGCGTCCGCCGCGTCTTTACAGCATCCGCGCGGCTTCGCGCGCGTAGTACGTGATGATGATGTCCGCGCCCGCGCGCCGGATCGCGGTGAGCGTCTCCATCATCGCGCGCGGCTCGTCGATCCAGCTATTCCGCGCTGCAGCCTTCAGCATCGCGTACTCACCGCTGACGTGATAGGCGGCGGTCGGCAGTCCGAATTCCGCTTTCACCCGCGCGATGACGTCCAGGTACGTCATCGCGGGCTTCACCATCACGATGTCAGCGCCTTCTTCGACGTCCAGCTCCACCTCGCGAAGCGCCTCTTCCACGTTCGCGGGATCCATCTGATGCGAACGTCGATCGCCGAACGCCGGGGCCGAATCCGCCGCCTCGCGGAACGGACCGTAGAACGCGGAGCAATACTTCGCGGCGTACGACATGATCGCGACGTGCGTGAAGCCTCCATCGTCCAGCGCTTCGCGTATGCGGCCGACGCGCCCGTCCATCATGTCGGATGGCGCGACGATGTCGGCCCCTGCGGCGGCGTGCGACAATGCAGTCCGCACGAGCTGTTCCACCGTCGCATCGTTGGTGATCTCGTCGTCCAGGACGATCCCGCAGTGGCCGTGCGACGTGTACTCGCACAGGCACACGTCCGTTACGACGAGCAGATCGCGTACGTCACGCTTGAGCGCGCGCACAGCGGCTTGAACCGGCGCCTCAGGATCGTACGCCGCAGATCCAATCGGATCTTTTTCATCGGGCAGACCGAACAGGAGCACGCCCGGGATTCCGTCCGCCTTCGCGGCTGCCGCTTCGTGGATCGCTTCGTCCACTGAGAGCTGGTAGACACCCGGCATTGACGCGATCTCGCGCCGCTCGCCTTCGCCGCTCCGGACGAACAGCGGATACAGGAAGCTTTCGGCCGAAAGTCGCGTCTCGCGCACGAGGCCCCGGATCCCGGCTGAACGGCGAAGACGTCTCGGCCGGCGACGCAAATCCAGCTTGATGCGTCTGGAGGTATCGGCGGTGACGCTGGCAGATGGTGTTCTGGTCATCGACGTGGTGAATCAGGTCCTGGTCTGGTGAAATGCTCGACGAGCGCATCCACCAGATCTCCGATCGTGTATCGCTTCGGCATGATCGTGGTGGCGATGTCGAGCTGTTGCGCCGCTTCCGCCGTGACGGGACCAATGCAGGCCACAACCGTGGTGCGCAGCAGGTCGGCCGCCTGCTCGCGGCCGAGTATCGCAGCGAAGTTCCGGACCGTGGACGCACTGGTGAACGTGACCGCGTCGATCTGACGGTCGAGCAGCATGCGATAAATGTCCGGCTCTCCCTCCGCGTCCGCCGGTGCAAGGACCGTCCGATAGGCAACGACCTCGACGACCTCGGCTCCGGCTTCACGCAGTTCGTCCGCCAGCAGCTCGCGTGCAATATCGGCGCGCGGCAGCAGCACGCGGACCCCCTTCAGGTCGCCCGTTTCTCTCAACGCTTGTACCACTGCCTCGGCGCGATACTCGTCGGGCGTGAGGTCGACCTTGATGCCGTACCGCGACAGACGCGAAGCCGTGGATGGCCCGATCGTACAGATCCGAACGCCTTTCAAATCCCTGACATCCCCCACGGCGAGCAGACGCGCCATGAAATGATCGACGCCATTCGCGCTCGTGAAGACGAGCCAGTCGAACGCTTCGGCCTCGCGGCACGCAGCGTCGAGGGCGGCGGCGTTCTCCGGCGGAGCGATGCGGATCGTGGGAGCCGGGATTGCCTCGGCGCCGCGATCCTCGAGCATCTCGATCAGCTCGCCGGCCTGTTCTTTGGATCTCGTAACGACGATCCGTTTGCCGAAGAGAGGGCGTTCGTCGAACCAGCGCAGGTGACCGCGCAAGCCGGCGACCGCGCCAACGACGAGCAGCGCCGGGCGGCCGTCCCGAGCGCGTTCCGCGATCTTACCGAGCGTCCCCTCGATCGTGCACTGCGACGGGATGGTCGGATCGTAGATGAGCGCGGCCGCTTCCTCGGGACTGCGGCCGTGTGCGACGAGCGCTTGGGTCATCAGTTGAATCTGGCGCGCGCCGGCATAAGACACGAGCGTCCCGCCGAGCCCCGCGAGACCTGCCCAATCGGCGGCTGGCAGCGTGTCGGTCTCGCCTTCATGCCCGCGGACGAAGGCGAGCACATCGCCCGCGCCCGGATACGTGACTGGCACACCGGCGTACGCTGGACCACCCAAAGCGGTTGGTATCCCTGGCACGACCTCAAACGGCACGCCCTGCTCGTACAAGAACAGCGCTTCTTTCCCGCCGCTGTCGAAGACGAAAGGATCGCCCCACTTCAGCCGAACGACAATCTTTCCCTCGCGCGCCTTTTCAACCAGCAGAAAACAGATCGCGTCCTGATCGAGCGGCTTCGGCGCGGCGGCACCAACGTCGATTCGCTCCGTGTCCTCTCGAGCCACTCGAAGAAGCCGTCTGTGCACCTGATGGTCGTACACGACGACGTCGGCCGTTTGAAGACAGCGATACCCGCGCACGCTGATGAGCGACGGATCGCCCGGACCCGCGCCAACGATGTAGACGCGTGGGTTCGTCATATCGCGTCAATGAACAGAAACATTTCCGGGGGCTCGGTTGCTCGGTAGCTCGCGTTGTGATCGAAAAGGTCCTTTCGAGTGACCGAGCTACCGGGCCATCGAGCTACCGGGTCTCGTTCAGTATGTCTCCAGCTCCTGCGGAGATCATTTCATCGGCGAGTCGCCGTCCAATCGCACCTGGATCGTCGCTCGGTCCGCGCGCCGAGCGCCGGACGATTCGGCGGCCGTCGAGTGAGGCTACCACGGCGTGCATGACGAGCGCGCCATCCTCGTCGACCGCGACCGCCCCGAGTGGCAGCTGGCATCCGCCGCCGAGCGCGACGACGAGCGCCCGTTCCGCGGCCCATGCTAGCCCCGATGCCGGGTGATGGATAGCCCCAACCTGCTCGCGGGTTTCTCGATCGTCCGCTCGCACTTCAGCTGCCACGATCCCCTGGCCTGGTGCGGGAACACAAAGGTCGAACGGCAGCGCCGCCGAAATTCTGTCCTCGAAGCCCAGTCGCCGGATGCCGGCAATCGCAAGCACGAGGGCATCGAGTCGACCATCGTCGAGCTTGCGAAGCCGCGTGTCCACGTTGCCGCGGACCGGCGTGAAAATGGCATTTGGCAGGACGGCGGCGAGCTGTGCCGTTCTTCTGACGCTGCTCGTTCCGATCGTTGGTCTGGGGCCGAGCAACGCGAGTGTTGGGGACAGACTGGGGTCAGACAGGAGTTCGACCAGTGTCTGACCCGGGTTTGACCCTGGTTTGACCCTGGTTTGACCCCATTCTGACTCTGGTCTGACGCCGGTACGACTCCGGTCTGACCCCAGGAGGATGGCGTCGCGCGGATCCTCGCGCTCCAGCGTCGCTCCAATGGCGAGACCGTCAGGAAGGACCGCGGGCATGTCCTTCGCGCTGTGGACGGCAACGTCGACCTCGCCACGCAGCAGCGCGTCTTCGATTTCCTTGACGAACAGCCGCTTGCCGCCCGACTCCGACAGCGGCGCGTCCTGGATTCGATCGCCGGTCGTTTTGATCACGACGATTTCGGTCGGTACATCGCTCGAGCCCAGGAGTCGGGCGACTGTCTGTGCCTGCCACAGCGCGAGACGACTGCCGCGCGTACCGATCCTGATTGCCGTCATTTCGATCGCGCTTCAGACGGCGCTACCTCGGCGGGTCGACCTGCCGCTTCGTCCTCAGCGAGGCTGAACAACCGGTTCAACGCGTCCGAGTACGCAACCATCGTCGTCTCGTCGCTAATCGCTTTGAGCTGCTCGGTCGGTGAGAGCAGCAGCTTCTCGACGATCAGGCGCGTGACGTCGTCCACCCGCGCGCGCGCGTCGGCCGGCAGCGACGACAGTTTCGGTGCGAGGCGCTGCAGCTCGGACTGTCGAATCGCCTCGAACCGCTGCCTCAGCGCGACGATCGTCGGGATGATCTCGCGCGACTGCATCCACGCGCTGAACTTGTTCACTTCCTCGTCGACGATTGCCTCGGCGCGCGTCAACTCCGCACTTCGGCGCGCGAGGTTTTCCTGCACGATCGTCTGCAGATCGTCGATGTTGTAGAGGAACACCTGGTCGAGATCGCCGACGCTGCTCTCCACGTCGCGCGGAAGCGCAATATCGATCACGAACAGCGTGCGATTCCGGCGCGCCCGCAGCACCTCTTCGATGTGCGCGCGCGTCAGGATCGGCTCGGTGGCACCGGTTGTCGTGACGACGATATCGGCCGCTCCGAGCGCGACATCGAGGTTGGACCACGGGAGGGCCCGTCCTCCGAGCTGGCTGGCGAGCGCCGCCGCCGTCGCCAACGTGCGGCTTGCGATGGTGATTTGATCGACCTGTTGCGCCTGCAGGTGGATCCCGGTCAGCTTCGCCATCTCGCCGGCGCCGAGAATCAGGACTTTCAGTCCCCTGAGGTTGCCAAAGATCTTCCTCGCCAGTGCGATTGCCGCGTAGCTGACCGAGACGGCCCCTTCACCAAGTCCGGTTTCATTGCGTACGCGCTTGCCGGTCGCAAACGCTGAGTGGAACAGACGGTTGGTGACCGAACCCGTGAGGCGCAGATCGCTCGCCGCCGTGAAGGCCGACTTGACCTGACCGAGAATCTGCGGCTCGCCGACGACGAGCGACTCCAGGCCGGCCGCCACTCTGAACAGGTGTCGCGCCGCGTCGCCGCCACGATGGAAATAGAGGTGATCCGTCAGTCGTGCCGAGTCGATGCCGTGGTAATCGCTGAAGAATCGTGCGAGCGCGGCGAGCGTGGCGTCGGTATCGCCGGTCGCGTAGACCTCGGCGCGGTTGCAGGTCGAGAGCACGACGGCCTCGCCGATCCCTCTCGCGGCAAGCGTCGTGAGCGCACGATCGATCCCGCCGCGGGAGAAATCCACGGTTTCCCGCAACTCGATCGGCGCGGTCCGATGGCTCACACCAACTGCGAACAGACGCATCAAAACTATTCCGTCGGACTTCGTCCCGCCGGACCCCCTATACCCCCCACCGTACACAATACGTGCGGCGGGGGCCCCGCCCCGCTGTCTCTCGCGGGGGCCCCTTCGCCCCGCTCCGCTCCGGCGGGGGCCCGGGGCGCGCCTCCCCTATGCGGCTCGCTGACCAGCAGCTGGAAACGAGTTCATGACTTCGTCTCGAGCCGCCTAAAAGTTATGGCTCTTCGTGAAGAAGTAGCCCACCGGCACGAAATTGAGCAACACGATCACGAACGCGATGGCCGACAGCCATGCGGCACGCCGGCCGCTCCAGCCGATCACGCGCCGCGCGAGGAGCGCGAACGAGTACACGGCCCAGGAAATGAGCGCGACGAGGATCTTGGGATCCCCGAAGTGCATCGCCTGCGCACGCGGATCCGGCGAAGCGTGCACCTGCGTTGCCCACAGCCCCCCAATGGCGATACCGAGGGTCAGGCAGATCCAGCCGATCATGACGACGCGCGCATTCATCGCATCGAGAACCTGCAACGACGGCAGACGTGCGTAGAAGAACCCCAGGTGCTTCGCCTTGATTTCGTTGAAGAGCAGCACGTAGGTCACCCCGAGCACGCTGCCGAGGGCGAAGCTCGCGTACGCAAAGAGCATCGAGACGACGTGCAGCGTGAAAAGCGGGCTCTGCAACAGGAGGGGTCGTGGACTGACCGTCGGATCGAGCGCGGGGATGATGTACAGCGCGACCATCAGAATCGCGACGAACACGCCCATCGCTCGCTCGTCGGTCGTCAGCTCGATGTACAGATACGAGAGGCCCAGCAGCCACACGAACGCCGAGATCGCCGCACTCGTGCCGACGAGCGGCGCGTAGCCGGCCTGGACCGTCTGCATCCCAATCAGGAACGTGTGCGCGAGGATGCCGGCGCCGAGCATGCCGGTCGCAAGCCGCCCGGTTCGCGGATCGCGCCAGGCGAAGTGCACCGTGTAGGCGGCCGCCGCGGCTGCGTAGAGGACCAGGGGAAGGAGATGCATGGACCCTACTGGTTGACAGGTCCGTAGTAGCCCTGCTTCGTTCGTGCCGTCAGACCCGGACGGGAGACACGCACCTGGATGCGCCGCCACGCGCCGTTCTTGAGCGGATTCTTCGACGTGTACCCGATGGTGTATTGGTTGGAGAGCTCCTCGGAGATCTGCTCGTAGATTTTCGGGAGCTCGGGAATGGCCGACGGAAAGAACACGCGTCCGCCTGTTTCGGTGGACAACTGCCGCAGGACGAACTCCGCCTCCTTGAAATCACGGCGGCCATTCGTCGGCTGGCGGATGCCGATCGCGTAGATGGCCGTTTCGGATCGTTTGGCGAGGTCGAGCACTTCCTCGTACTCGACCAGGCTCGATGTGTCGTCGCCATCCGAGAGCACGATGATCGCCTGCCGTCGGATCTCCTCGGCCGCCATGGCCTTCACCTTCTTGAGCTCCTTCAACGAGATGTAAATCGCGTTGTAGAGAGACGTCGATCCGTTCACGCTCGTGTCGCGGATCGCCTTCTCGAGCGCCGCAACGTCGTTGGTGAAGGTCTGGAGGATCCGGACCTGACTGTCGAAGTCGACGACCTCCATCGAATCTTCTTTGCGCAGCCGCTTCGCAAACCCGATTGCCGCTTCCTGCGCCGTTGGCAGCCGCTCCTCCATGCTGGCGCTCGTATCGAGCAGGACGGCGAGCGCGACCGGCTGCTGCTCGCGGGAGAAGAACGTGATGTCCTGCTTGGCGCCGTCCTCGAAGACCTCGAAGTCGTCCTTGTTAAGATCCGTGACGTATTTGGTGCCTTCGGTGACGGTGACACTGAGCGAAACGAGCTCGACGCCTGCCTTGAAGCGTTGCTGCGCGGCCACTCCTGCAGCGGCAGCAAGGGCGACGATGGCCGAGAAAGTCAGCGTGCGGTAGGACATCATCGGCCTGCCGTGCGGGTTCGAGCCCTCGCCGTGAGCCCGCGGCGTTTGACGGAGACGTCCATCTTCTCGGGCGGGATCAGGGTCTCGGGCCGCGCGTACGTGACCACGTACTGATTCAGGAGCTCGTCGGCGAGCTGCTTCAGCTTGTCGTTGATCGACGTGACCGAGAGCAGCTGATCGCGCCGGCCGCCGGTACGCTGGGTGCCTTCGGCGATCACGATGTTGCGATTCCTCATCTCGTCTGCCTGCGAGTCCGATGGCGTTCCAATCGCGAGCACATGGAGGGTGGCGCCGCTTTTCTTCAGGTCGTCGAGCACGGGCTCGTAGTACCGATTGCTGAATTCGACCCCTTCCATCGTGAGCGCGACGATGACCGGCCGCTTCGCCTCGCGTCGCTGGAGCCCGCGAGAGACTTCGACGATGCCTTCCAGCAGATATGCGCCCGACCCTGGTCTCGCGAAGATACGGCCAATCCCCTTGTTCAACGCTTCGGTGCTCGTCGTGTAGTCCACGATGCTCGTCGGCCGCTCGCCAATCGTGGCGAGCGCAATCTCAGCCTTGCCGTTGAGCCGTTCGACAAAAGACTTGAGGCCGTCTCTCAAGTACGGAATGGCGTCGGTGGCCGCCTGGCTGTCGTCGACGAGCACGGAGATCGTGAGCGGGTCGATCGCCGGTTCGACCTTCACCACTTCTCGCGCCACACCGTCCTCGCGAACCGTGAAGTCCTCGACGGTCAAGCCCTGCGCAGCCTTTCCGCTGCCATCCACCACGCTGACGTAGACCTCCCGATTACGGGTGTCGGTCTGGCGGGCTTGAGCGAAGGAATCACCGGGGGCTGGCACCGGGTCCAGTCCCCCCATATGCCCTCGGGGCACCGGCGCGAGCGCACCGAGTACGAACGAGATTGCTAGGAAGACGATGGGCGTCATGATTGAGTAAGCCTCAGCCGTGCGGGTCCGAGGCTATGGCCTTGCACCGGCGCAGCGCGTAAACACGCACCATTCCTCGTAAATTCTTCGTTCTTCGCGGGTACGTCCTGATCGGCAGTATAGGCTTGCGTCGCGCGGAGCGTCAAGGACGTGAGGCGCCGAAAATCATTGCTACACATGGACTTGTGGCGTCAATCGCGTCTGGGAAGATCGCCGGCTGTTTGTTGACCGTCACTACAGCGGATGCTATAAACAGGCCAAGAGCTGAATCTCTAATCCTAATCTCGAATCGGTCGAACTTCGAACCACGGCGAGTCGCGGTACACGGTCCCGCACAGACAATGCTCAGGAGCTACATTCCGATCCTGCTGTTCTTCCTCGTCGCGACGGGGTTCGCTCTTTTCACGCTGTTCGCCGCGCGGCTCCTGCACAGCGAGAAGAAAAATGCGGTCAAGCTGGAGCCGTACGAGTGCGGGATCGAGCCGCTCACCGACGCCCGCGACCGGTACAGCATCCGCTACTACCTGATCGCTATGCTCTTCGTCATCTTCGAGATCGAGACAGTGTTCATGTTTCCATGGGCGGTGACGCTCGATCGGCTGGCGGTGTTCGGACTCGTCGAGATGCTGGTCTTTCTCTTCATCCTCGTTGTCGGCTTTGCGTATGCCTGGAAGAAGGGCGCGCTCGAGTGGCAGTGAGACGCGGATTCACGCAGGTTGGCGCCGATCGACACGGGACGCGGATTCACGCGGACAGACGCGGAGAGACGCGGATCGAAAACCGCTGTCACCATCATGACTGAGGACGGGACAGGCAGCGGTGCATCGCCGCCGGGCTCGGCGCCGAAAGCCACAACGACGTCGCGGCCCGCCGAGCGCACGAAAACGATTGCTCCTCTGGCCGGCCCGGTCGATCCGCCGCCTCCACCGCACGTACCGGTTCCTGCTTTCATCGCTGCGCTTCAATCGACCCTGCCCGATACGGTTCAACAGATCTCGTTCTGGGTCGGCGACTGGACGCTGATCGTCGACGCGGCGCGATTGCCCGAGGTCGCGACGTATCTCCGCGACAGGCCCGACGCGCGCTTCAACTTCTGCTCGGACATCACCGCGACCGACTGGCCGCCGCGCGGGCAGCGCTTCGACGTCATCTACTCCCTGTACTCGGTGCCCCTTCGTCACCGCGTGCGGCTGAAAGTGCGAACGGCGGAATCGGCGAGCGTGCCAACCGTCACCGGTGTGTGGCCGTCGGCGAACTGGCTGGAGCGGGAAGTGTTCGACATGTTCGGCATCCGGTTCGAAGGACATCCCGACCTGCGTCGGATCCTGATGCCGGACGAATGGCAAGGGCATCCCGAGCGCAAGGACTATCCCTTGGAAGGGCCCGGCGAGCTGTTGATGGAAAACCCGATGGACTGGTTGAAGCTGCGGCGCAGCCAGGAGATCGAATGAAAGTAAGAAGTAAGAAGTAAAGAACTGCGTGCTCTTCCTTCGAACTTCTTACTTCTTACTTCTTACTTTCGCGAGTCGCGATGTTCGAGACTTCCGAGCTCGTGCTGAATATGGGCCCGCAGCATCCGAGCACGCATGGCGTGCTTCGCGTGGTGCTGCGGCTCGACGGCGAGCGCGTCGTGGACGCCGATCTCGTCATCGGCTATCTGCATCGCGGCATCGAGAAGCTCTCCGAGCAGCGCGACTGGACGCAGATCATCCTGCTCACGGATCGGATGGACTACGTTGCGGCCGCAAGCAACAACCTCGGATACTGCGAGACCGTCGAGAAGCTGATGTCGCTCGAAGTGCCGCGGCGCGCCCGGTACATCCGCACGATCCTGGCGGAGCTGCAGCGAATCGCCAGCCACTGTCTCTGGCTCGGGACCCACGCGATGGATCTGGGCGCGATGACCGTCTTCCTCTACGCCTTCCGCGAACGCGAGCTGATTCTGGACCTCTTCGAGGAATTCTGCGGCGCGAGGCTCACCTACAACGCGATGCGCATCGGCGGCCTGCCCCTGGACATTCCGTCCGGTTGGGACATCAAGGTGCGATCGTTCTGCGACATCATGGAAACGAAAGTTGCGGAGTACGAGGAGCTCCTCACGCACAACCGGATCTGGCGCGATCGGACGCGCGGGATCGGCGTCATCTCGGGCGGCGACGCGATTGCAATTGGGCTGAGCGGGCCGCCGCTTCGGGGATCCGGCGTTCCGCGCGACGTCCGGAAGAACGAGCCCTACGCTGCGTATTCGGAGTTCGAATTCGACGTCCCGATCGGAGCGGCTGGCGACACGTACGATCGGTATCTCGTGAGGCTGGAGGAATTCCGACAGTCGATCCGAATCATCCGTCAGGCGCTCGATGGCCTCCCCGAAGGGCCGATACTCGGAAAGGTGCCGCGCCTCATCAAACCGCCGGCGGGGGAGACGTATCACGCGATCGAGTCGCCGAAGGGGGAGCTGGGGTATTTCATCGTGAGCGACGGCAGATCGAACGCGCCGTACCGCTTCCGCGTGCGCCCCCCCTCGTTCTGCAACCTGCAGGCGCTGCCGCGCTTGATTCGCGGTCACCTCGTCGCCGACGTCGTCGCGCTGATTGGATCGATCGATATCGTGCTCGGCGAAGTCGATCGATGACACCGGCTTTGGGCTCATGGCTTTTGGCTTTGGGCCTGTCACGAGAATCATCGCCTAAGGAGAGCTTACGCATGGTGAACGGAGCAAGTCGCTGCGCGACTACTTCGCAAGGCGCGCGTAAGGCCGAGAGCCCTGACCCGAGTTGACGCGCATCGGTGCTGAGAACAATTTGCGAGAGATGCTCGAGACCTACGTTGTCCCGCTTCTGAAGATCGCCGTTCTGTTGAACGCGGTTCTGGTCTCCGTCACCTACATGGTGCTGCTCGAGCGGAAGGTGATCGCCTGGGTCCAGGTCCGTCTCGGGCCCATGCGAGTCGGACCGTACGGCACGTTGCAGCCGATCGCGGATGCCATCAAGCTCCTGCTGAAGGAGGACATCACGCCGGCCCGCGCGGACCGCTGGGTCTTCACGCTCGCGCCAATCGTCTCGATGGTCCCCGCGCTGATTGCGTTCGCCGTGATTCCGTTCGATCGCGAGGCGCGGATCTTCGGCTATCGCGTGCCGCTGTACATCGCGGACGTCAACATCGGGCTGCTCTACATCCTCTCGATCACCTCGATCAGCGTGTACGGCATCATCCTCGCCGGCTACGCGTCGAACAGCAAGTTTCCCCTGCTCGCGGGGCTGCGCGCGTCGGCACAACTCATCAGCTATGAGGTCGCCGTCACCATCATGCTCGTCAGCATGGTCGCCACTGCCGGTACTCTCAGCATGGTCGGCATCGTCGACGCCCAGTATCGCAGCGGGCTCTGGTACGCGTTCGTGCAGCCGGTCGCGTTCGTCACGCTATTCATCGGAGGGCTCGCCGAAACCAATCGGGCGCCGTTCGATCTCCCCGAGGCGGAGCAGGAATTGACCGGCGGATTCCACACCGAGTACAGCGGCATGCGCTTCGCGCTGTTCTTTCTTGCGGAGTACGCGAACATGATCGTCGTGTCCGCCGTGGCGACGACGCTGTTTATGGGCGGATGGCTGCGACCGTTTCCCAACGTCGGCGCGCTCAGCGTGCTCGACTTCGTGCCCGGATGGATCTGGTTCCTGGGCAAGACATTCGTGTTCCTGTACGTGTTCATCTGGATTCGTGCGACACTGCCACGCTATCGGTACGATCAGTTGATGCGGCTTGGCTGGAAGGTCCTGATTCCCCTCGGCATCGCGAATCTCGTCGTGACGGCTATCGTCAAAGTCCTGCTGTAAACCCGTGTTCGAAGCCATCTTCTTCTATTCGCTCGCGGCACTCGTCCTGGGCTTCGCGGTGATGGTGATCACCGCACGCAACACCGTTC
>JBKPCD010000082.1:0-10323 GCA_046727175.1 Acidobacteriota bacterium | reverse complement strand
CCGCGGTCTCAACCAGACTGGCGAGCCCGCCCCGATGGGCCATGAGTACTGCGGCATCGTCGAAGAAGTGGGCCGGGGCATCACCTCGATCAAGCGAGGTCAGTTCGTGATCGGATCGTTCGCGGCGTCTGACAACTCGTGCCCGCACTGCAAGGCCGGCTATCAGACGTCGTGCGCGCACCGGCAATGGGTCGTCGGCGCGCAGGCGCCGTTTCTCCGCGTGCCGTTGGCCGACGGCACGCTGGTCGCGACGTCGGAAGTCCCCTCGGCGAGCCTCGTTCCGAGCTTTCTGGCTGTCTCCGACGTCCTGGGTACTGGCTGGTTTGCTGCTGATGGGGCAAACGTCAAGCCGGGTGCGACGGTCGTCGTCGTGGGTGATGGTGCTGTTGGTCTGCTGGGTGTGCTCTCCGCGAAGCAGATGGGCGCCGAGCGCATCATCGCGATGAGCCGTCACGAGCCGAGGCAAAGGCTCGCGCGCGAGTTCGGCGCGACCGACATCGTCACCGAGCGCGGGGACGAGGGTGTCGCGCGCATCAAGGATCTGACTCGGGGCATCGGCGCAGACTCCGTTCTCGAGTGCGTTGGCACGCAGGAGTCGATGGCACAGGCGATCCGCTCCACTCGACCTGGAGGATTCATCAGCTACGTCGGGGTGCCGCATGGCGTCGTGTTCGATGGGGCCGAGCTGTTCTACACCCACGTCCATCTGCACGGCGGCCCGGCGCCCGTGCGCCGCTACCTGCCTCGCCTGATCGAACTGGTGCAGAAAGGGAGTATCAATCCCGGCAAAGTCTTCGATCTCGAATTACCCCTTGAGCAGGTCGCGGAAGGGTACAGAGCGATGGACGAGCGGCGCGCGATCAAGACGCTGCTGGGCACCACCTGACACGGGAGGTCCGATGAAGAGCATGACGAGGAACGCATGGCGGCTCTGCGTGCTCGCGGCGCTCGTACTGCCGAGCCTCGGAGAAACCGGTCAAGCCGAGAAGCCACAAGGGGGAGCAATGGCAAATACACCGCCTCGCGTTCAGAGCGAGAGCCCTTGGCCCGACGACTTGAGCAAAGTGGCGCCTGCACTCCAGCGATACACGCAGGAACGTCTTTACGGCGAGGTGTGGAAACGCCCTGGCCTATCGGCGCGAGATCGTAGCCTGGTGACAGTGGCCGCGCTGATTGCGCGCGACCAGAGCGCGGCGCTGACGTACCACATGAATCAAGCTATCGAGAACGGGGTCAAGCCTCGCGAGATTTCGGAGACCATCACTCACCTGGCCTTCTACGCCGGTTGGGGTAATGCCGTCGCAGCGGCCGAATTCGTGAACAATGTGTTCACTCAGCGCAGCATCGGCGCCGATCAGATCCCATCGTCGTCAGTTAAACACCTGCCGCTGGACGAGTCAGCAGAAGCGCAACGCGCCGCACGTGTGAGTGAGCAGTTCAGCGCTGTGGCTCCTGGCGTCGTGCAGTACACGACGGATCTGCTGTTCCGCGACTTATGGCTCAGACACGATCTCGCGCCTCGGGACAGGAGTCTTGTCACCGTGAGCGCGCTGATCGCGACCGGCCGCGCGGAGCAACTGCCCTATCACCTGAATCGAGCGATGGAGAACGGCTTGACCCAAACGCAAGCGGCTGAAGTGCTGACGCACCTCGCGTTCTACGCCGGTTGGCCGAACATCTTTTCAGCATTGCCGATCGCGAAGGATGTGTTCGAAAAGCGGCCGCGTTGAGGCACTCGTGAGGAGCTCGCACCTGGACCCACGAACGCATTTGCGACGGCCTGCCGCACGCGCCGCCCTCGCCGTTTTGATGGTGACGGCAGCGATCGGTGTGGGGACCTCATCGATCGCGCGCCAGCCTGGAAGGAGATCAAGTTCACGAATGAACACGCAGCCGTTGCCGCGGTACATCGAGCGTCCGACAGATGCCGCGGGAGTCTTTGCCATCTGGCCCGGCGACGGCGTGCCGCCCGATGCAAAGAGCTGGGAGTGGCACGAGCAGTCCATGACCGCGCCCGCCGGTATGGGGTCGACGCTGATGGTGCGTAACGTGGTGGTCCCGACGCTCACGATGTTCGCGCCCTCGCGTAGGAGCGACACCGCGATCATCGTCGCGCCCGGCGGCGCATATCACTTTCTCATGATGGAACACGAAGGCTATGACGTCGCTCGTTGGCTCGCGCAACAGGGCGTGACCGCCTTTGTGCTGAGATACCGCCTGGCCCGAACACCCGACAACGATGCGGAGATGCCGGCATTCCTGCAGAACCTGTTCGAGGTGCTGCCACATCCCGATCGCGCTGAAACGAATCCGCCGGTCGGTACTCCCGCTACCGAGCAGGCGAGGCGTTGGGCTGAAGAGGACGGCCGGCAGGCAATTCGTGTCGTGCGCCAGCGTGCGACCGAGTTCCGGATCAATGCACAACCGATCGGCATCATGGGATTCTCGGCCGGAGGCGGGATCGGAGTGAATGCCGCGCTCGAGCACGATCAGCAGAGCCGACCGGACTTCGTTGGCGGCATCTACGCGGGGTATCGCCTCGTCAACGGGATCCCGTCGGATCTGCCACCGCTCTTTCTGGCGATTGCTGACGATGACGCTGCGGTCGCACCGGTCTCCTTGTCGCGGCTGTAAGAAACCTGGCACAGAGCCGGAGCTCCAGTGGAGTTGCACGTATTCGCGAACAGCGGACACGGTTTTGGTTCGAACACATTGGGCCGGCAGTCGGATCGTTGGCGCGAGCTGTTCCGCGGTTGGCTCACGTCTCGGGGTTATCTCTCTGCAGAAGGAAGTCGTCGCAAGTAAACGGACGCTTGCAGGACTTGATTGCCTACTCCTCCCGGAGGGCCACCGATGGATCGAGCCGCGCAGCCCGTGCGGCTGGCACGTAGCTCGCCGTGACGCCGATCGCAATCCAGATGAGCCCGACAATCACATGCGTGGATAACGGCGTCGGCCCGATGTTCTCTCGCACGGACGCCACGATGCCGGTCAGTACCGTCGTGAGAAATTCGCCGATGACCACTCCCACCACAACAATCGCCAGAGTGTTGCCGACGACACCGCGAAAGACGTTCAGTCGAGTGGCCCCCAATGCCATCCGTAACCCGATTTCTCGCGTGCGGAGGCTCACGCGATAGGCGATGGCGCCGTACAGGCCGACCGCAGCGAGGAGCAACGCCAGGACGCCAAGGCTGATCAAGATGCTGGTGATCCATTGAAGCTGGCCGAAGGAGCGCGCGACGTGCACACCAAGGGACTGCACCGTGTACACGCGAATACCCGGCGCGAGCTCGAGCAGCGTGCGCCGCACCGTCTCTGTGAGACGCACTGGATCGGTCGTGGTGTCCAGAAGCACGGCCACGAGCGCACCCGCGTCACGTGCACCGAAGCGGCGATAGAGATGCGGCTGCGCCGGTTCGCCGACCGCGCGAATCGAGGAGTCGCGGACGACGCCAATGACGAAGGCCGGCTGCGGATTGTCGCATCCGATCATGAAGCGCTGTCCAACAGCCGATCGCTCGGGCCAGAGTCGGCGCGCAAGGCTCTCGGTGACTACTGCGGTGTCTGCAGTCTGGCTGCTCGCGGCAAATGACCGCCCGGCGACACGCTCGATGCCCATGGTCTCGAAATAGGCAGGATCCACCGCGCTGCTCGTCACGCGCACGGGCGAGTCCGGAGACAGCGATGCACAGTCCGACCTCCCAGGAATCAGCGGCAACGACGAGGTGAGGGCCGCCAAGCGCACACCGGGAAGGGCCCGCAACCGGTCGAGAGCTTGTGTATACAACTCCCGACGCGCGTCCGGTGCGAAAGGCGGCGACGGGAGAAACGTATAGGCATAGAGCCGCCCCGCGACAGCAAAGCCTGGATACGTCGCGTGCAGTCGTCGCAGCTCCGCGACGAAGCTGGCCCCGATGAACAGCAGGACCAGGGACATCACGACCTGCACGACCAGTCCTATCGGCCTTCGCCGAGCGCTGGCCCCGACGCTGCCCTGGACGACCACCATGCGGGACATCCGGGACGCGCGCCACGCCGGGAGCAAGCCACAGAGCACCGTAGTCACGGCGCAGATGCCTACAGCAAACACGAGTGCGCGCCAATCGAGCGACAGATCGAGCTGAACGGCGAAAATACCCGCAGCCAGCGGCACCGAGCGTTCCAGGAGATTCCCGGCCCACAGGGCGAGAAGCACACCGCAGAGCGTGCCGCCAACGGCGAGGACAAGAGCCTCGGTCAGTAGTTGCCGGAGCAGCCGGGCTCGTGACGCGCCGAGTGCACGGCGAACTACGAACTCACGCTGCCGAAGGGCGCCTCGCGCCAGCAAGAGATGGCCGACGTTCACGCACGCAATCATCAGCACCACCGCCACGATGGCCCCCATGAGGGTTGATAGCGTTTGCGCGAGACGCCGACTCCCCGGATTGGGAAGCGTCCCCACGGCGTCGGCCACCAGCGGGGTGGATGCCTCCGGCGCGGACCCGCTGCTGCCGCGCATCCGAATGTCGAGTGCGTTCAGTTCGGTCGTTGCTTGCGTCGCGGTGGCGTCCGGACGGAGATGGCCGAAGAACATCAGCATCCGCGCAAGCCGGCGCTCTTCCGCTTCGGTCGCAAGCCGAAAGCGCGTCTCTAGGGGCACCCAGAGATCGGTTCGTAGCGGTGCGCGTACGCCTGTGAATTCGCGCGGCGCGACACCGACAATCGTGTACGAGTCTGTCCCGGATTGGATGACGCGACCCAACACGTCGAGGCGGCGATTGAAGTAACGCTCCCAGATGGCATCGCTGATGACGGCAACCGGCTCACGATCGTCGACGAACCAGCGTCCCAGTGACGGCCTGACGCCAAAGACATCCGCGTAATTTCCGCTGGCGACCTCGGCGCCGATGAACTGGCTTTCACCGTCGATCGCCAGATCGGACTCCATGGAAAGAGTAGCCGCGACGCCACGAAGCGACTGAGTGCCTGCGGCGACCGCACGGAGGAGAGCGATTGACAGTGCCGTCTCCTGGCCGCGACTGATCCGAATCAGTCGGTCCGACTCGGCGACAGGCAGCGGTCGCAGCAACAGCGCGTTGACGATCGAGAAGATCGCGGTGTTAGCCCCAATGCCAAGGCCCAAACAGAGCAGGGCGAGAACAGTGGAACCGCGAGCGCGCCACAGCATGCGCGCGGCGAACCGCGCATCCTGGCCTGCATCCTGAAGCCAGGGCCAGATCCACACATCCCGGGTGCGATTCTTCAACACGCCCAGATTGCCGAACTGTCGTCGAGCCCTCACGCGAGCTTGGTCAGCAGGCACGCCCGCCTGTCGGTGCTTTTCCTCGCGCATGGCGAGATGGAAGGCCATCTCATCTTGGAGATCCTGCTCGAGTTGGTGACGGCTCGTGAGCGTGCGCAACCGAAGGCGCAGGCTATTCAGCCACTCGGACATGGGAACCCTCATCAGATTGCTTCCAACACGCGATTGATCGCGCCGCTCGCTCTGCGCCACGACTCGGTCGCTTCCCGGAGCCTCTTGCGTCCGCTCGGCGTGAGCCGGTAGTACTTGGCGCGGCGGTTGTTGGCCGAGACGTCCCACTTCGCCGTCAGCAACCCGCGCAACTCTAATCGGTGTAGAGCCGGGTAGAGCGCGCCCTCTTCAACTTCGAGTGCCTCGGCTGAGGCGGTGTGAATCCACTCCGCAACTTCGTAACCGTGCTTCTCACCGGTCGCGAGGGTGCGGAGAATGAGCAGTTCGAGGGTGCCTTGAAGGATCTCTGCCTGCTTGTCTTCAACTCCCATAATGCTCTTAGGGCACAGTGTCCCCTAAGACCATTATGTGAGTCAAACGGAAATGCTCCGGTATACACGGATTCCACGGACGTCACTCTTGTCGGGGGTCATGTGTTGGCAGCCGACGCCTCACAATGTGTTGACAGTCAACTGGTGCACGTTCGACGGCGCACGAACGAGACGAGCCACCGCGGTCCACTCAACGGAAGCCCGAGATCGAATCACCGCGAAACGAACGGACGACGGATCGATCGAACGACTTGTTTCGCGACGTTCGACGTGCCTGGCCCTGCGCCAGTGCCGATTTCGCCGCAGTTCATTGACTCTCGCCGCCGGCTGCGCCGCCGTCGATGCCTGAGTGATCCTCCCAAATATCAATGACGGGTTCGTCGGCGCGGCACCGGACCTTGAGCGTACGAGCTCGGTCAGTCCGCGCAGACATACGGTCCCCGACCTGCGACGCGCGTGACACTGACACCCCCGACGAATCTCAGAATCACGCGTTGATCGCTCCCCGCACTGCTGCGGCGATTGGTCTACCGCAGGTAGCGCCTGAACCACGCGACGATTCGCGCATCACGATCCCGGCGATTGTTGAGCGCCTCGTGGATCTCCTTGGCGTACACGATCAACTCGTACTCCTTTCGCAAGCTGCTCAACTTCGCCGCAAACGTCAGCGCCTGCGACACCGGCACCTCTTCGTCGTCGGCACCATGAATCATCAACAGTGAAACAGTGATCTTCTCCGGCCACTGCATAACGGATCGCTCGGCGAGCGTAGCGCGAATGCCTCGTAGAACACCTCGTCAGGGTACAGCTCCGGCGTGAGGATGCGTTGCAACACGAGCCCCTCAATGAGCGCGTGGATTACGCGCACCAGCACGTCGGCCGGCATCGGCAGTTCGCTCTCGTCGAGCGTGCGCAGCCACTCGGCGCCGACCTCGTAGCTCCCTTTCGTAATCTCGTGGACGCGCGCGCGTAGCTCGGAATTGGTCAGCGTGTAGGCAAGTCCTTAATGTATTTATTTTGTATGTTCAATATAAAATCCGAAAACACTGTTGAAATTGCGATCAGGAAGCTCGTGGACGCCGGAGAGCTTGTTAGCGCCGCCGCGCTGGCGTGGCGCAACGGCGAGGTCGTCTGCACAGCCGCCGTCGGGCGCCGCCACCTGGCGAGCGGGCTTCCAGTCGAACGGGACACCATCTTCCGCATCGCGTCGCTGACCAAGCCGGTGACGACAGTCGCGGCTTTGATGCTGCTCGACGAGGGGCGATTCGCGCTGGACGATCCGATCGCGATCTGCGCACCTGAGCTCGCGCACCTGCGCGTATTGCGCGATCCGGAGGGACCGCTCGACGCGACTGACGAGGCGATGCGATCGATCACGTTCCGCGATCTGCTGACGCATCGATCGGGACTGACGTACGGCGACTTTCATCGTGGTCCGATTCGTCGCGCGTGCGCCGAGACACTCGGCGCCCAGATCGACAACTCGCTCACGCCGGACGAGTGGATCGGGCGCGTCGCGATGCTGCCGCTGATCGATCAGCCCGGAGCCGGCTTCCACTACGGCATCTCGACGGACCTTCTCGGCTTCCTGGTCGCGCGCCTCGACGGCGAGTCGTTGGGCGAGGTGCTCGCGAGGCGGGTCTTCGCGCCGCTCGGCATGCGCGACACCGGCTTCATCGTGTCACGCGACAAGCGAGATCGCCGCGCCGCGCTGTGCGGCTTCGATAGTGAAGGTCGTTTGACGATGCTGACCGCTACGCCCGGTCGTCACGCGCTCGAGGAGCGGCCGCACGACATGACTTTCGAGTCAGGCGGTGGGGGCTTGTGGTCGACGGTCGATGACTACCTCGCGTTCGCGCGCATGCTGCTGGGCGATCGCGGCGTACCAGCGCTCCTTCGTGCAGAGACGCGCGCCCTGATGACGTCGAACCAGCTCACGCCCGAACAACGCGCAGCGACTCGCATGTTTGGTCGGCCGATCTTTGCCGCGGGCCACGGCTACGGCATGGGCGTCGCGGTGGTCCTCGAACCCGACAACGCCGACCCGATGCGGTGCCGAGGTGGAATCGGCACGATTGGTTGGCCTGGTGCGTACGGCGGTTGGTGGCAGGCCGATCCAAACGATCGATCTGTGCTGATCTTCCTGTCGCACAACATGCTCGAACTGTCGCAAATGGCGCAGGGGATCGGTCTTGGCGCCTGGAGCGCGATCGCCAGCTTTCACGCGATCGCGACGTCGTGAGCGCTCGTCGAAGTGTCCGTTCTTCGCTTGGGGCGTTGTCTCCGGACCCTTCGGTTCGGCGACGGATATACTGGAGCGCTTGGAAAAGATCGGAGCACATTAGGAGGTCTTACACAATTTCGCGTTTCGAGGTTTCGAGCCTGACGTATCACCGTCCTATCACAATCGCTGTTCTCACTTAACCGCTTACCGTTTTGGCCTGGTTCGCGCTTATCCGACGCAACCCGATCCGGGAGTTCCGATCGCAATCGCAGCGCAGGTGGTTTCGCTCGTTCCGAGCAACGTACGAGGCGTTATAGATTAGGGGACTTATCACAACGCGGAAGATCGTAGTCTGGGGCCGCTTTGTAAGTGTGTGATTCTAAAGACGGGGAGATGTCCGAGTGGTTGAAGGAGCACGCTTGGAAATAGATTCCGGCCGCGCATAGCGACACACCTCAAACCGCATCCAGGCACTCCGCCTCGAGCACTTCTGCTCACACCGACGTCCTTCAGTATGCGTCGCTAAACCACGGTGTTCGACGCCGGTTTCGCGGGGCATCTGACAGTTCTGACACAACGCTTGGTCTCACTCGCCGCCTGAACCCGTGTCGTCCACACCGCTTGCCCCAGCTCCCCCCGGACCGCGTCGCAATAGCGCTAGCAACTGCCGTGATGCGAGCGCGACGCATTGACGCAAATGACTTTATAACGTAAAGTTATTCCCCCGGGTCGGTCTGTGACCGCTCACCGAAATCTCACGGAATGCTCACCTCCACGTGAAGACACCGGCTGGTCCGGCGTGGGGATGCTTCCATCCGCCGGCTCGATGAGCATGGCCCGATGCACCGACATGTGCGGACTGGAGGAGCGGAGCGTATGAATGCGCGCCTGACTGCGGTCTCGTGGCTCGACTGGAAGCTGGGCGCGCGTCTGCTGCTGAAGTATCCCGCGCTCACGATCATCGGCGGCCTTTCGCTGGCGGCGGCCATCGCGATTGGGGCGGTCGGCATCGAGCTCGCCGACGAACTGCTGTACAAACGGCTGCCGTTCGATGAAGGCGGCCGAGTCGTGCGCCTCGAGACGCAGGACACGGCAGCGTCACGCGTGGAGCCGAGGGTGCTCCACGATTTCGCGATCTGGCGGCGGTCGCTGAAGACGGTGGCGGAGCTCGGCGCCGCCCGCGTGAGCGAGCGCAACGTGCTCACGGGCGAAGGCCGTGTCGAATCGCTGCGCGTGGCGGAGATCACGGCGTCAGCGTTTCCGCTCACCCGCGTGCGGCCGTTGTTGGGCAGGCCGCTCCAGCCGGCGGACGAAACGCCGGCTGCGGAGCCCGTCGTGGTCCTCGGTTACGACGTCTGGCAGAGACAGTTTCTGCAGGATCCGGCGATCATCGGCCGCGTCGTGACGGTGGGTCGCACGGCTCGCACCGTGGTGGGCGTGATGCCGCCGCGCTTCGGCTTCCCGCACAATCAGCAGGTGTGGGTGCCATTGCCGGTCCAGGACGCGGCGTCGCGCGAGGGGCCGGCCGTGCAGGTGTTCGGCCGCCTCGCCGACGGAGCGAGCTGGCAGGACGCCGCTTCGGAGCTCGACGTCGTCTCGGCACGCTTTGCCGCCGACGAGCCGACAACCCACGCGCAGCTGCGTACGCGGGTTCGCGCATTCGCCGGGCGCACGCCGGGTGATCCGCTGCGGCTGGAAGATCTGGCGGTCCACGCCATCGTCCTCCTGCTGCTGGGGGCGGTGTCGGCGAACGTCGCGACGCTGATCTTCGCGCGCACGGCGATGCGCGAATCGGAGATGGTCGTCCGCCACGCGCTGGGGGCGAGCCGTGCCCGCGTGATCGCGCAGATCGTCACCGAAGGGCTCGTGCTGGCCCTCGCCGCTGCCGTGCTCGGGCTCGTCGTGGCCCAGACGACCGTGCGCTCTGCCTTGGCCCGGGCGACTCTGATCACGGGGGACAGCCTGCCGTTCTGGGTGGATCTGAAGCTCGAGCCTGTCACCATTGCGTATGCGCTGCTGCTCGCGCTCGTTGCCGCGGCACTGATCGGCCTGCTGCCCGCATTGAAGGCCACGAGCGCGTCGGTCCAGCGGGGACTGCAGGGGATCACCAGCACCGGCGGAACGATGAAGTTCGGCGGCGTCTGGTCGTTCATCGTCGGCGCGCAGGTAGCCTGCACGCTGCTGTTCGTGCCCGCCGCGGTGGGGATCTATACCAACTCCCGTCAAGAGCAGTCGACGTGGGCAGCGTTTCCGACGGAGCGTTACCTCACCTTCCGCCTCAGGATGGACAACGAGGCGCTGGCCGGCGAGCG
>JBKPCD010000081.1:0-12999 GCA_046727175.1 Acidobacteriota bacterium | reverse complement strand
AAATCTCGCCAAGAACGCGAGATTCCCACATTCCCACAGCTGATTGCTCTTGTAGATCTAACAAGAGGAAAGACCGGAAACCCCAAAAGTGTTACCCATGTATCCGGTCTAATTTGTTACCCATGTTTCCGGTTGCGCAGGGTCGCTCACGCCCCCAGCTCGCTTTCCACCATCATCCGCGCGGCGTCTGCGGCGGCAGAGAACGCCGCGCATTTCCGACAACTGCGAGAGCGCATCCTCTCGTACGCCAGCGAGTTGCGGTTTCGGTGTCGTCCGCGAGGCGGCATCGTCAGCGTCGCCGATCCGCCGTCCAGTTAAGCGGCTTGAAGGGGGACAACTCAGATCGGAGGCGCTTTTGTCCCCCGTGCCCCTCTGCGAGGGCTGCGATAAACTGACCTTGACGCTGACCGCAACCAGGGGGCGAGCGAGATGAAGCAGACCGAGCCGGTCATTCACAGCGACCCGGAGATCATGGGCGGCACGCCCGTGTTCGTCGGCACTCGCGTACCCCTCGCGACACTCCTCGATTACCTCGAGGCGGGGCAGCCCTTGTCCGAGTTCCTGGAGGACTTCCCGACGGTCACCAGGGAGCAAGCCGTAGCGGCTTTGGAGCAGGCCAAGGAGGCGCTTCTCGCCCGTGCGCGTCCTGCTTGATGAGTTCCTCCCGAGGCGCCTGAGACGCGAGCTCGTCGGCCACTACGTAAGAACCGCTCCTGAAATGGGTGGACCAGCGTCCAACGGCGAACTACGCGCTTTGGCCGCTGCAGACTTCGACATTTTCTGACCAGCGATCGACACCTCTGACACCGGCAGAATATGTCCGCGTTCGAGATCGCTGTCACGGCTTCGTCGTAGCGGGGAACCGCATCGACGATTTGCGACCGCTCGGGCCGCGGTTCATCGAGCCTCACCTCTTGAAGGTACAGGTGCCGCTGTAGTCGACGATGGCGTTGCCTTCCGGCGTCTTCTCGCCGACCCCCACCGCGACGAGATCGCAACGGATCTTCGGGCCGGCGATCCTGTCGGTCAAATGCACCTCGCCGGACTCCAACCCCCCGGTATTCAGGTCCACCTCGAAACGGAACTCGTCATCGTGGAGCAGGACGGGGGCCGAGCCGAGAACGGTGCCAGAGAACACCTGGTTCCCAGTGTTGACCAGCGTGCCTTTGACGAAGTCGAAGACCGAGGTGGGATGATACAGGACGCGTCCTTTCAGGTCGCCACTGAGCTCGATGATGTCCGTGCTGCGCTGGATCATTCCAGTTGCAGTCGGCGTCTGCGAATGAATCATCGCGGTGGTGAAGTAATGCACCGCCCTCCCTGAGACGGCACGCGTTCTGGATTGCTGGGCCTGTGGACCGTGCGCACTGGATGCCATGGCGGACGCAAGGACGGTCGCGGCAGTGAGGCCTGTTAGGATTCGAGGCATGGTGATGCTCCTTCGGGGGATGCGGACCCCGCCCGAAAACGCCGAACGGGGTCGGGACTCATGCATCGCACGCTACGCGCGCTCGGAAGAGCCGCCAATCGTCATGGACGGCCACGGCATCTCTGGCCGTCCCTGGCCCTCTTTGGCCATGTCTTGAAGCAGGCACCATTGGCTCACGCACCCGGAGACTGTCTCGAGTCGTGGAAGGAAATCGCCGCCTACCTCAATCGGGGTGTGCGCACCGTACGCCGATGGGAGACGGAAGAGGGTCTTCCGGTGCACCGTCACGTGCATCGCACGCTCGGCAGCGTCTATGCCTACAAATCAGAGATCGACGCGTGGCGGGAGACTCGTCTCGATCGGCCCGAACCACGGGTCTCTGCCGGCGCGCAGGCCGTCAGCACCACGCCAGCAGCTAGGAGGTCGATTGCGGTGCTGCCGTTCACCAACCTGAGCATCGATCCGGAAAACGCCTACTTCGCAGACGGCCTTACCGAGGAACTGATCGCTGATCTGTCAACAGTGCAGCTTCTTCGCGTCATCTCGCGCACGTCGTCGATGGTGTTCAAGGATTCGAGAAAGGACGTGAAGACCATCGCTCGTGAGCTTGGCGTTCAGTACATCCTCCAGGGAAGCGTGCGGCGTGCTGGAGGACAGCTCCGAATCAGCGCTCAGCTGATTGATGCGAGCAGGGACGACCACGTGTGGGCCGAGCATTTCGATGGCACGGTCGAGGATGTCTTCGCGATACAGGAGCGACTCGCTCGCGTGATCGTCGCGGCGCTGGAGCTCCGGCTTACCGACGACGAACAGCGGCGCCTCGCGGATCGTCCTATCGACGACCTGCACGCGTACGAGTGTTATCTGCGCGCCCGGTACGAATCTTGGCGCTGGCGTCGCGACGCAATCGATCATGCCATTCAACTGCTGCACAACGGACTTGCGATTGTCGGAGACAACGCAAGGCTCTATGGTGCGCTCGGTCACGCGCATCTCCAATATCGTGAAGCCGGCATCGACTTCAGCGCGCGACCGCTCGACGAAGCGGAAAAGTGCGCCCACAAAGTCTTCATGCTCGAGCCCCGATCGGCATCGGGATTTCGGCTGCGCGGCTGGATCGAGTACTCGCGGGGGCTCATTCAGGACGCCGTCCGAAACCTGAAGGCCGCGCTGGCGATTGATCCGAATGACGCCGACGCGCTGCTGCTCTTGTGCAACTGCTATCTCATTTCCGGGAAGGTGTCGGCCACGCGTCCGCTGATCAGCCATGTGCTGAAGCTGGATCCACTCACGCCCCTGACGCGGTGCCTGCCCGGATTTGCCGACGTGTCGGAGGGAAACCTCCAGGCGATCGAGCCCTATCGGGAGATGTTCGAGATGGATCCAGGCAATCCCATCGCGCGGCTGTTTTACCTGTGGATCCTCACGCTCAATGGACGCGCGGATGCTGTCGCCACGGTGCTGGAAGGGTTTTCACACGCGGAGCGCGGCAGCGTCCCCGCACGCGTCGCGCAGTTCCTGGCGCATGCCGCTTTTCATCGTCAGCACGACACGGTGCCAACAGTCACATCTGATATCGAGGCGGTCGCGAAGGCGAGCGACGTCTTTGCACGGTTCCTCGCGGAAGGCTACGCGATGGCCGGCGCGCCGGAGCACGCGCTTCACTGGCTGGCGATCGCCGTCGAGCGGGGCTACATCAACTATCCGTTTCTGGCTCGATACGATCCGTGCCTCGAGCCACTGCGCAGCCTGCCACAATTCCAGCAGCTGTTGGAGGCCGTACGCAAACGGTGGCTGAGTTTCGAAACGTGACGTGTGCTGGTGGCATGCTACTCGCTCATGGAGTTCTGCTGCGGGGTGAGCTTCTGTTGCGTCGACCTGAGAAACCACAGCGCTCATCCAAGCGCCGATCACGCCTTACAACTTGCTGTCGTTCTTCGCCGACATCATCGAGATGATCTTGAATAACCGACGGTTCGCGTAGGGCGCTAAGCAAAGTTAAGCATTCCGTCGGCATGTGCCCGAATTGTGCCCGCGGCGAGCCGACAAGGACTAATTGTGGCCACCGCCAGACACGATAGCGGGGGACCGGTGATTGGTGGCATCCGATTGAGCAGGCGTGGTTTCCTGTATGTTCCGCGCTCGCGGCCGTTACGCGAAACCACCGGGGATGGCCCTGCAAAACCTCCATCCCCGGTTCAAGTCCGGGCGGCGCCTCCAAAATCTCCTTAGACTTCCGTTCTTGCAACATCGGCACATGCGGTCGAACCAGCCTCTCGAGGATGATCTTGCGGACGTCGCCGCCGGTCGCATCCAGAAAAACGACGATCGACGGGTTCATCATCGACTTGATCTGATCGCCGGTGCTCCGTGAAATTCCGGGACGTCACTTTGCCGCGCTTGCCGCCCCTCGGGTTTCCGGTACAAGCCGTACCTGCTTCCCGACGCTGGGAACGCCATTCCGGTCGACGATGAAGAGCATGGAGATGCCAGGCACGGCCTGCGCAGGGAGTTTGGGCGTTACAGCCCGCAACTCGCTCTTGCGTGCGTCACCCTTCTGGTGAAACGCCAGCTTCACGTAGCGATCCCCCGCTGTCAGACTGTGCGTGTTGTGATCGCTGCGCAGGATGGCGACCGATGCGATCTCGTCAGGAGGACCGGAGACCTCGATATCGAAGTGCCCGGCCGGCCATCCTCCAGGCACCGCGCGTCATCGCAGGTGCGATCGCGCCAGCCTCCGTGAACAGATACGGTGGGTAGAAGATCTGACCGACCGGTACTCCGAGATCCGGATCGCCGCGAGGCAGAAGGCCCGCGTTCGAGCTCATGAGCGGGAAGAACGAATCGTCAGGGCGCACGAGCGCCTCGCGGTTTTCCCCGGCACAGAACACCGTGGCATCGGGCAGCAGCGCCGCGGTCCCGTGGAGTCCTCGCGAGACCGTCGTTCTCGCGAGACGCCTGACCGACGCGGTCGCCGGATCCATCAGCTGGAAGTAGTGCCCTTCTCGCTCTGCAAAGGTGCACGGCCGGGTGCCGCCCCCAGGGAGCGGAGTATTGCAGGCGTTCGCCGCCCGGTTGACGCCCTCCCCGATCAGAACGCTGCCATCCGGCAGCAACGCGACTTTCGTCGTGGCGAGCGCCTGCTGGATCGAGCCGACCGTCTGCCACCGAGGGCTCGCGTCCGTGAATCCATGACTTCCACGGTGCCGGTCTGACGGCCTGCGCGTCCTCCCCCGAGATCATGAACCATTTGTGCGAGAGCGTCTGTCCGTTCTTGTCGATCTCGAGGCTGGCTGTCGAGCAACAGTACGGACGGACCTCGGCGCCCTTGTCGATGAAGGTCCAGTGTTCTTCGCGGGAATCTCCCAGCCCGGATCCGCCATGGCAGCCAGCACGCCGAGACACCAGGTGTTGCCATCAACAAAATCGGGTGTTCCGGCGCCGACGCCAAACCTTGCGCCGCCCAGTTGGCGCTTCTCAGCGACCGTCGAAGAAGGGAGGGCTGACCGAGGTTTCGGCGAGAACAGGCGCACTCAGCTCACCTCGAATTTCAACGACAGGTCTCGACCATTATCAGATCCGAGCTGCGGTCGATCAAACAGATGCGTCCCGACGAGCTTGCTTACCAAATACTAAACCGTCACGAGCATTTCAGACCTTCGCGAAGGATTTCGTCGTTATCCCTCCTATCCTGGTAGGGCATTGATGGACATTTCGTCCGGCGTTTTTTTAGATCGGGAGGACGTATATGAAACTACGTAGTTCGGTTGGCACGACGGCGGTCGCAGCAACCTTTCTTGTGGGCCTGGCAGGCATGAGCGCATCTGCCCGCGAGAAGAAATTTGAATTTCCCATGACGCGCGGCGCCAAGCTCATCGCTTCGGGCTGCCTGCCCAACGCCGCGGCACGCGTGACTATCAAGCCCGGCGGACCTGTCGAGGTCATGGACGTTGAGGTTGAGGGGTTGCCAGCCAATACTGAATTCGATTTCTTCGTTATCCAGAAACCAGGAGCGACGTTTGGATTGGCTTGGTACCAGGGCGATATCGAGACCGATGACGACGGCACGGGCCATGGGCGCTTCATCGGCCGTTTCAATGAGGAGACGTTCATCGTAGCCCAGGGGTCCGTGCCGGCACCTCTGGTGCACAACAACGCGTTTCCGGATGCGGACACGAATCCTGTGACCAACCCGGTTCACACCTTCCATCTCGGCCTCTGGTTCAACTCGTCAGTCGATGCGGCCAATGCTGGATGTCCCGCCGACGTGACGCCGTTCAACGGCGAGCACAACGCCGGTATTCAGGTCCTGAACACCAGCAATTTTCCTGACTTGCAGGGCCCACTGTTCTTCGTCAAACCGTAGGTCGCATGACCGGACTCGAGCTTTCAGCGAGCGCGCGTCGGCCCGTCCACGCGCGCTCGCTCGGCCCTTTCGCGCCTCACGTCAACCCTTGTGCTGCCGCGCTGATTTCCCTTTATGCGTAACCGATAACGTGGCCGAATTCAAGCGGATACCTTCGGTCAAGGTTGAGAACTGGCTCGATTAACTGCGTAGATCCGGGGAGAGTTCAGCGCTCTCCTTGTTCGGCTCACCGGAAAGAACACTTCCGGCTTCGCGTCGGCGCGATCCATCGCCAGCATGTAGATGTCGACGTGGCGTTCCGGCGAATGACGGTGCGGCGTAAGCGTTCGCCGATTCGAAGCGTGACGTCACTGGAGCAGCCGGCGCCGTTCCGACGCCCGGGCGGAGGCCGACTGGCAGCAGCGTCCAGTCCGGATCGCGGGTCAGGACCGCGGCGAGCACGTCGGGGATCTCGTCGCCGGCAAAAGCGCGCCTGCCCGTCAGCATCTCGTAGAGCATGTCCGGCTGCATTGAAAAACTCCGCTGTACTTTGGGAACAACTCAGGAACGACTCCGACGGAACACCAGTCAAAGGTGGATTGCACTTTCTCGCGTCGATCTGCGCCGTCTCGGACAAACTGCGCAGATCGGCTCACCTGCGCCTGCCTGCAAACGGTTCACCGAAACTCAACCCGTCGCGTAGAACCCGCTGAAATTCGACGCTTTCACACGGTTGGTCCGGTCGTCCGTCGGACGGCCCGGGTATTGCCCTCGGGCGGCGCGAAAGGCGGTGCCCTTGGCGCAACGGAGCATCGAGATGCTCATTGGTCGCTTGATCACCGACGAACAGTTTCGCTCGGAGTTCCTGCGCGACCCGGAGAGCACATTACTGGGCTTGTGTGACCGCGGGCTGGAACTGAGCAGGACGGAAGTCGCGGCTCTCGTGAACACCGACCGCACGCTGTGGGCGCGAACAGCCGACGCCATCGACCCGCGTCTGCAGAAGGCCAGCCTCAGGAACGAAGCGGGGATTCCATGACGAATCGAATCGCCACATGTGCCTTTCTCGCGTCACTCATGCCGGCGGTTGTGTTGGGGCAGTCGTCGTCTGCTCCTGCCAATCAACGGCTGTCGCTCGCGACCGCGGTGAAGATGGCCGTGGAAAACAACCGACAATTGCAGACGGCCCGACTAGAGATCGAGAAGGCGGAAGCGGATATCGCTGTCGCGCGGACACGCCGCTTGCCGGTGTTCCAGACCGAAGCGATGGCGTCCCAGCTCCTGACGCCGGTCGACTTCTCCTTTCCGCAAGCGGCATTTGGCGAGTATCCGGGGATCGGACCGATTCCCGGGATCGACACGACGGTCAGCGTCCCGCGCCAGCCGACCTATTACCTCTTTGCGCAGGTCTCGCAGCCGATCTCGCAGCTCTTTCGCATCGGGCTGGGCATCCAGAGCGCCACGACAACGCGCGAGATCGAGCGTGAGCGCGCCCGTGCCCAGGAACTCTCGATCGTCAATAGCGTCAAGCGCCTCTATTTCGCGATTCTGCAGACGGAAAGCGCCCTGGCCGCAATCAACGAAACTGTGGCGCTTTACCGCGAACTCGACCGAACCCTTCAAGTTCGAGTGGCTCAAAAGGTGGCGCTGCGCTCGGACGCGCTGGACGTGCAGTTTCGATTGGCGCAGGAAGAGCTTTCCCGGACGACACAACAGAATGCGCTCTGGTCGCAGAAGGAACAGTTGAACCAGCTGCTCGGACGGGACCTGCGCGCCGAATTCGAGGTCGAGGACGTCGCAACGATCTCCGTTCTAGAGATCGATGTAGACGCGGAACGGTCGCGCGCGCTCGAGAACCGTCCGGATGTGCGGGAGGCGCGGCTCAAGGTACAGCAGGCTGAACTGGATCGTCGGCTCACGAAGGCCGATCGGATTCCCGAAGTCAGCCTTGCCGTGTCCTACACGTCCAACTTCAACATCGACGTTCTGCCCGCGAATCTGGCGTTGGTTGGCATCCGCCTGAAGTGGGAGCCGTTCGATTGGGGCCGCAGGGGGCAGGAGCTCGCCGCGAAAGATCGGACGCTGCAACAAGCGCGACTGGCCGTTCGCGAAGTCGAGGATCGCACGGTGCTGGAGATCAACAGCCGGTTTCGCACGCTTGCCGAGAAGCGCGCGCTCCTGAAGGTCGCGCAGATGGCGCAGAGCACGGCGCGCGAAAGGCTGCGGGTGAGGACGAACCAATACGAATTGCAGGCCGCGCTGCTCCCGGACGTGCTGCAGAGCCGCTCGGAGCTCGCCAGCGCCGACGATCGATATCAACAGGCACTGTTGGCGTTCTGGACCGCCAAAGCGGACTACGACCTTGCGGTAGGAGAGGAAGGCCGGAAATGAGAACACCTTGCTTGATTATCGCGATCGTCGTGTCGGGAGCGCTGGTGGGCGGGTGTTCGAAACCGCGCGCCGGCGAGCCGAAGGCCGCTCAGCCCGTAAAGACCCAGTCCGTCGCCGTCGCTCCTCCGCAGGCCGGTGTGAGGTACTCGGCCACGATTGAAGCGTTCGAGCAGGTGCAGCTGGCTTTCAAGACAACGGGATACGTCGACGATCTCCTGCGACGCGCCGGCGCGGATGGAAAGCTGCGCGCCGCCCAAGCCGGCGACCGCGTAACCAAAGGCACCGTGCTCGCCCGTGTTCGAGAGACCGACTACACCGAGCGCGTCACCCAGGGAAAGGCCAAGCTCGCCGAAGGAGAAGCCGCGATGAACAAAGCGCGCCTCAACCTCGAACGGGCGCGGTCGTTATTTGCGGCCGACAGCCTCACGAAGCCGGATCTCGACGCCGCGCAGGCAGAGTTCGACACTGCAGACGCACGGGTGGCGGCGGCACGTGCGGACGTGGAGCTCGCGCAGATTGCGCTTCGCGACTGCGCCCTCGTCTCGCCCGCGACCGGAATCGTTCTCGAACGCCGTATTGAAGTCGGCACACTTGTCGCGGCCGGCACGGTCGGCTTCGTGCTCGGCGACCTCAGCTCGGTGAAAGCCCGGTTCGGCATTCCCGATGGGATGATCCAGGCGGTCAACCTTGGCGATTCCATCGGCGTGACCGTCGAGGCCGTCGCCGCGACGATCTTTCCCGGCCGCGTGACCGCCGTCGCACCGGCAGCCGATCCGCAGAGTCGCGTGTTCGACATCGAGGTGACAGTGCCAAACAAAGATGGCCGGTTGCGGCCGGGCATGATCGGCACCGTCGCACTGGCGCAGTCCACGCCCAGGGCTGCCGCCGCCAATCGGCCCCTGACGGTGCCCCTGACCGCGATCGTTCGATCTCAGGCCGGCAGCGGACAGTTCGCCGTTCTCGTCGTGCAACGGCAGAACGCCATCGATGTCGCCCGGCTCCGGCGAGTCGAGCTCGGCGAAGTCATCGGCAACACGATCGCGGTGCTCAAGGGACTCGAACCCGGCGAGCACGTGGTCGTCAGCGGCGCGACGCTGCTCGTCGACGGTGACCCCGTCCGCGTGTTGCCCTGAGGATTCACGATGAATGCGCCTGGATTCAAAGGAAATGCGATGTCTGAACGGGACAACGAACTCGCACTCGCGGCGCGCACGCACAACACGGCCCGCTTCTTCACCGAAACGCGGCACGTTGCGTGGGTCCTCCTGATCGGCACGGTCCTGTGGGGCATCTACGGCTACCTGAGAATGCCGCAGCGCAAGGACCCCGACATTCCAGTCCGTCAAGCGCTCGCGCTCTGCCCCTGGCCCGGCGCAAGCGCCGAGAAGATCGAGCAACTGATAACGCGGCGAATCGAAGAGAAGGTCGCGGAAAACGTCAAGGTCGACAAGATCGAATCGAACACTCGTACCAGCATCACCGCGGTGTACATCACGCTCGTAGAAGGCACGCGCGAGACCGGCAAGGAATTCGACGACATCAAGCTGAAGCTCGATTCCATCACCGATCTGCCGGACGGCGCCGGCCCGATAACTTTCGTGAAGGACTTTGGCGACACCGCCGCGCTGATGCTGACGGTGGCGAGTCCGAGAGTTGCTGACGCAGAAATAAAGCGGCGGGCCGACGCCGTACAACGGGCGATTGAGGCAACGCGGGCGTCAGCCGCTCGAAACGAGCAGCGCGTCACCCTCGTACAGGGTCTCCCAGCCGCCGTGCCGGCGGAGCTCGTGCGCCGGCCGCTCCACGTCTTCGCCGAAATGGCAACCGCCGACGGAGTGTTCCGTGATCCCCGGATTGTGATCGGTGACGGCTTCATCGGCGTCGATGCGGCATCCGATAAGGATGACGACGCGCTCCGAGGGTACGTCCAAAGCTTCATCCGTGAGCGGCTGCGCGCGTCAGAATTTCATCCCGATGCCTGGCCCGTCGCCGTCGTTCGTGCGCCCGCCGATGCGCTGACGCGTCTGACCGCGGTGGCCGGCGACAAGTACAGCTATCGGGAGCTGGACGATTACACCGATCTCATCGCCCGCACGTTGCAGACGATCCCGATCGTCTCGAAAGTGACGCGCACCGGGCTTCTGGATGAACGGGTGTATCTCGAGTACTCCCAGGAGCGGCTTGCGTCGTACG
Organism: Acidobacteriota bacterium; assembly: GCA_046727175.1. Classification (GTDB taxonomy): domain Bacteria; phylum Acidobacteriota; class Vicinamibacteria; order Vicinamibacterales; family 2-12-FULL-66-21; genus JBKPCD01. Next base: position 2,641 of record JBKPCD010000081.1, on the reverse strand, counting down.
GGATCAAGGTCGGCATGCTCGACGACGTGCTGAAAGCCCGCAACATCACCTTGCCGGGCGGCATCATCGAGAGTGGCGAGAAAAACCTGACGGTCGATCCTTCGGGTGAGTTCAAGAGCGAGAAAGAGATCGGCGATGTGCTCGTTTCGACTCCGAATGGACGACGAGTGTACCTGCGCGACCTCGTCACCGTTGGCCGGGGGTACGAGAGCCCGGCGCGGTTTCTGAACTTCTACGGGCACCGCGAACCCGATGGGACGTGGCGCCGCTCGCGCGCCGTCACGCTGGCGATCCAGATGCGTGCCAGTCAGAAGATCGGAGACTTTGCCTATTCCGTCGACGCGCGGCTGGAAGAGCTCCGTGCGCAACTGCCTGCGGACCTCGTCCTCGCCCGGACCTCGGATCAACCGCGTCAGGTGGAGGAGAACATCGAGCTGTTCATGGGCAGCCTGTATGAAGCGGTCGCGCTTGTCGTGCTCGTGTCGCTCGTAGGCTTCTGGGAATGGCGGTCGGCTCTGCTGATGGCGCTGTCAATCCCAATCACCCTCGCGATGACCTTCGGGATGATGTACATGCTGGGCGTCGACCTGCAGCAGGTTTCGATCGCGTCGCTCATCATCGCGCTCGGTCTGCTCGTCGACGATCCGGTTGTCGCTGGTGATGCCATCAAGCGCGATCTTGCCGCCGGCCATCCGCGCCTCGTCGCGGCGTGGTGGGGGCCGACCAAGCTCGCCAAGGCGATCATGTTCGCCACCATCACCAACATCGTGGCCTACGTTCCGTTCCTCGTGCTGCCCGGAGACCCTGGACAGTTCGTCTACACACTGCCTGTGGTCATCGGATGTTCGCTCGTCGCGTCTCGAGTGGTTTCGATGACGTTCATTCCATTGCTGGGCTATTACCTGCTGCGCCCGAAAGCGGAACCCTCGATCGAGGAACGGCGAAAGAGCGGCTTTGCCGCCGCGTACTACCGGGTGGGCAACCTGGCTATTCGCCATCGATGGGCGTTTCTTGCCGCGTCGCTGGTCATCCTCGCCCTCGGCGGTCTGTTCATGAGCCAGTTGAAGACGCAGTTCTTCCCGGTTGACCTCCAGTACCACTCGTACGTCGATGTGTGGCTGCCCGAGGACGCGCCCGTCGCCGCGACCAACCGTGTGGCCGTTGAAGTCGAGGCGACGATACGACGCGTCGCCGACGAGTACGCAAAGGAGCACTCCGACGGTCGCGACCGTCCGCGTGAAATCCTGAAATCGTTGACGACGTTCGTCGGCGGCGGCGGGCCGCGCTTCTGGTTTTCGGTAGCTCCCGAACAGAAGCAGCCCAACTACGCGCAGGTGCTCATCGAGGTCGTCGACAAGCATGACACTCGGCACCTGGTCGACAAGATTCAATCGGCGCTGAGCGCGAATATTCCCGGTGCGCGGCTGGATGTGCGCCAGCTCGAAACCGGACCGCCGGTCGGAATTCCCGTGTCGATCCGGGTCTCCGGCGAGGATATCGTCACGCTCCGGCGTCTGGGCGATCAGGCTGGTGATATCCTCCGCGCAATTCCCACGGCGACCCGCGTGCGCGACAACTGGGGTCCGGAAAGCTTTGCCGTTCGTCTTCGCACCGATCCCGACAAGGCGAATCTGTCGGGGCTGACGAACTTCGACGTTGCTGCCGCGTCTGCGTCGGCGATGGCGGGCGTGCCGGTCTCCGAGCTTCGCGAAGGCAAGGATCAGATTCCCATCGTCGCCCGCCTGCGCATGGACGAGCGGTCGCAACTCTCGGACATCCGGAGCCTCTACGTCTATTCGACGCAGGGACAGCAGAAAGTCCCTCTGCAGTCGATCTCGTCGATCGTCTATGACATGCAGACCGAGAAGCTGCAGCGCCGGAACCAGTTCCGAACCGTGACCGTGTCGGCGTTTCCGGAGCAGGGGTTTCTGCCTTCCGAGGTGCTGCGTGTGGCCATGCCGAGGCTGGTCGACTTCGGGAAGACGCTCCCGGTCGGCTATCGAATGGAGATTGGCGGTGAGCACGAGGAGCAGGTCAAGTCCTTCAGGAATCTTGCCGTCGTGATGCTGATCTCCGTCGTGCTGATTTATCTCGCGCTAATGTTCCAGTTCAAGCACGCGATCAAACCGTTCATCGTATTCGCGGCGATTCCGTACGGAGTCGTGGGTGCGCTGGCCGCGCTCTGGACGATGGGAACACCGTTCGGGTTCATGGCGTTCCTCGGCATTGCCAGCCTGATCGGCGTGATCGTCAGCCACATCATCGTGCTCTTCGACTTCATCGAGGGGCGGCATGAGCACGGGGATTCACTGCAGGAGGCGCTCCTCGATGCCGGCATCATCCGCCTCCGCCCGGTACTGATCACCGTCGCCGCCACGGTTACCGCCTTGTTCCCCCTCGCGGCCCACGGCGGACCGCTGTGGGAGCCGCTTTGCTACGGGCAAATCGGTGGCCTCACGTTCGCCACGTTTGTCACCTTGCTGCTCGTGCCCGTCATTTACGCGACGTTCGTTCTGGACCTGAAGCTCGTGCGCTGGGAGGCGCATGGGAAGACCTCGGTTGGTGCTGCAGCGGAACCGGCGGCGGTGTGACGGAGCACGAGGATGTCAACAACTGCCGTTTTATGAGTCCTTTCATGGTG
>JBKPCD010000080.1:0-52938 GCA_046727175.1 Acidobacteriota bacterium | reverse complement strand
GACGCAGCATTGGAGAGCCGCGCCGACGGAACCGCCCCTCAACGCGAACAGCTCCGGCAGATCCGTACGGATGTTGAGCGGAGGCTCCAGCAGTTCGTCCCCTATGTCGATTCCGCGGTGGAACGTGAACACTGGGCTCGGATGCGCGCGGAGTTGGACGAGTACTGGGAGAGTCTGGAGCCACTGCTGACGGGACAGGTGACCGGGAGCGCTGCGCAAGCCTTTCTGCGGGCGGCGATTCCGAAGCACGAACTGGTGCTCCGGATTTCAGCGGATCTCCGCATCTTGAATCAGGATGGCCTTCGCGAACAGCAGGCGGCGGTGACCGAATTGCACCGCGGTGTGCGCGAACGGATCTGGTGGACAGGTGGATTGACGGCGGTGTTTGGTTTCGCCATCGCGCTCATGGCCCTGCGGTACACGGGACGTCTCGAATCGTGGATTCGACAGCAGCATCAGCAGGAGCGGCAGCACAAACGCGAACTGCAGCGCCTCTCGACGGAACTCGAGGACGCCCAGGAGAGCGAGCGGCGCAAGATCGCGCGCGACCTTCACGACGAGATCGGTCAAGCGTTGATGACCATCAACCTGGATCTCGCCCTCGTCGACCGCAGCGGTCAGGTCTCCGGGGCACCGGCCGCAGCAGTCGCGGAAGCGCGCGCCTCGACGGACCAGGCCATCAAGACGGTCCGCGACTTATCCCAGCTTCTTCACCCACCGATGCTCGATGACTTCGGCCTCGCCATCACACTCGAGGCGTACGTACACGGGTTCTCTGAACGGGCCGGCGTCCGGACGGAGCTCGTCGTGGATCGCCTGGATACTCGCGCACCGACCGACATCGAAGTCTGCGCCTATCGCGTCGTTCAAGAAGCGCTGACCAACGTCGCGAAACACGCCCACGCGAGGTCATGCCGCGTGTATTTGCATCGCCTGCCGCACTCGCTGCTGGTCACGGTGGAGGACGACGGGAAGGGCATGGCCGTTGCCGGAGGAGGCGCAGACACTCGACGCGGCGTGGGATTGGTGAGCGTGCGCGAGCGGGTAACACGTGTCGGCGGGACCGTCCACCTTGACAGCCTCGTTGGCAAAGGAACCCGGCTGACCGTGGAACTTCCGATCCCTGGTGTGGCGCCGGACTCGCAACATCGTCGCACCGAGACCGAACCATCGACCGCGGGTGCTGCGGTCAAGACCTAGCGATGAATACGCTGCGCATCGTCCTTGCTGACGACCATACGTTGTTCCGACAGGGCCTCCGTCGTGTGCTGGAGGAACAGCCCGGCTGGCACGTCGTCGCAGAGGCGAGCGACGGCGCTGAAGCCGTTCGCTTGACGCTTGAATGGGAGCCGCAGATCGTCATTCTGGATATCGCGATGCCGCGGCTCAATGGCGTCGAAGCCACGCGGCAAATCGGCCGCCGCCTGCCTGACGTCCGGATTCTCATCGTCAGCATGTACTCCGACGACCTCTACATTACGCAGGCGCTGCAGGCAGGGGCGCATGGCTTCATTCTGAAGGACTCTGCGGATGCCGATCTCGTCCGGGCGGTGCGGGATCTCGCCGCCGGCAAGTCGTACTTCAGTCCTGACGTGTCGAAGGTCGTACTCGACGACTATGTGCGGCATCTCGCCGATCGCGGCGTCACGGATCGATTCGACGCCCTCTCAGAGCGGGAGCGCGAGGTGTTTCAATTGATCGCGGAGGGCCACAGCAACAAGGAGATCGCTCACCTTCTGCATGTGAGCCCTGGTACGGTCGAAACGCATCGTGCACGAATCATGGAGAAGCTCGATCTCCACAGCGCCGCCGAGATCGTGCTGTATGCCGTGCGCAAGGGCGTCATTCGCTGAGTGTACGCCGCGCGTCCCGACTGCTATCAATCCGAGACCGAATACGCCACGATCAATCGCCGATCCAGGGATCGCCGATGGCAGCGGACGCTGAACATCACGCCCAGCAGGAGCGCCGACCCAAGCGTGACGACGGCGAGAACCTCCGGCACGTGGCGATCGAGCGCAATGCCACTCAGTCTTCGTCATCTACAGCGGCGCGTGGGAACGTACCAGCGTGTGGGTACCTGATCGTTCAGTGGCAAATACCGCCATGACCAGATACCAGGCAGAGCCGACGCCTGTCATAGTCGCACCAGGAGAGGGGGCCTTGGGACGACGGTCGACGGGAGGAGGGCTTGGCGTAGTGGATTGGCACCTCCCACCGAGGTGTGAGGACCGTCATGGAGGAATAGCGATCATGCCCAGCCTGACCGCCGCTTGGTGGCCACGATCAAGTGGCCTCACGTCGCGATTCAGGGCAGGGTATCGGCAGAATCGCGTCAAACTTCAAGACAAACCCGAGAAGATCGTGCTGTTCAGCGATCCGGACACGCTTCGCGATGGACGTAGTGCTGGGTGGTCGGCGACACGCAGTGCCATCCGCGCATTCGAAGACCACAACATCGCCGTCGTGCTCTGGGGCAACGAGACGCGGTCGGAAATGGAGCTGATCCAGAGCGACCTGCATCTTCAGCACCCGTTCATCAGCGAGAACGGAGGGGGTCTGTTCATACCCCACGGGTACTTTCAGGATCTCCCTGTCGGCGCGCGAGCGGCCCCGAACTACCACGTCGTCGCCTTCGGCGGACCCTACTACCAGGTCGCGGAAGCTCTGCACGCCACGGCGCAGAAGCTCGGTATCGACATCATCGGTTTCAGCGACATGTCAATTGAGGATGTGGCTCAGAGCTGCGAACTGTCATTGGCACAAGCCCGTTTGGCGAAATTGCGGGAGTACGACGAACCGTTTCGAATTCTCAGTTCAGATCCGTCGGAGTACAGCCGCATGTGCCAGGCACTCCGACGACTCGGGTTTCGGTGCTTTGCACACGAGGGATTTCATCACGCCACGGGTGTCGCGGACAAGGCACACAGCCTGAGGCTGCTGACCTCCCTTTATCGCCGTGCGCACGCTGGCCGCGTGCTGACAGTCGGCGTGGCGAAGGAGCCGAGTGAAGTCAGCCTCCTTCAAGCCGTCGATATGCCCGTCGTGATGCAGAGCGACGCCGCCGATGTTGCTCGCCTCGGCCGAAAGATCCCGACAGCGCGATTCGTCGGCGGAGACGCGTGGTGCCAGGCCGTCCTGCAACTGGTCGACGGCAGATCGGGCGCGTAATCGGCCCCGTCGATTCTCAACCCGCGATCACATGGATTCGGATGGCTGCGGATTGAACGCAAGACGCGAGACACATGACAGATCGATACGATTCACAGTGAGAGACCGTGCTGATCCGCGCCTACGAGCGCTGCTGAAGGAGCGGTATCCTGACGATCGACACCGGGAAAGGCGGAACTCACCTTCCGCACCCTTGACGGCCCCGAGTGCAGCCTTTGGGCCAGTAACGGCTCCGTGACATTCATCGATGGCGACGCAAGAAGCGCTGAGCGGGATTTCGTCGGACAAATTCTGGACCTCGATCGACGGATTGATCGCAGCGTCCCACGTCGTCATCGACAGACCCAAGGGTTCGAGGCACCCGAAGGTCGACGAGGCAACGGCAGTCACTCCACCAAGGGCCCACAACGCGAGCGCCCAGTACGCCATCCTTGGGCTGTGGAGCTCCGTCCGAGATTCTTCAGGGACGAGCCAATATGCGGCGCCCATAAATCCGGTCAGTACCCAGACGACCAAAAGGTTTGTGTGCCTTGGACACGTCGAACGGCAGCCAGGCCTGGAGCGGGTCAGGCCCGAGATACTTGGCGGCAGACAGGAGTCCGAACGCGACCTGGAGCCCGTACAAGAGCAGCGCGACGACGAAGTATGGATACGCGACAGCTTGAGTGCGAAAGCGCATCCGACGCTCCTCTCACTTGAAGGTCGCGAGGTATGCGACGAGTTGGTCGATTTCTTCTGGCTTTAGGACCGAGGCGAGCGGCGGCATGACCGACTGGCCTCCCGCAGAGAATGTCGGCCCCGGCACGATGTAAGCGCTCGGACTGACGATCGATTCCTTGAGGTACTCCTCCGGTGTGCGTGCGGCGCCTTTGTAGTCCCCACTCTTGAGCAGGGCGTTCGCCCGCGTCACGAGCCCCGCAAGCGTCAAGATCCGTCTTGAACGGCAGGTCGCCGACGATCAGGTCCGAAGCGTCAAACGTGGATCCGCGAGAAGTTGCTGATCCCGACCCACCCGGCGTAGAGCGTCGCCAGCACGATGACGACCAGTACGGCGATGCAAAGGATGCGCTGAAGACCGTGTGTGGACGCAGGAGCAGGATTCGCCGGCAACATGTTCTCCCCTCGAGAGTCGCGACGCTGCAAGCGATCAGAAGTCTACATGCGAATTCACGGAACGGTCACGCAAAAAAATCCTCGGGCGCGGAGCGGGGAAGGATTCGGAAGTAACAGGCGGAGAGCTGGGGTGACAAATGAGGTTATACTCCCTCCGCGAAATCCCTGCCATGGCAACTTGCCGCCGGTACGCGGCTCGGTCCCTACGAAGTCCTCGGGCTGATCGGTGCCGCGGGCATGTGGGAGGTTCATGAGGCCCGCGATACATGGAGGTGACCAGCGTGCGTTCTGGCGTCGGGCTCTCACGGGCCTTTCAGTTCATGAGCGATCAAGCGTGTTCCGGCTCCGGCCATGGCGCGACGTGACGCCAGCCTTTTAGCAGCGGCGCCAATCGATCGAAGTCCCTGTCCTGGGTGACCAACGTGATCCCACGTTCGCGACAGGATGCGGCGAGAAGCGCGTCATTCAGCAGCGAGGGGTTCTCCTGGATCGTGCCCCGGCCTTCACGCGCTGTGACGGCAGCGAGCAGGTGTCCGCTGTGAACGAACGCGGTGGTGGTAGGCGCGAACACACGCGCTCGCTTCACGAACGGCCTGAACACCGATCGCTTGAGCTCACGCGCTTGATCCGGTGTCCGCGCCCCGGCGGCGAGCTCCTGCATCACGACAGCGCTCAGAAAGGTAAACGGCAACCCGCGCTCGAGGAAGCGAAGGAGCGCAGCCGCAGCGGCGGGATCGCGAAAGGCGTCGATATAGATGTTGGTGTCGAGTGCGTACTTCATGCGCGACGTCGAAACTCGAATACATCCTCGATACCGCCGACGCGCCTCATCGCCGCGATTCCCCGAGCCAATTCGCGGCGGAACGCAACGAAGTCCAAGGCGAGATCAATGGCCTCAGTTTCGGTATCCACGCCCAATACGCGCCGCGCCGCGTCAAGTTTGCGCTGGTCCATCACGATGTTCTTGCGGATCCAGCCGGCGCGACTCGCGCGAGTGCGAGACGCGCGACGCATCCCCTGTCTCCGGCGCCGCGCGACCGTTTTTGCCATTCGAATTCTCCGTCTGTATAAAGCGTAGCATACATCTGTATGTCGGACATCAACCGGAGGCGAACATGCCTGACTGGACGCGCGAAATCCGCCAGCGGTTGTCGTCTCTTGGCCTCTCACCAACGCGCGAGGCCGAGATCGTCGAAGAACTCTCGCAGCATCTCGACGATCGCTGGCGGGAGTTGATGGCAGGCGGCGCCTCGTCCGATGAAGCCACGCAGCTGACGCTCGCCGAGTTCACGGGCGCGAATCGTCTGGTGCGGCACATGGCGACGCTCAGCCAGGCCCATGTGCCTCCCTCAATCACACCGCGAGCACCCGGCGGACAGCTGCTGGGCGATCTCTCCCGAGATGTGCGCTACGCGGTGCGCACCACGGCGGCCAGGCCCGGCTTCACCGCTGTCGCCGTCCTGTCGCTGGCGTTCGGCATCGGCGCGAACACGACGATTTTCAGCCTGCTCGATGCCGTGTTGCTGCGTCCGATGCCCGTCTGGCATCCGGAGCAAATCGTGTCAGTCTACACGAGCGACTTCAGCAGCACGACGTACGGCTCGTCTTCATATCCCGACTACCTCGATTTCCTGCAGCGTGGTTCTGGCGTCATGGACATCGCCGCGTATCGTTTCTCGCAGGTGTCGATGAACGCAGGCGCCGATACCGAGATGGCATTTGCGGAGACGGTCTCCGGCAACTACTTCCCGCTGCTCGGCATACGCGCCACCGTTGGACGCCTGCTGGGCGCAGATGATGACCGGCCTCAGGCGCCGGCGGTCGCCATCATCAGCCATGCACTGTGGATGCGCCGCTTCGCTGCGGATCCAGGCGTCCCAGCCTTGCACGATCGTTGGGGTCGTTGAGCGCCCATACACGGGAGCGCAGCGAGGCCTCTCGGTGGATGCATGGATATCGATTTCGGCGGCGAAAGTTCTGACGCCGGCGGAAAGCGCCTGGACGGAGGAGCGTGGCTCGCGAGGGCTGCTGCTTCTCGGACGGTTACGGCCCGGAGTCCCGGTCAAGCAGGCTCAGGCGGCGTTCGATGTGATTGCCTCGCAGCTCTACGCGGCGTACCCTCAGGAATGGCGCACGATCCGCGAAACCAGCCGCGCCATCAGCGTCGTCTCCGAGCGTAACTCACGCGTTCATCCGGACCTCGGCGGCCCCGTTGCCGGGTTCATCGCGGTCCTGATGGCCGTGGTAGGTCTCGTGCTGCTGACGGCGTGCGCCAACGTCGCCAACCTGCTCCTCGCTCGCGGCACGGCGCGGGCCAGAGAGATCGGCGTGAGGCTCGCGCTGGGCGCGAACCGCGGCCGGCTCGTTCGGCAGCTTCTCAGCGAAAGCGTAATGCTCGCCTCCCTCGGCGGTGTTTTCGGCCTGCTCGTCGCTGTGTGGCTGATGCAGGTGCTGGGGACATTCAAGCCTCCAGTTCCCGTTCCTCTCGTACTCGATCTGAGACTGGCTCCATCCGTCTTGGCATTCACGGCAGTGTTGTCGGTCTCGACTGGGCTGCTGTTCGGTCTGGCACCGGCTCTCCACGCGTCGCGCAGCGACGTCGTCCCTATTTTGAAAGACGACAGCTCGACCGGTCGTCGCCGCCCGTCGCGGCTGCGCTCCGCATTGGTCGTGGCCCAGGTAACGTGTTCTACGCTGCTTCTCATCGGCGCCGGGCTGTTCATCCGAAGCCTCCAGCAGGCCCGCGCGATCGACGTGGGCTTCGACCCCTCACACATGGTTGTCATGTCGCTCAATCCGGCCCTGCAGGGGTATGACCAGCGGCGCGGTCGCGCGCTGTACGATCGAGTCCTCGCGACTGTCGGCGGCGTACCCGGAGTGTCGTCCGCGAGCCTCGCCGCGAACGTGCCGCTCGGGCTCGGCGTTTCGCGCCGCGTCACGGTCATCGACGGATACCGGCCGCAACCCGGCGAAGACACCGAAACGGCTTACAACGTCGTCGGACCACGTTATTTCGACACCCTCCGCATCGCGCTGCTGCGTGGCCGTTCGTTCACCGAGGCGGACGGGCCGGACGCATCGCCAGTGGTGATTGTGAACGACGCGTTTGCGCGGAAGTACTGGCCGAACGGCGATTCGCTTGGGCAGCGCTTGAGCGCCAACGGATCGCAGGGGCCGTTCAGAGAAATCATCGGCGTCGTTCGCACTGGGAAATACGACACGCTTGGAGAAGAGCCTCGCCCCTTTTATTACCTCCCGCTCCTTCAGGAGTATCAGGGCGCCGTCGTGCTGCACGTGCGAACGAACACGGATTCCCGCGCGCTGATCGCTCCCGTGCGCGATGCCATTCGAGGCGTCGACGTGGCGGTACCCGTCTTCGACGCAAAGACGATGGAAGATCAGATGCTGATCGCGCTGCTGCCGGCGCGGCTCGCCGGGACGCTGCTCGGTGCGTTCGGGATGCTCGCGTTGCTGCTCGCCGCAATCGGAATCTATGGAGTGATGGCCTACTCGGTCGCGCAGCGGACGAGAGAGATCGGCGTGAGGATGGCACTTGGTGCGGGCGCGCGCGAGCTGTTGGCGCTGATCATCGGCGAAGGCGCACGGCTCACAGGTATCGGGCTCGCGATTGGAATCACTGCCGCCCTCGGGCTGACGCGGTTCATCTCCTCGCTCTTATACGGCATCCAACCGGCCGACGTCGTCTCATTTGCTGGCGCTGCCCTCGTGTTGACCGCGAGTGCAATCGTGGCGTGCTATATCCCCGCCCGCCGAGCGATCCGGGTGGATCCAGTTGTCGCGCTTCGCCACGAATGAGGTCCGCATCGCGTTCGCATCATTGCACCTCCTTCTTCTTGTCCGAGGCGTCGCCGGTCGCCTGGTGCCGTGCGCGCAAGAGGCGGTCCCGTATCCGCGAATTAAGATAGCCATCAATTATGGCTATAATCGGTACTATGAAAGTGAGTGTGGCGGAAGCCAAGAATACGCTTCCCAAGTTGATCAAGGCGGTCGAAGATGGCGAGTCCGTGACGATCTACCGGCACGGCACGCCGGTGGTGGACCTCGTCCGGACGACCAAGGCCGATCCCGAGAAGCCGAAGTTCGGGACGCTGAAGGGCAAGGTGACGGCTCTCGATCCCGGCTGGTGGAAGCCGATGAGCAAAGATGAGCTCGAAGCCTTCCTCAATGGCCGCTGACGCATGCGGCTCATCCTCGATACCGTCACGTTCATCTGGGCGGTCAGCTCTCCGGAGCGCCTCTCCCGTCAGGCGATGTCCGCCCTTCGAAAAGGGACCGCAGTACGCGAGATCAGCGTGGTGTCCCTGACCGAGATCGCGGTCAAACAGGCCAGCGGCAAGCTCACGGTCAGCAAGGCGGACGCGATGTCAGGCGTCGCTGATCTGCGATTGCGGGTCTTGCCGTACGCGGCGGAGCATGCCTTCCGGCTGTTCGATCTACCCACACATCATGCCGATCCCTTTGACCGCCAAATCATCGCGCAAGCCCTCGTGGAGAACGTCTCGGTGGTGACGCCTGACAAAGCGTTCAATCTTTACGAAGGCCTCAAGGTCGTATGGTGATTGGATGTCTGAAGAGTGGCTCCTCACGAGTGGTGTCGAGTGCAGAAGCAGCACAAACGACAGCGCATGACGCTGAAGGAGTATCTCGCGGCGTCCCATGTCAACATCGGGTTCCAGACGGGCACTCCCAGCATTCCCGACCAGCGGCTTGCGTCTCTCGGGTTGACACGAACATCTGTCGTCGAAGTGCCGTACTTCTCCGCGGCCATCCGGTGCATCGAAGGAACTGATCTGGTCGCGACAGTACTGAACCGGGTGGCTGAGCTCGCGTGCAACAACACGAACCTGACCATTCTGGAACCGCCGTCACCCGACACGACGCCGCAGGTCTTCCAGTTCTCGTCGGCACGCTTCGCTGAAGGACTTCAACGGATCTGCCGAACGCGACAGGGCCAACTCCTTCATCTGTTCCCTCGTGAGGTTCGGCCCGAAGTACTGGGTCAAGATCCTTCCGATCGCCTGATCGGTCGCCTCCACCACCGGTGCCGTCGACATGAGGCGGATGCGGTTCTGGAGCGCGTACATGAGGCACATTTCACTTTCCAAAGGCGTACAGATGACGGTCGGTTCTCACGTAGATGTTCCCGTCCACTAACGCCGGCGTGGCTAAGGTCGCACCGTCAAGCTTGTTTGTAGCCAGTATGTTCAGCTTTTCACCAGCATCCATCACGACCACGACGCCATCGGCGGATGCAATGTAGATTTTTTGGTCGGCGGCCACCGGCGAGGAGTAGTAGTAACCCATTGCTCCCAGCCGCCCGCTGTACACCAACTCACCAGTCTGTGCCACTCTACAGAAAACAATGCCGCCGTTCAGGAAGGTATACAGTCGTCCGTTGTAGTACAAAGGTGAGGGAACACCGGGCACACCTCTCCTCTCCGACCAGGCAATATTCGCTTGGCTGACTTCACCCTTGTTGCCCGGCCGAACAGCCATGACGCGAGCCGCGTTGTTCGCGTATATCTGAGCGGCTCGTTCAGGGTTCTGTTTTTCAGCCGCCGGCTCCATGATAATGTCGGGCGCGGCCAGAAATAGCAACCCGCCGCCAATAACCGGCGTACTTTTCCCGCACGGCGGCAGTCCTCCTACCCACCATCGTTCCGCTCCATCCGCAAGGTTGTAGGCCATCAGACGCTGGTCCGGTTTAAAGTCACCTCCCAACACGACAATCTCGTCGACCCCGTCATGACGCCAATGCACAGGAGTCGACCATCCATACTGAAACATCGAGCGGTCCGTCTTCCAAGCTGTGCGGCCGTCGCGGCGATTGACGCCGAGCAGGTAAGAGTCTTCCCCTTGATGGTTGAGCACCAACAATTCACCAGCGACGATCGGTGAAGCGACCGCACCATAGGGGTTTTGTGGTAAAGCTAGGCGCATTTCCCATTTCTGATTTCCATCCAGGTCATAAGACACTAACCCGTAAGATCCGAAGTAGACGTAGACCCGCTCACCGTCGGTGGCGGGCGTGGCGCCAGCGGGGCTACTAAGTTCGTGAACCTTTTCGATCTGGTCCGGCGCGACAGAACGTCGCCACAGGATCTTGCCAGTGCGGCGATCAATGCACAGCGTGGCGAGCTGCCTGGTCGCCTGATCAAATTCGGTCAGGAAAATGCGTCGTTCCCAAATGATGGGCGACGAGTGTCCAGGCCCCACCGCAGTTTTCCAAAGCACATTTTCGTCGGGGCCAAAGCGAACGGGCGGCCTGCCATCACCGAGTCCCGAGGAATTCGGGCCTCTAAACTGAGGCCACCACACCTCGCCGCCGTTCGTCGCCACGCCTGCGAAGCTCGACAGGACGACGCTTGCCACAAGAGTGATCCAGGAAGCTCGTGTCATGATGGACCCCTATCTGGCCACAGCCTCAGCGTGACTATATTAAATGTCGCTGCCTGGCACGACGAATTGGTACGGCGAGAACGAATCCTAAGCTGGTGCCGGTTCGAAGACCACAGACAGGGCACTACTATTCTCAGCAGAGAGAGATGTGGGCGTGTTCAATTGGCGTCAACCGAAGCCGGCACCGACCGTGAGTCACGATCATGTCGGCCGCAAGGATGATGATGTCGTATACGAGATAGAGCGCCAACCGCCCTACCGGGTCGTCAAAGTTCAGCCGCTAAAGGGCGATACGCCTGTGACTCCGGCCCTCGTCGGCATGCCAGCAGGCTTTATCGTCAAGATCCTTGAACCGGAGTTGCCTGCCTTTCTGGAACAGCTAACAGGCGCCTTAGCCGCGGTCAAACCTGGCAAGTCAGTTATTCTCAGCTACAGGTCAGCTCGCTACGGCAGCACAGTCCGTATCGCCGAAGTCGTAGATCGGGGCCCAGACCATGAACACATCTACGTGTTCTGCCGCAGTGAGAAGCCATACGGCCTGCCATAGGTACATCTGACTCGGGCACGGGTGGCCCCGAAACCCGCAGCCGCCGCGCGGTCGCGATGTGACCCGGTGACATGTCGGGTATTCATGTCATCTGTGCGCGAGCACGCACACCGCAGGAACGGGCTTGAGGTCGAGCTCCTTGACGGTGACCTCCCGAAAGCCCGCATCGATCAGTTCCTTCGACAATTGACGCCCGAAGGCGTGTGCGTCCGCAGCCGTGGCGCCGCGCTGCCGCGGTTGGACCGTCGTCGCGACCAGCCCGTTGGGTTTCAACACCGATCGAATCAGATGCAGCACCTCGGATCGTTCCCGCAGGAACTGCAGCACATTCACCGAGAGGATCTTGTCGAACGTCTCGCCGAGCTCTGGCAACACCTCGAAACCACCCAGTTTCAAGTCGACGAGCCCTGCCTCGATAGCAGCCTGATTTCCTCGGCCGGCCTGCTGCACCATGAGCGCCGAGTGGTCGATGCCCACGACACGGCCTGTTGGCACAAGACGAGCGACCTGTTGTATCGCCAATCCAGGCCCGAATCCGATCTCCAGCACATGATCAGTGGGCTGCAGGTTCAACAAGTTTACGGTCCACCGACTGCGCTCGATATTCGAGGGCCGGTTCGCCATGATCCAGCGGGCGAGGCGACCGAGAACGCCCTTCGGCTGGTGGAACTGACGGTACACGGCCCCGATCAGGCTCATACGAATGCGCTACGTCCGTCGTGTAAAGGAAAGACCCATGGAAGCGATCGGTCAATCCGCATGTGTATGACTGACGGCGGGCCGAGTACGCCGCATCGTCCCACATGGCGGAGCGAACGCGATACGAAGCCTGATCAGTGTGGCCGCATCAGTTGTGTTCGTCTGGGCGGCCGCGCGCTGATATCGGTCGGCGATAGGAGCTACGCTTTTGGAGCCGGCGTGGCCGCCATGACACCACTGGAGCCGACGCCGTGACGACCGCGGCCATCTGCTCCCTGGTATCGCCGGACGGACGTCGACTTCAGCGCTCGGTCGGGCCTTCTCCAGGCGATTCAGCGTCAATCTCGCGTTCGGCTTGCAGCCAATCCTCCAGCGCCTTCCCGTGCTGGCCGCCGCGCGCCTCGTAGATCTGGTGCGCACGCCGGGCGATTCTGTTCATTCGCCGTTCTTCAGCTCCACGATCCACGTCGGGCGCCGTCGTGTCGTCAGCCTTGCGAACTTTGGTTGTACTTGTCGTCGGTTCCTTCCGAGTCAACTCGTGTGATGGGCTCTCGCTCTCCCCCGTCGCCGCATCAGGCATGAATGCCTCCATATTGCATTGCGTTCAGCTCCCAATTGTGAAGTCAGGGGAGCCGGTCTGGAATGGTCGGCGGGACGCGAGAGGCGCGAACGGTCAGCTGGGGATTGCGGCTCGCTACATCAATCCGATCCGGAGGAATCAGCAGCTGGGGTCGCACATACACCAAGCGATACTGCCTCTTCAAGCCACCCGCGAGATCCTTCAACGTGTCGGCGAGGGACATGCTGGTCAACAAGTCCGCACGTCGTCCGCCGCTCAATTCCGTCCCTTCCGAGAAAGTCAACTCTCGTTCTCTTACACCGTCGCTGAGAATCGGCACTCGCCGCCTCGTGACCACGATCGAGTGAAGCGTAGCATGCGAGGCGCGGAGGGCCTCCAGGACGTCCTGGTGATAGCGCTCGCTGAACTCCGCACCCTGACCGCTGATGACGACAATCACAGGTCGTGCAGACTCGTGCGTACGAAGGTCACGTGAGGCCTCGATGATCGCATCGAGCACGTAGGCGCCGCTGGCCGGGCGTGCGAACAGCCGTCCGATGCCTGCCTCGAGAAGTGCGGGATCGCGCGTGTAGTCGACGAGACGCGCCGGTCGCTCACCGAATTCGAACAGCGCGATGTCCGCGTTCCCCTGCATCTCCTGGAAAAACGTGCGCAGCGCCCGGCGCATGTCGTTGATGTACGGTTCCATCGCCCGGCTCGTGTCGGCGAGCACGGCGATGCGTATTGGCTCCGAAGCTGGCGAGACTCGCGACACTTCGCGTTCCACGCCCTCTTCGCGCACGACAAAATCGGACGCCCGGAGATTGGTGACCGGGAGCCCTTGCTTGTTCAACACACTCGCGTAAATGACGTGCTCTTGCGCCGTCCCCCCAGCCGGAGACTCTTGCGCGGTGGCAATGGAATTGCCGACCGCCGCAATTGCGGTCAGGAGCACACACGACCTCAGGACTGACATGGGGATTGTCACCGTAGCTTTCCTTCGAAGCAGACGAGGCGCTCATTCATTTTGACGTCGGTGACCCGTCAGGCGGTTCCGGTAGGGAGATTGGGGCGCGACAAACGCGACCAAGCGGCGTCGCTCCAGTTTTCTTCGCACTTGACAGAGGCAGTCGGGCTTGTTTGCGACCGGTTCCAGAGGAATCGGGTCCGTACTCCAGCGCTACAATCCCGTCGACAGTGAGGGATCACACGAGCGACCCACCAGAGAGCGACGATCCAGAACAGTTGCAGCGGCAGGCGCCAGAGAAGGGCATTGCACGGCATCTTCAACATCTCATCAGCTGATTGCATAGTGAGGATGCCAGACACTCTGTCCACATAGACGCTCGGCGCCATCAACAGCACTGGAACCTAGTGAGAACGCCCCTCTGTTGAGAAGCCTCAACAGTGAGAAACCTAACGCGGCACATCGCTGTCAATCGCGAGCTCATGACGTGCAATCGTCGGACTTCAAGGTCGTCCACCCCGAGGGACTGCACGCGTCCGCGCTTCACAGCAAACACACCAATTGTGAGCCGTCCGATGGCAAGCGCGGCGATCGCGGTGGCACCCAGCGCAAGCGCGCCGAATGCAGCAGCACCGATCACCGTCGCGCGACTGTCGTGCGAAGGAGTTGGGGGCACGCCGGATCCTGGTTGGAGGGGCTGCAGTTCTCGAGTCCCTTCCTGGTCCGTATGTGTGTCGTTCATGGTTCGCCTCGTCGTATGCGCTCGAGATTGCTGCTTGAAGCCGTCAAGATGCAAGGCTTTGAAATCGACTGGAACGGTACTGCCGGCGATCGTTATCGTGTCGCTCCGAATGTGGGCCGCGCGGCGCCGACAGGCTGGAGGATCTCTCGCACCAGCAGCGCCTGCTACGCTGGCTCCGAGGACGTGGGTTGGACCAGCTGGGGCGATTGTCGACGTCGCCATTGGGCGCTTATCGTCGGAGGGGATCTTGCGCAGACGCCTCACATTTGCGGCACGTTCGTAGGAGAGGTAGCGCTCATCCACGTTGCCGACCCGGCATTCCCAACCTGCCCGCGAAGGAAGCTCAGCTCGTATCCTCGGCGCACCTGCGTGCGTATTGGTCATTAGAGGCGCATGAAGGCTGATCTCTCGTCAATGGACTCGGACCCGCTCGAAGCCCCAACGGCAGGTGGTCTCCTCGAGGCGCGGTATCTCGCCTTTCTCGAGACGATCACGCACCTGCGTCCGAGCTTGCACCGCTACTGCGCGCGGATGACGGGATCCGTGCTCGATGGGGAGGATGTCGTTCAGGAGGCACTCTTCCAGGCCTATCGAAAACTCGACGCGTTCGACGATGCACGTCCCCTGGGGCCGTGGTTGTTTCGCATTGCTCACAATCGTTGCATCGACTTTCTGCGCCGGCGTGGAATCCGTGAACACTCCGAGGCGGCCGGTGCCGAACCAAACTCCACGCCACCCGCCGACCCTCTCGGCCCGGACCTCGGCAAGGCCGTCGAGCATCTCGTGCTCTCGCTACCGCCGAAAGAGCGGGCCTGTGTGCTCTTGAAGGATGTGTTCGATTACTCGCTCGAAGAAATCGCGGAGCTGGTCGATTCCACCGTCGGCGGCGTCAAAGCCGCACTGAATCGCGGGCGATCGAAATTGGTCGCGCGGTCGACGATAGTCCCCCCGGCTCGCGCGAAAACGAACAAAGACGCAGCACTCCTCCGGCTGTATGTCGACCGATTCAATCAGCGCGACTGGGCTGGTCTTCGGGAGCTCATCGCTGCCGACGCTCGCCTCCAGGTGGCGGATCGCTTCATCGGGCGTCTGGTCGACTCGCCGTACTTCGGCAACGACGAGCGCCTGCCGGTGGGATGGCGGTTGACCGTAGGGGAGGTGGACGGAGAAACTGCCGTCATCATCCAGCACGCCACGATCGAAGGATGGACGGCAACAGCCGCGGTCCGCCTGCACGTCGCGGACGGCCGGATCGTCGGCATCAGTGACTACTGGCACTGCCCCTGGGTGCTGACGGCGGCCAGCACGCTCTTCGTCGACGAACACTCCTAGTCCGCACGAATCTCGCCGTATCTCCAGCGGTCTGACGGCCGTAATACCAAATAGAAGTGACCAAGGAGACGAGCGGCAATGAGAAGACTCACAGTCCTGGCAATCTATGTGTTCGGCGGCATTGGTGTACCGGCCGTGTATGCCCAGACCGGCAAGTATCCACCTCTTGCAGAGTACTTGATGTCGCGCGACGACGAGGTGGCCCTCGCGCGAAGCGCGGCGCCGGCCAACATCTCCAGGCGTGCGACGATAAAAGTCTTGACGGAGTCTGGATATGCGGTCGAACTCAAGGGTGATAACGGTTTCGTGTGCATGGTCATGCGCGGATGGGCGGCGCCGACGTATACACCCGACCAGTTTCGCGATCTCGTGTACGACCCGACGGTCCGCGCGCCGATCTGCTTCGACGCTGGCGCAGCGCTCATGGTAATGCCGTACTACGAGCTGCGCAGCAAGCTCGCCATGGAGGGACACACGCCCGATCAGATTGCGCAGCGTGTGGAGGCCGCCTATGCGCGAGGCGAGCTACGACGGCGTGACGGCGTGAGCTTCGCGTACATGTGGTCCGCAAATCAGCACCTGGGGCCGGGCATCGGCCATTGGCATCCGCACATGATGGTGTTTTCGCCGTATTACAAGAATGCGATGCTCGGCGGCAACGAGTTCGGGACACCGCTCCCGATCGTCACCGACGATGGCGGGACGCCATTCGCGGTCGTGGTCATTCCCGTGGACGACAGACTGGCCATCAAGGCCGGGCAGAACGAGAGAGGCTCGAAGTGATCCTCATCACAGGTGCGACCGGTTCGAGCGGCTTAGCGGTGATCCGTGAGTTCGCTCGAAACAAGGTTGCCGTGCGCGCGCTCGCCAGGAACTCACGGAAAGCGCGGGAGCTTTGGGAGCTGCCGACAGTCGACGCTGTCGTAGGCGACATGCGGGCCTGCCACACTCGGCGCCACTTCGATGGCGTTGACCGGGCGGTCACTGGAACCTCCTTAACGCCTCCGGTACTTGAAGTGGATCGCTGCGGGTGAACTCACGGTTCGGACGCACTCGTACGCGCCCTGCAGGCCATTGGTGTTTTCGAAGAGCCGCGATCCGGCGCCGAGAAGCAGAGGCACGATGTGGAGCTCTATCTCGTCGACGAGTCCGGCCGCGAGGTATTGCTGCGCGACGTCGGCGCCTCCTCCGATGGCTACGTCTTTGCCTCCCGCGGCTTTCCGCGCTCGATCGAGCGCCGCGTCAATGCCGTCGGTCACGAAGTGAAACGTTGTTCCTCCTTCCATCTCCAGCGGGTCACGCGGATGGTGCGTCAAGACGAAGACGGGCGTATGAAATGGCGGATTCTCCCCCCACCATCCGCGCCACGGATTCTCACGCCACGGCCCGCGGTCGGGCCCGAACATGTGACGTCCCATGATGGTGGCGCCGACGTTCTTCAGTGAATTCGCCGCCACCATGTCATCAGGGCCGGTCGAGCCGCCGTCCATACCGTGCATCTCGCGGAAGCTGCGCGTCGCGAACGCCCATTCGTGAAGCTTCTCGCCGCCTTCGCCCACCGGGTGGTCCACACTCTGGTTCGGACCGGCAACGTAGCCGTCGGCCGACAGGGTGATCTGGAATCTCAGCATCGTCTTTCGAACTTGCGCTCGTCCTTCCACGATTATGTGCGACTGTCCGCCGTTAGATCGGATTTCGTGTTCAGGTTCGGCATCCGATGGTTAGTAGGACTTGCACCGCGTCGCGTACAGACGTGTCGCTGCATCGAGATCGAGGTCGGCAACCAAGAGTCCCGGCTTCCCGTACGGCTGCCAAGTGAGCACCGTGCCATCCGGCCGTACCACCGCCGATGTCGTTGGCGATCCATCACTCGCGTAATTGACCGTTGCGAAATAGCATGCGTTCTCGGCGGCCCGGCACAGCGCGGTTTTCTCGAAAAACGTGTTTGCTGGATCGGCGAATGTCGTCGGTCGATAGCTGCCGGGCTCCGCTTCGTGAAAGTGGGGGTGGAACACGACCTCTGCGCCGCGTTTTGCGGCCCAGCGGACGGTTT
Organism: Acidobacteriota bacterium; assembly: GCA_046727175.1. GTDB lineage: Bacteria > Acidobacteriota > Vicinamibacteria > Vicinamibacterales > 2-12-FULL-66-21 > JBKPCD01. The sequence goes on along the minus strand of JBKPCD010000080.1, from coordinate 35,335 downwards.
CGGGATACCGCCATCCCTCGTGACAGATCGAAATGCCGAATGTCATCGGACCGGCCTGGAACACACGCCGTCCCTCTCCTGGTGTATAGGTCGTCTCTTCGGATGGATCGATCTGTGTCTTGTCCTGCAGCCCGGCGACCGTTCCATCGTTATTGATGACCACTGCCGTCATCACGAGCCCGCCGTTGACGACGCGCTCCGTGCCGAGAATGACGGCGATCTTCGCCTGTGCGGCCGCCCTTGCGACCGTCGACCATGCACGTTCGAGAAACGCAGGATCCGGCGGCGGGAGGCGCCTCGACGGCGTTCGATAGCCGGGCACGTAACATTCGGGAAAACACACGAGCGCCGCACCCGCGCTTGCCGCGTCCGCGATCGCGCCTTCCACTGACACGACCGAATCCGCCGGGCTCGACGGATACTCGATATTCGCGAGGGCGATTCGCACGACCGCCATTGACGTTCCCCTTGCGGAATCTTGCCGTCGCTCGCGAACAAGACGCTATCAAAACTCACGAGCGCGGTCGAAACAAGAGTCAGGGCCAACCAGCATGTCGCGCCGGCGCCTTCATCGTGAGTACCTGACCGGTCCGCGAGTTATCGGTCGCGAATTCAGTGCGGGTCCTCGTTCAGATAGATCTTGCTGCCATACAAGTCGTTGAGCGTCACGCCTGTGCCGTACGGAATCGTCTGCGGCTTGCGGTCGAAGGTCACCCCGCCTGATGAACGGTCACAATCACAGAAGGGCGCCCGTTTAGACGTCCCCCGGAGGGCCGTCGTTCGCGGCCTGTCGTACCGCATCGAGAATCGTGGCGACATCGTCATCGCTCGCCAGCGGATTCACGAAGCACGCTCGCAACCAAAATCGCCCTTCGATTGTCGTGCTCGACAGGAACACGCGGCCGGCAAGCTGAAGTCGTTCGAGCAGCTTCTTATTCAGCGCATCGAGAGCTTCCGGCGTGCCACTATCACGCCCTGGCACGTAACGGAAACACACGATACTCAGACTTTGCGGCTCGAAGAGCTGAAAATCGGAGGCGCCGCGAAGCGCCTCGGCGAGCGCTCTCGCGTGGTCGATGTCCCGTTCAATCGCCTTTCGATAACCGGCGAGTCCGTGAAACTGAAGGGCCATCCACACCTTGAGAGCGCGGAATCCACGGGTCTGCTCGAACCCATACTCGCTGAACCATGGAAGACCGCCAACGCCCGCCAGGTTGGCATCAGTGCGCAGATAGGGCGGCACCAGGCTGAATGCTGCACGCATCGCTTCACCATGCCGCACGAGGACGAGTCCGGCTTCAACTGGCACGTACAGCCATTTGTGCGGATCCACCGCCACGCTGTCAGCACGAGCCAGCGCGGACAATTGTCCGCTGTATTGCTTCGAGAGAACCGCTGGCGCGCCATAGGCGCCGTCAACGTGGAGCCAGACGTTGTGGCGCGCGCAGATGTCGGCGATTTCGTCTATCGGATCGATTGCGCCAGTGTTCACCGTACCGGCGCTGGCGACGACGGCCAGTGGGACCAATCCAGCGTCCACGTCCGCACGGATCGCGGCGTCGAGAGCGGTCGGCACCATACGTAACGACGAGTCCCCAGTGATCGTGCGGAAATTGTTGTTGCCGACGCCGAGTATCTCGACGGCTTTCTGGTGACACCCGTGCGCTTCACCGCTGTGATAGACCACCAGGCGCCGTCTTGTCGACTGGAGTCCGTCAGACCGCACGTCAAACAGGGACTTGGTGTGCCGCGCCACGGCGAGCGCCGTCAGCGCTGCCATCGAGCCTCCGCTGACGAGTAGGCCCATCGCCTCAGGCGGAAAACCCAGCATCCGCTTGAACCAGCCGATGACCTGTAGTTCCACGTAGATGGCCGCGTGGTTTCCGCCTGCACAGCTCGGATTCATCGCGGCGGCCAGCGCCTCTGCGAATATGCCAATGACGACAGGCGGCGAATTCACCCAACCATAAAACCGGGCATGACCATTCCCGAATGGATACCGCGCGACCTCCTTCTCGAACTTGTCGAGAATGGCGTCGGCACTGAGACCTTCCTCTGGGGGATCGGAATTCAGATACGCGGCCGCGAGATCGCGCGGGAACGGGCGAAAGACAGGCTGTTCGCGAAGGCGGGTCAGATGGTCAACGATGATCTCGACGGTACGGTATCCCACGCGCCGCAACTCGTCGGCGGTCCATTCCCACTGGGAGAGCTGGTCCAATAGGGTCATCGGACGCTCCGTGAACGTGTTCGCTTCGTTGGTCTCTGCGCCACGGGCGCCGGCCGGTGAACGGTTCCGCCGGCGTCCCCTGATACGTCCATCGCGAGGTAGTACACACAAGGCGGGCGGCGCGGGTTTGCGACTGCGTGGAGACAGTCGCCGTCCTAGTAAATGCTGTCACCGGCTTCGAGAAAAAGCGAGCTCCATTATCAATACTTCCTCTGGCTGTTGCCTCAACGGCCGACAGCCAGTCGCTACGTTCGGTCGTCAGGTTTTCGTCCATCCGCCCGCGCGACATGTGAGCGTCGCGAGGCGTGTTCGTTCTAATCTGATGCGATGGCGCCTCCACCCCTTCAACCGCGCCGAGAGCTGACACCTGCCGGCGTGTCCGATACATGACTGTGACGCCCTGCGCGATCAATTCTGCGGCACACACATCAACCGCGTTCGGCGATACGCGGAACGCGACCTGAACGGACAGCATCCCCCACACAGTAGTAGGAAAGCGAAGACAATCTCTTTGCCGTCTCCGTGATCGTCGGTTAACTGACGATCGCCACTGTATCAGGACTGTGTCCACATGACCCTCACGGCGGGATTGAGGGCGCGATTCAGAAACCCTTCCGCGTACACATTATGGGTTCTTGACACTAGAGGTTCCGCTGTCAGGCGAGGCAGCCTCACATCCACCAGCTCACAACCGCCTCAATACAAACGCCGCATCCACCGCCGCGGCGCGGCGCGTCGGCACCAGCACCGCGAGGATCGCCGCGGCGAGCAGGATCACGGCCGCTCCGACAAATGCCATCGGATCCTGCGGCGACACGCCGAAGAACATGGCGGCCACAACAACGCGACTGGCGAGCAGGGCCGCCCCGGCACCGACCGCAAGACCGAGCACGACCGGCCGCAAGCTGTCCCACATCAGCAAGCGCAGCAGATCGCGTGGCTGCGCGCCCATCGCGACGCGCACGCCCATCTCGCGCGCACGCTGATCGACGACGGACGCGGTCAGGCCGTAGAGACCAATGACGCACAGGACGATGGCGATGATGCCGACCATGCCAGTGAGGGCGGCCAGCATGCGGGGCCGGCCCGCCTCCTGCTGCAGCCGCGCGGCGACGCTCGTGACCCTGACATCGGCCTGCGGATCGATCGAGCGCAGCCGCTGGCGCGCCTGATCGATGACATCCGTCGTGCCGGAAGCAACCCGTATCAGGAGTTGCGCGAACCGTTCGCTGGCGGGGTCGAGCGGCTCGTAGGCCGCGAACGCACTGCGCTCGTGCAGCCGCGCCGTGATCGCGTCGGCGACCACACCGATGACCACCGGCCGCGTCGACGAGACCGGGATCTCCCGCGGCAGCAGCTGGCCGAGCGGCGACTGGTCGTGCCAGTACGCGCGCGCGAGTGACTGGCTGACGAGTGCAACTGGAGCCCCTGCCGCGATCTCGTCGCGCGTGTACGTCCGCCCAGCCAGGATGCGAAGACCGATGGCCTCGAAATACTCGGGGCGCGTACGGTTGAAGTTGACGACTCGAGCCGGCGCGTCGCGCGTGATCGAGGTTCTGGTGATGTCCCCGAATGGCGTCATTTCGGCCAGCGTGACTGTGGCGATGTCGGGGACGGCCTGCAGCTCGGGCATCGCGCGCGCCCAGAAGTTCCTGATGCGCGATGCGGCACCATCATCTTTGAATGCGTCACCGAGCCCGGGGATACAGCGTAGAGTCCGGCTGCGTCGAACCCCACGTCGATGCTCGCGGCGCGGAAGGTCGCGCGCACGAACAGTGTCGCCACGACGATGAGCAGCACCGAGACGGCTGCCTGCGTCATGACGAGCCCGGACCGCAGCCGCCGCGGCGCCACCCGGTTCTGGCGCGCGCCTTCGCCTTTCAGTGGTGTGAGGAGATCCGCTCCGCGACCGTGCCAGGCCGGCGCCAGGCCGGCGCCCACGCCGGTGAGGAGCGTCACGATCCCGAGAAACAGGTAGACGTTGAGATCTGGCGCGAGATCGGTGCCCGCCGGCGCCTCGATCATGGTGCCGACCATCGGGATGGCCCAGAAGGCGAACATCAACCCGATGGTTGCGGCGATGGTTCCCAGCGCGAGGCTCTCCGTGACGAGCTGCCGGACGATACGCCACTGGCTCGCGCCGAGTGCGGCCCGGACGCCCATCTCGCGCTCGCGCGTGATGGCGGTGGAGACGAGGACGGTCGCGACGTTCGCGCACGCCAGCAGCAGCACGAGACCGATCACGACGAACACGAACACCGTGATCCCGGGCGCGTCCGACGAGGACAGGCGCCCCAGGCCCACGTGGGAATCCAGTCTCACCCGGAGCGCCGATTCGCTGGCCGTCACATCGCCTGTCAGCGCGGCCGCCACACCACTGAGCTGGGCTTCCGCCTCGGAGAGCGCGACACCTGGCAACAACCGTCCAAAGACCTGGACCCCCATGTCCGGCGTGCGCTTGACCAACGCGGAGAGGTGCTTGACGTCGTACACGGCGCCGTAGGCTGTCAGCGGCATCCAAAGCAGACAGCTGTTGGGAACGGAGAAGCCGCGTTCGGCCACGCCGACGATCGTCGCGGCTGTGCGGCCAATGCGGATCGTGCGTCCCACCGCCTGGGGGTCGCGATTAGCCTCGACGTCCAGAAGACGAAGCTCACGACAACAGGCGGCGGCCCGGCGTGCTGTTCGTCGGCACCCTCGAGCGGACGGCCAGCGATCACCCGTCCACCCGTCGCGGCGAAGAATCTGCCGCTGACGAGCGCCAGGCCGGCCGAAGGGGCATCGGCTTCCGCTGCTGTCGTCCGGACTGTTGTCGTCCAGACGGCGGCGGTATCCGTCAGCACGGCCTCCACCTGCATCCGCGTCGAGCCTTGGCGCAAGTGGAGGAACTCGTCGTACCGCCAGGCGGTCGACACTGAGCGGTCGGTCGTCCGGAGGACGCCGGGCGCGCGGTCCGGATCGACGAGGCCCTCGCCGCGCAGGACAGCGGCATTCATGATGCTGAACGCGGCAGTCGCGATGCCGAGCCCAACAGAGAGACCGACTATCGTCAGCAGGAGGATGGCGGGCTGCCGCGTGAACAGGCGCACCGCATACCTGAGATCACCGCGCGCGTCGCGCAGGAGCGCGAGCGTGGCGTCGCGCATCAGCGCGAGTGAGGATCGCCGAGTGGCGGAACGCTCCACGGCCCGGGGGTGGACCCACAAACTCGCCAGATCGTGATACAGGCGCCAGTGCGCGTGGACTGCGTCGCGATCACGTCGGCGTCCGACGAAGAGTTCGTGCAGGTCGGCCTCCACCTCGGCGCGCGTCTCGCGCGGCATGGGTGACAGCCGCAACAGCCACCGCGCAGGACGTGGCAGACGCGGCTGACGCGTCATGAGCGCGCTCCTTGAGCAATCGCGTTCCAGATCCGCTCGCGTACGCGGTGCAGGTCTCGCGCCGTCCGCAAGCCGCTCGGCGTCACCGTGTAGACCCGTTTCGACTTGCCGCCGCGCTGCGCCACCGCTTCGCTCATCGTCGAGCCGAGGAAGCCTTTCTGCTCGAGCCGAGCCAGGGCGGCGTAGATCGACCCGATCGAGATCGGCCGCGCCGTGACCTTCTCCACGTACCGCTGAATGGGGACGGCGTAGGTGTTGTCCCCGAGCGCGCGGACCGCGAGAAGCGTGAATTCTTCGAACTCGCCGAGGCGTTCACCCTTCATGGCGTGAAGTGATATCACAATTAGTTCGCGTTTGGATAGAAAATTGGTTGGTGAGTGCCGATGTGACCGGAACATCAGAGGCAGGAACAGAGTCGCCATCCCTTCTGATGAACCCTCAGCCGGCGCGCTCATCGAAGCCCTTGCTGTAGTAATATCCCCCACAATGTGGTTTAAGAGTAAGGCAGCAGCCGGTCGAAGATATCCGGACGATGGAGCAGGTCATCGACTCGAGACTAACGTCGCAGCGGTTCAGCGCACTGCTGCTTGGAATGTTTGTGGGTGCGGCGCTGCTGCTCGCCTCGGTCGGCATTTACGCCGTACTTTCCTACATCGTGCGCGGGCGCACCCGCGAGATCGGAATCAGAACCGCGCTTGGCGCGCGGACAGCCGACGTCCTTCGCATGGTGATCGTCGAGGGCATGTGGCCCACGCTGGTCGGCATCGCGGCCGGAACGATCGCCGCAATGGCGTCTGCGAGGGTCATGGAAACGCTCGTTTTTGGCGTGAGCGCATCAGATCCGCTGACGCTTGCTGCCGTCGCGGCCACGCTGGCCGTTGTTGCATTGATGGCAAGCCTAGTGCCGGCGTACCGTGCCGTACGGCTCGACCCGGCAAGAGTCTTGCGCGCGGACTAGGGATTGAACGGGTCCTTGCGGACTCATTCTTTGAGGCGGCCGCTGGTCAGAAATCGGCGGTAGCTGCTGAACGTCTCGCTCCGGCGCGTCGACTGGAGACCACTCCGCACCACGGTCAGCGATTCGATGGATTCCGGCAGTAGCAGGACCTCGTCCGGATAGGTGAAAGCGATCGGCTTATAGCGCAGCGTCTGATCGTCCCGCTCGAGTACGACCCAAGCCGGCAGATGGTATTGTCGCTGGAGCCCCGAAGAGACGCGAATATCAACGGGACCCGCAAGCCGGCGATCCACGCGCAGCACTTCGTGCGTCTGCTTGTCCACCCACACCCGGCCACTTGTCGCGATTGGCCCTTTCCAGTCGAAGCAGTCGTCGTGCCCGCGCTCGTCCTGCACCAGCTCCGCCTTGCTCTTCCGGTTGGTGGACATGAAATCGACGACCAGCGCGGCGCGGTCCCTTTCCTTGCCGCTGCGCAACGACGTGAATCGATACTCGCCTCGATGTGGCTGTAACAGAAAGGCCAGCGGCTCCGGCGAGAGCGGATTCGGATCCGTGCAGCCGCTTCGATCCTTCTTGTCCCGCTCGCGAGGCGCACGGCCGTTGATTCGGCGGGTGTCGCGAATCACGGTCGCGTCGAGCAGCGTGTCGCCATCGGCCGCTTCGAACTCCACGCGAAGATCGGATTCGACCGTCCGGGCGAACCCGTCCGGTGACCCGTTGGTCTGAATCGGCTGGACAACAGATTTTTCAACGCAGATGAGGCGCTGGATGCGGCGGTAGTATTCGGCGACACGCTCGCCGACGTGAGCGATCAGCGCCTCGATATCCGATGGCGCCTGCGGCGCTGCCGAGACCCAGCAGGCACACACGGCCGCTGACGCAATAACTCCAAGGCGCGCACGCGAGTGCCGTCTCTTGACGTTTACGTCCATCCTCAAACGCAAGACGTCCCTTTGCCGCGAGTCAGCGCTGCGATTGTCTCAGATGTATTCGGGTTCTCCAAGGACTTGCGGATGCAGGACAGACTGGCAGCTGACGACGACCCAAAGTCGTTTCACTAACATGACACTACAGAGAAGTCATTGCGGCTGCGGCGGCATCAGGCAGCCCGAGGCCGATTCCGAAAAGTGGCAATCGCGTTGGTCGGGACGCCGGACGGGGCGAAATGGGTACAAACGTCACAGCCGGGCGCCTTGAACGGGAGCGGTCGACCGCGAGGACGATGCGCTTTCAAGGAACCGCGCGATCCACGCCGCTGCCAGATTCGTGTCGGCCGGTTCCGCGAGGCTGGCGCGTCCCCGTTCCGCGCGCTCGGCGCCGATCCGTTCGACGCGATCGCCGATCAGCGCCTCGCCGTAGGCGGCCGCGAACTCCGGGTGGCCCTGGATGCCGAGCATGCTGTCGCCAAGCTGGAACATCGCCACTGGACAGTGCTCCGTTCGACCGAGCAACTCGGCACCGGGCGGCAGGCGCACGACCTGATCCTGGTGCATGTACTGCAGCCGGCACGCTGGCTGCGGGGGCTGCATCCAGGACGCGGCCTGCACGACGTCCATCCGGTGGACGCCCACGCCCCACCCGTCGCTCGCGCGTTCCACAACGCCGCCGAGCGCCCGGGCGAGAATCTGGTGGCCGAAGCAGATGCCCACAAACGGCATGCGCGCCGCGTGTGCCTCGCGTACGAACTCGAGCAGATGCGCGATCCAGTCGCGATGCTCGAGCGCCGAATACCGCGATCCGGTGCAGAGATACGCATCGCAGACGTCGAGCGACGCCGGCCAGACGGCATTGCAGATGTCGAACGGCAGCAGCGTGAGCCCGGGCGGCGCATCCCGCGCGAGCATCGCGCTGAACATCTCGCGATAGTCGCCCGCGATGTGGCGGAAACGCGGGGCGACGTGATCGCACTCGAGGAGGCCAATCTTCATCGACATCACAGGCCGAGTCGCAAGTGAAACGACTTCGGACGCGTCAGCGCTTCGTAGCCGAGACGCGACAACGAGCAGCCACGTCCCGAGTCCTTGACGCCGGTCCACGCCAGCGCGGGATCGAGATAGTCGCAGCGGTTCAGGAACCAGGTCCCCGTGTCCACGCGATCCCCGATGCCAATCGCGGCCTCGACATCGGTCGTCCAGATCGAGGCGGTAAGCCCATATCGGCTGTCGTTCATCAGGCCAACCGCCTCCTCGTCATCCCTGACGGCCATCAGCCCCACTACCGGACCGAACGTTTCTTCGGTCATCACGCGCATCCGATGATCGACGTCGACGAGCACCTGCGGCGCGACGTACGGCGTGCCGTCACGGTCCGCGGGAAACTCATTCGAGTCGATCAGCGCGCGCGCGCCCTGTCGAACGGCCTCGGCAATCTGATCGCGCACGAACGCGGCCGCGCTCGTGCGGACCATCGGGCCGAGGGTGGTCTCGCGTTCGAGCGGGTTGCCGAGCCGATACTTTCGTGTGAGCTCGACGAAGCCGTCGACGAATGGACGGTAGATGTCCCGGTGAACGTAGATGCGTTCGACAGCGCAGCACGACTGCCCGGCGTTGAAGTAGGCGCCGTCCACGAGGTTGTCGATGGTCGCGTCGAACGGCGCATCCGGGCGCACATAGGCCGGGTCCTTGCCGCCGAGCTCGAGGTTCGTCGAGATGAACTGCGTCCTCGCCGCCTTCTGAACGGCCTCGCCACCCGCGACGGATCCCGTGAACGACACGAACCGGATGCGTGAGTCGGCGATGACCCGCGCGAGGTCGTCATGGCTGGCGTGCAGATACTGGAACACGCCAGGCGGGAGACCGGCGCCCCTGAACGCCTCGGCGTACCGCTCGGCTACGCGCGGTGTCTGCTGCGATACCTTCAGGATGACGCTGTTGCCCGCTACGATGGCGGGAATCACCGTGTTCACTGACGCGAGGTACGGATAGTTCCAGGGCGCCATCACGAGCACGATGCCGAGCGGCTCGCGCCGAATGAAGCGCCGGAACCCCTCCTTGGGTTCCATCACGACGTCGGCGAGTGACTGCTCGGCGACGTCGATCATGTAGCGCGCGCGTTCCTGAAACCCGCGCCGGATCTCGAACGGACTTTGCGTAATGGGCCGGCCGATCTGCCAGCTCAGCTCTGTGCCGATGTCATCGGCGCGCTCCACCATCAGCACGGACATGCGCCGGCAGATGGCCGACCGCTCCGCAAGCGGAACGCGCCTCCATGCCTCGTGCGCACGTGCGCCCGCCTCGAGCGCCGCTTCGATGTCGGCGCCCGATGGGAGATCGAACTCCGTGTACACGGAGCCATCGACGGGGCTGATGACGCGCTGACGCGTGCCTGTGATCGCTTCGCTCATACCGGCGTCACGTACGCGGCTGTGATGCCGCCGTCAACGAGAAACTCTGTCCCCGTCACGAACGATGCGTCGTCGGACACCAGAAACAGCGCAGCGCGCGCGATTTCTTTCGCCTCGCCGAACCTTCCGATCGGAATGTGCACGAGCCGACGCTGCTTCTTCTCATCGGTGTCGAGAAACTTCATCAGCATTTCGGTCTTGAGCGGGCCCGGGCAGAGCGCGTTGACGCGGATGTTCTCACGTGCGTGCACCACGGCGAGCTCGCGCGTGAGCGCCAGCACCGCGCCCTTGCTGGCCGTGTAGGCAATCTGTGGCGTCGCCGCGCCCATCACCGCCACGAACGACGCCGTGTTCACGATGGCGCCTCCGCCGGCTCGCCGCAGGGCCGGGACGCCGTACTTGCACCCAAAGAACACCCCCTTGGCATTGACGTTCATTGTGAGGTCCCACACCGCCTCGTCGGTCGAGACGGCGTCGTCGTCCTGGCCGTGCATGATGCCGGCGTTGTTGAACAGGATATTCAGCTTACCGAACTGACCCTCAGCCGTCGCCACCATGCGCGCGCAATCCTGCGCGCGAGCGACGTCGGCCTGCACGGCAATCGCACGGCCCTGGGCCGCGACGATCGCGTCGACCGTGTGCTGTGCTGCCGTGGCCTCGATGTCAACCGCGACCACCGCCGCGCCTTCAGCCGCCCACAGCAGCGCCGATTCTCTGCCGATGCCGCTGCCTGCTCCCGTGATCAGCGCGACCTTGCCCTCGAGTCGTGTGCCCATCATCATATGCGTTCGAAATACCGGCGACGCTCCCAGTCGGTGACGGCCATGGAGTACGCCGCGTGCTCGGTCCTGAAGAAGTGGCCGTAGTGTTCGACCACATCGCTGCCAAAGGCGCGCCTGGCGAACTCGCTCGACGCGAACGTCCCGGCGGCATCACGAAGGCTCGTCGCGACGCGGGGCAGGTGGCGCGCCGCGTACATGTCGCCGGTGAAGCATTCCGGCGGCTCGGTGCGATTGCGGATGCCATCGAGGCCCGAGGCGAGGGCGGCGGCAAACGCGAGATACGGGTTGCAGTCCGCGCCGGGCATCCGGCATTCGATCCGCAACGACGGCCCGTGTCCGACGACGCGGAAGCCGGCCGTGCGGTTGTCGTAGCTCCAGGCGAGCCGGGTCGGCGCCCACGACGCATCCACGTACCGCTTGTACGAATTGACCGTCGGCGCGTAGAACACCATCACGTCCGGCACGCGGGCGATCCAGCCACCGAGAAACCAGCGGAACGTCTCCGAGCACTTGATGGGGCCGAATTGGGTGTCGCCAGCGAAGGCGTTCTGCCCGTTGCGCCACAGGCTGAGATGCACGTGACAGCTCGAGCCTGCGCGATCGGCGGCGAACTTCGCCATGAACGTCACCGAGAGGCCGCTCGCCGCCGCCACTTCCTTGAGGCACTGCTTGAAGATCACATGCCGGTCCGCCATCTGCAGCGCGTCGGCGTAGCGGATGTTCAGCTCGTGCTGCCCGAGCCCCCACTCGCCCTTCGAGTTCTCGACGGGGATGCCCGAGGCCTTCAAGTGGCGCCGAACCGCCGCGGTGTAGGGCTCGGTGCGCGTGCCCTGGAGGATGTGGTAGTCCTCGAGATACCAGCCGGCGGGCTTGAGGCTGCGATACTCCGATTCGGCCGCCGCGCGGTAGTCCTGCTCGAAGACGTAGTACTCGAGCTCGGAAGCCGCAAGCGCCGAGAAGCCCAGCGCCCGCATCGCGTCCACCTGATCGCGCAACAGCGATCGCGGTGCCACGCGCACGAAGTCGTGCGTCTGCTCGTCCCTGACATCGCAGAGGACCAGCGCGCTCTTTTCCAGCCAGCTGGCCACACGTAGCGTCGCGAGATCGGGGACGAGATGGAAATCGCCGTAGCCCTTGACCCAGTTGGCGAACTCGTAGCCCTGGACCGGCTCCATCTCCATATCCGTGGTGAGGAGGTAGTCGCAGCCGTGCGTGCCGTGGCTCGCGGTTTCATTCACGAACATCTCCGCGTCGTACCGCTTCCCCATCAGCCGACCGTAGTGATCGGTGAAGCCGACGATGACCGTCTCAATCTCGCCGGCGGCCACGGCATCGCGCAGCCGATCCAGTGTCAGCGGGCCTTTGCCCGTCGCAGCCTCGTGCACGGCTACCCTCCGGACACCGGTTCTTCGTCGGCCGCCCCGGGCGCGACGATGGCTGCGGCGTCGCGCGATGCCCAGACCGGTCCGCTGAACCGATGGCGCTCGCTCACGAGGTACCACGCGCCGAGAAGCAGCGTGAGACCACCAATTGCCTTTCCCGCGCGCATGTGATCGGGAATGCTGAGCACGACCGAGATGAAAACGACCCACAGCATGGCGAAGACGTTCACGACAGGACCGAATCGTCCGAGGTGCCACGGCCCGCGCGGTACCGCGTTGCCGCGTGTCCGCGCGCGCCAGGAAAGGTACACCGGAATGATGTACGAGAAATAGAGCCCAATCACACTGATCGAAGTGACCACCGCGTAGGTGCCGGCGCTGATCGTCGCGAGGAACGCGATGACGACGCACAGCCAGATCGCGGGACCTGGAGTCTGGTGTGCGGCGCTCACACGGCGCCACAGCGCTGATCCAGGCAGGCCGTTGTCGCGTGCGAACGCGTAGATCATCCGCGAGATCCAGGTCACCGCCGAGAGCCCGCAGAACCACATCGCCATCGCCGCCAGCCCGGTGAACATGCTGCCGGCGCGTTCCCCCAGCGCGCTCGTGAAGATCGCGATGACCGCGGGGACCTTGTTCCCCGATGCGTCGCGGGCGTTCAGCACCGACGGAATGTCCTTGATCGCCAACGTCAGTGACAGCAGCAGCGCGTACCCGACGATGGCCGATACGGCAACGGCCATGACGATGCCCCATGGAACCCGGCGCCGCGGATCGACCGTCTCTTCCGACACGCTCGCGGACGCATCGTAGCCCGTGAACGTCCATTGCGCCTGCAGCAGGCCAATCACGAACGCCACCCAATAGGGCCAACCCTGGTCGTTGAATGTCACGCGCTCGACGAAGTATCCCAGCGGCTGCTTCGGCGCGAAGAACGTCAGCGCGCCGACGATCACGATGACGCCCACCACGTGCACCGTCACGCTGAAGTCGTTCAGCCAGGCCACCAGTCGGATGCCAAAGTGATTGATGAGCGCATGCGAAAGCAGGATCGCGGCATAGACTAGCAGCACGCGCTCGGTGGTCATCGGCCAGCCAAGCAGCGGCGTGACGAAAAGCGCGCACCCGTAATCGATGCCGGCCAGCGCGGCGAGCTGACCCGCGACGTTGAACCACGCCGTGAACCAGCCCCAGCTCTTGCCGCCGAGCCTCGACGCCCAGTGGTACATCGTGCCGGACGTCGGCAGCGACGACGCGAGCTCCGCCATGCTCAGGGCCACGGCGAGGGTGAAGAGCGTCACGAGCGGCCAGCCGAACGCCATTTCGGCCGGCCCTCCCATGACCAGCCCGTGCTCGAAGAGCGTCACCGCGCCCGTGAGAATCGAGATGATCGAGAACGAAATGGCGAAGTTCGAGAACCCGCCCATCGTCCGAAACAGCTCCTGCGCGTAGCCGAGCGCGTGCAGCTCGTGCGCATCCTCACTGCGTTGCCGTTCGGACGATTGGTGGGTGTCGGTCATCGGGACAGCACTTCTCTCCTGCTGAAGCACTCTCTAATCCCCGGAGCTCACGTCAGTTGAGAATCTTGGGGCGGGCCTTGCGGCCCGCTGTAGAGCGGGGTCTTAAGACCCCGCTCTACATCACGTAGCAGGCTTGCCGTGAAAAACTGAACGACTGACCGACACGCTTCCTGACTCGATCAGAACAAGTATCGCAGAGAAAACTGAATCGTTCGCGGTCCCGCCTGATCGACCGACTGCGTGCTCGTGATGCGGCCAAAGTTCGACGACGTCACGGTGGTGTTCGGCACGCCAAGGTTCTCGATGTTGAACAGGTTCGAGAACGCCGCCTCGAACCGAACGCGCGACTGGCCGACGATGTTGAAGCTCTTGCCGAGCGTCATCGAGAAGACCGACGTCTTCGGACCGTGCAGCGAGCCAATCGCGGCCGTGCCGAAGCGGCCGATGTTGTTGTCGGGAACGACAAACGCCGAGCGATCGAAGTAGCGATCGACCGTCGGATCGCTCAGGTTGCCGTCGCTCACCTGATCGGGGCGGTCGGTTGACGTGAAGCCGCGGACGTTCGCCCCGGTTCCCGATGGGTCCCGTCCCGACATGCTCGGCGTGAGGAGCGGTCCGGACTGCAGCAGCAGGATGCTCGTGACGTCCCAGCCTCCCACGACCAGGTCGAGACCGCGGCCGACATCACCGGCGTACTTGCGCCCGTGACCGAACGGCAGCTGGTAGAGGAACGTCGTCAAGAAGCGATGACGGCGCGTGTAGGGCAGCGGGCCATAGTCGTCATCGGGCGTACGGAAGCGATTGAGCAGGCTGGGGCCATTTTCACTCGGGAAGCTGCCGGGGACCGGACCGCCCGCATCAGAGAGCTGCCGCGCGATCGTGTACGACGCGTCAAGGGCGAGGCCCTTCGACATGCGCCTCGAGATCTGGACCTGCAAGCCGTCGTAGCGGGAGTGCGCACCGTTGTCGCGCGAGGCGACGACGTTCCAGTCGATGAAGGGACGCGTGCCCTCCAGCGCGCTGTAGCCCCGCGTGTTCGGTTGAATCTGATTGAGATCCGGGCTGACGAGGATGTCCTCGGTCTTGTTGCCGACGTAGCTGACGCGCACACCGGTCTGCCAGCCCACCTCGCGTTCGACCGTCAGCGTCCACTGTGTCGTCCTCGGATCCTGCAGGTCGAACTGGTTCGCACGCCGGAAGTCCTGGCTGCCGGCGCCGGGGATCGCCCGCAGGGCCTGCGGAAAGACGTTCGGGAACGTAATCGCGTAGCCTGTGGGCGTCCGGCTGTTGAAGAAGACCGGCACGTCGCTGGTGACGGTGGCGACGAGCGAGTAGTTGACCGACCCGTACAGCGGAACCGTGTAGAGGCCGACGCCGCCGCGGATGACCGTCTTGTTGTTGCCGAACGGGCGCCACGCGACGCCGAGCCGCGGGTTCACGTTGTTCTTGTCGGTGTACCGCAATCCCTCCGGGATGCCCGCCTGCGCAGCGGTGACGAACGGCGTGTTGGGCAGGCTGCGCTTGACGGCATCCGGTACGAGCGCCAGCGCCTCGTCGTTGGGCACCACAACGCGCCCGCCCGGAAAGTCGCGATCGAAGTTGCCCAGCTGGTTCGTGCGGTCCTGCATCGGCGGCCGCAGGTCGTACCGCACACCGAGGTCGATGGTCAGCGCCGGCGTGGGCCGCCACGTGTCCTGGCCGTAGAACGCCCACCAGGTCGCATACGGGTTCGTCGGCACGGGCCCGTACGCGTACCGGGTCTGATACGGCACGCCGGTCAGGAAATCCGCAAACGGATGTCCCGTGTAATCGCCACGGAAGATATACCCGCCGAAATCGTCGCCGTCGAAGAACGAGATGATGTCCTTGTATTCGACATACTCGAGATCCAGGCCGCCCTTGAAGGAGTGCCGTCCCTTGAGCCAGGTCACCGAGTCGTTGAACTGGACCACGTTGGAGAGCGTGTCGGTTGGCTTCCCTGCCGTCGTGCTGATGAAATCCTGACCGGTGAACTCGAACGACGGCGCCCCACCCGATTCCGGGAAGCCGGGCAGCCCCGTGAATCCGATCTCACCCATGAACGCTTCGGCCTGGGTGGCAAAGCCATACGTGGACGTGATGTGCTGCCGTGATAACCCGCCCCTGGCCTCGTTCACCAGGTTCGCGCCCAGCAACGAGTTGAGCGTGAAGACCACCTGACGCAATGTCGTCTTGTTCTCGCCCTCGCCCATCTGCGAATTGGTGCTGAGGCCGCTGTCGTTGCGATCCTTGATCGTGAACCGCCCGATTAGGCGCTCCGCCGTTGAAAAGCCGTGATCGACGCGTCCATCGAAGCCGTCGATGGTGAAATCCCGGGAGGCGTTGTAAATCAGGTTGGGCGCATTGAGCGCCGCGCCCGTCGCCTGGTTCTGCTTGGGGAACAGTCGGTCGATGATCTTCGCGGAGATCGGGTTCACCGGCACCTGGTTGTTCGGAAACGGCTGTCCCGTGAACGGATCGACGAGCTGCCGGCTGATGCTCGATAGGTCGCCCCGCCGGAACGCATCGGGCGGCACGATCTGCGAGCGGCTGCTCTCGAAGGGCCGCCGCACGCCCTCGTAGGTGCCGAAGAAGAAAGTCCGATCCTTCCGAATCGGGCCTCCCACCGTCGCGCCGAACGTGTTCGCGTTGAGGGTGGGCTTGATGGCTTTGCCCTGCGCGTCACGCGGAGCGAAGCGATCGACGCTCGCGAACTTGCTGTTCTGGTTGAACCAGAACCCGGAGCCGTGCATCACGTTGGTCCCGGACTTTGTCGTGGTGGTGATGTCGGTCGCCTGCATGAACTCGGCGTTGTTGCCCGCCGTGGTCACCTTGAACTCCTGGATCGACTCGACCGACGGCAGCAGGTCGCGCACGGGGCCGCCGCTGCGCGAGCTCTGGACCGAGACGCCGTCGACCGAGAACGACGTCATGTAGGGCAGGTTGCCCGCCAGCGAGATATTTCCGCTAGTGTCCTGCTGCACGCCCGCAGCCAGCGTTGCGACGACGAGCGGGCTGGTGTTGGTCGTCGCACGGAAGTTCAGCGCGAGCTTGTTGATCTCGTCGCCCGACTTGGAGTTGTCGATCGTGGCTGTGTCGGTCTCAATCACCGGGCTGGCCGCGACGACCTCGAGCTGTTCCGTCGCGCCGGCGAGCTGCAGCTGGATGTCGACGCGCACCGTCTGCCGGGCGAGCAGCTCGGCCTCGCGTGTCTGAACGGCGAACCCGCTAATCGCCGTCGTGATCCGATAGACACCCGCGTCGAGGCTGGGCAGCACGTACTCGCCGACGTTATCCGTCACGACAGTCCGGACGGTCTTGGTGGCCGTGTTCGTGACCGTGATGGTGACGCCGGGCAGGACTGCTCCTGACGCATCGCTGACGGTACCCGTCAAGGTAGCAAAGGTGGATTGAGCCCGTACGGGCCGCGCAACCAGGACGGCAATGAAGATCGTGAAGACCAGAAAGGACTTGGCGGTCCGGAGCTGAGGGATCGTAGATGGCATGACCTCACCTTTCTGCAGCCGCGCTGCGGCTGCCATGCTGGATGAAGGGGAGAGTCTGACGACCGGTTGACGGAGATACTACACCTTCACGACTGGCGAGGATGAGGCCTCCGATTGGCGCCGCTGAAAGGGCGCCCTCCTCCTTGCGGCGCGCGGCGCGTACGCACATGAGGGCGGCAGGAGGAGGGCGCGGCGACGTGTGAACCGATATCTTTGCGTTCGGTTCCATGATGTTTGAGATAGCCACAGGAAAGCCCGCCTTCAGCGGTGCGTCCACGGCGGCGCTCGTTGCTGCCATTCTCGCCGAGTCGCGCCCTGTGGCGGCGAAGATGGAACCCACCCTGCCATGCGCACTCGATCGCATCATTTCGGCTTGCTTGGCGCGAAATGCTGATGATCGCTGTCAGCACCCTGCCGACCTGCTGCGTGAGTTGCGTTGGGCGAGTGACGATGTGATGGAGCCGGCGAAGGTCACAGCGACGCCGAAGGCCTCCAGTAGATGGCGCGTTCATGCGTCGTGGGCGGCAGCGCTGCTGGCAAGTATCTCGGACCGTACCTCTCAACCCTTGCCGCTACGCTTGGATCCGCGAACCGCTGCACCTGTCAATTTACGAATCAGGTCCACTTCGTCCTGTTTATACGGCGTCCCATCGCGCTTGAAGATCTCGTGAAACCACACCGCCGGCTCCCGATCGACATACGGCTTCTGCCATGAGTCCCACGGCAAGTACGTCTGAGTCTTTCCCGCGACGAACCCCCAGTTGATGGCGGCCACCTTGTATTTCTGAGCGATAGGCAACGAGCCCTGGAACGTGCTGCCGTTGCCGCGTGCCATGTACTCGGTGCACAGGATCGGCCGACCGTATCGCTGCAGCCATTTGATCCGCTTCTCGAACTCGGCGCCGCTGTCGTAATTGTGGAACGAGATCACGTCGGACCTCTCGAGCTGGACGCGCTCCATGGGCGACAGCTTGTCGTCCGTCGACCAGTCGCCCTTCCAGACGCCGGATGTCAGTGGCTGCTCGGCGCCGGCCTCGCGTGACCATTCGAACACCTGCGGCAAGAGAGCGAGGACGAGCTCGACCTTGTTCTTCGGTTCTACGCTCCCATAGCTGTTCGTGTTCGTGTTGTCTGGCTCGTTCCAGACGTCCCAGCCGAGCACACGAGGGTCCTTGCCAAAGGCCTTCACCACGCCGGTGACATAGGCTTTGAGCCGCGGGTACTCTCCCGGATCCTGCAGCGCCTTGGCCCCAGGGCTCTGCAGCCATCCGGAATTGTGCACGCCCGGCTTCTGATCGCGTTGCCGTCCGAGCTTCGGATCGGGATCCCAGCACGAGTCGAAGAGGACGAACAGCGGCTTGATGCGGTGTCGCGTCGCGATCTGCAGGAAGCGATCGATTCTATCGCGATAACCAGCAGCGTCCTGCTGCCATGCCAGGTCGTGCAGGAACACCCGCATCGTCGTCATGCCGAGACTCTCGGCCCAGCCGAGCTCCTTGTCGATCGTGTTTGGATCGAACGTCACGGCTTGCCACATTTCGAGCTCGTTGATCGCATTGGCCGGAATGTAGTTGCTCCCGACGAGCCAGGGTTGTCTCGCGTACCACTCGTTCGCTTTCGCCTCCGGCCAGCGCGCTGTCGGCGTTTGCGCAGGCGCGAGCGTGGCGAGACTGCCGATCAGCATGAGACCAGGGAGTCGTGTTGCGTTCATCGCTTGCTCTTTCGTCGATTCAGCGCAGGCCTTCCTCGCCCTGTGGATTGTCGACTGGGACGGCGACGGGAATCAACTCCTGCACCTGGTCGAGGGAGACCCGAGAGGATTGCCAAAGAGCGGAGCAGCCCATAAGCAGCGACGTCTCCTGCGTGGAGACTAATCGTGAATTGTCGCCAGGTATTCTCTTGGAATGTGTTCTGGACACGGTTCAGCGGTTCAGAGGCGATGCTGCACAGAACGATGACTTGACCCTGTTAGTCTTGCGGTATCTAGGAGTGCCGACTCTATCGAAGCAGCCGCACACGCTGTTGCCGCCTTCCGCGATCACGGCTGGGTAGCCAGGCATTAACGCCCAACGTCATCCGGCGGTGGAAGGCCATATCCCGCCCCGTCGTTCACGAGGTCCCGCTCAGGCCTGTCGAACGGTGGCTGTGGTCATCGAGCGCGAGTCCCAAGGAGATGACCGCGAAACTTGCGGTGAATCGGCACTCGCGCGACGGTATCATTGGCTGCTTTTTGCCTGGAGGCGCACACATGGCTGTTGCGATTACGCGAAGCGGTGGAATGCTGCTCCTCTCAATTTGGCTCATTCTCACGGGCCTCGCGGGACTCGCCGCCGTCCCGATTCCGCATGTTCTAATGGCGGCGCTCGCGCTGATTGCGGGAGTGTTGATTTTGGTCGGGCGCTAACGACGTCCAATCGTTCGAGGGCATAACCTTAGGTGAGTCTCAGGCATCCCAGGACGCTTTCGACATGACAACTGTGTCTCCTCCGGGTGAAGCGCGGCCATGCTAACACTGACGATCCTCGCTCTGATGTTGCTTCAGCAGCCGGACCACCCTTCACCCTTCATCCTCAACCTCACGCTCCGCGAACTCCGATAACGTGGTCCAGAGAGCGTTCACCCGAACCCGGCCGCGCCCTCCTGGGCTCGTTCGCGCGGTTTGGGCTCTCTCGGCCGCCAGTTGTGGCTCAAAGGCCGAGTGTCGAGGCGGCCCGCTCGAACTGATCTTCGCGGAGGTACACCAGGTACCCGAAGGATCCCCGGCCGTCGGTCACGCCCGTGGACGCGTAGACGTCGACGCCCACACCGACGAGGCGCTCATGCACGCGCGCGACGACGCCAAGCTCGTCGTCCCCCTGCACCAGCAAAGCGTGGTAGGGACCGTCTAGCTGCAGATGCGCAGCGCGCGCCTCGGCCATCAGCTTGCCCGGGTCCTCCGGGAAAAGGGTGAGCTGCGCAAAGTCCGGTCCGCTGGGGACGGCCGCAAAGGCAAGCAGATTGACGCCCAGGCCGGCGAGCTGCTGCAGGACGCGGTAGGCTGAACCCAGGTCGTCCCGGACGTTTGCGTGGTAGTACTCGACGCGGCGGATCCTGTACGCCATCGCGCTTCTCCAACGACCGTTCCAATCAACGGCCTCGGTCTTGAGGGCTGTGCTCCGCTAGAAATCACGCTGCGACTCAGACGCTTCGACTGAAGTCTGCTCGGGGTTTTGGCTCGTGACCAACCAATGGCTCCCCGAACTGGACACACAGCACCGACAGTTGTGTCGGACGTCGTCCGAGCCGGCCCACAACGCGCCGTCGGCGGGCAATCAGGAGGCCCTCGGATCTCTCGTAACCCTCCCAGAAGTGGGCACCACGCGCCCAGACGCCGATCACGTCCGCTACATAGTCGTGGCGGATGATACGTCCATCGGCACCGAAGTGGAACTGTTGCCGCTGACAGTGAGTCTGCACGTGCGGAGGGAACAAAACGTCGATGCCCTCAGGTTCTCCGCGCGCTGGGTCTGATTGTCTCGCGATGCCGAGAGGTTGACGGTTGACGAGCGGTGGTTGGTAAAGCGACGCGCCGCTCAGACCGTGGCAAAGACGCCGCTCGAAGACGAGCTGCTGACGCACGACACTCGGCTTCAAGCGTTGAGGATTCATGACATCCGCAGCACTGTAGCTGCCGTGCGTGCGTAGATCGCCGCGCATTCGACGATGCGGTCGGTGTGGACGAACTCCTTGGGTCCGTGGGACACGGCAAGAAGACCGGGGCCATAGGCGTACGCGGGCATTCCTTGCTCGGCGTAGAACCTGGTCTCCAGGAGTCCTGGACACATCTCGAACCTCGGCGCCCGGCCCGTGACCGCGCGCACGTTGGCGCTGAGCGCTCGACCGAGCTGCGTGGCGTCTGATGTCCCGGAAGGACAGCCTTCCTGAAATACATCCACATCCAGTGACACGCCGGCGCGCCGGGCCTCGGCGAAGACTTCGAAGAGCGCCGCTCGCTCCGCTTCGAAGTCTTCCTCCGGATTCATGCGCCGATCAACCGTGAACACGCAGCGGCCAGGCACGACGTTGAAGTTCGATCCGGCCTCGACGCGTCCTCCGATCAGCATCAGTGAGCGGCGAGCTGCATCGGGCGTCACGTGAAAGCGCGTGCGACGCCGTGCAACCCGACGTGCCAGGCGCTGCAGGCCCGCGACGACCCGGACTGCATCCTCGAACGCGTTTCGGCCTTGATGCAGGAGCCCGACATGGGCCTCGCGTCCGTACACCGTCACCCGCATGGTCAGGGCACCACGGTTGGCATTCCAGACGGCACCGCTCGTCGGCTCCGGCGTGAGCATTCCGATCCCGTGTGAGCCCAGGCGCTTCGTTGCCGTCAGGAATCCGGAGCCGCGTCGCCCTCCGGTCTCTTCGTCGGGCACGAACACGAGCCCGAGGCGGCCGTCAAGCGGTACGCGCAGGCGCTGCAATGCGACAGCGGCGTACAGCATGGATGCCAGGCCGCCCTTCATGTCTGCACTCCCGCGCCCGAACAACGCCTTCCCGCGGAGCATGGGCCTAAACTGGCCTGGCGTGGTGACGGGCACGACGTCGTAGTGGCCAGAGAAGTACAAGGTACGCGTTCCGGAGCCAACGCTGCTCAGCACGACGGCGGCGCCGGATTCATCTCGGAGACCCCTTCGGGGACGAAACGCCACGCGCTCACAGGGCAGGCCGAGGCCGCGAAGCCGAGACGCGATCACACGCACGCACTCGGGATATCGCGACCCTGGCGGGTTCTCTGACCGAACGGCCACGAGCTCTCTCGTGAAGTCGATCATCTCCTCACGCAGGTCACGGATGCAGGCATCGAGTTGGCGATGCACGTCTTCGCGCGCGGCGTGGCTCATATCCCGAAGCGTAGCGCGAGGTGGTCACTCCCAAACGCCTCATTGCCCCTTTGGAAGCGGCCGGATTCGGATGTTGCGCCACCGGCTGATCAGCGGCTCGCTGACCGTCACGCCGGAACCGGCATACAGCGGCATATTGACTTCGCGCTCGCTCAATCCGTGAATCTGCAGCCCGATGAACCCCCTTGGGTGCGTCTTGTACACGTCCTCGTTCACCAGATCTTCGACCGCGTGTCCGTTCACCCACGTCTGAATCCGCGGCCCTCTCGCGACGATGCGGAGCGTGTTCCAGCCCTCGTCGATGAAGTAGCGATGGCCTTCCTCGATTTTCTGCGGCGACGACAGCCAGTTCGTGCCTAACGCCTCGCCGTAGATCAGCCCGGTCGTCGGCTGTCCCTTGTAGAATCGCCGCACTTCCACCTGCGGTCCGTAGACCCTGCCGGCAAACGATTCGAAACTCCGGCCTGTTGTCTTCACCGGCCTGACCTGCGATCTGATCTGAATGCCCTGGTTCGTGACCCGGTCGACCATCGTGTCCAGCTCGAGCTCGAAGTCGTCGAACTCGCGTGTCGTGCAGAGGAATGAATTGGTACTCGCGCTGCTCTCCACGGTCCGGCCGACAATGGCGCCGTCTTCGACTGTGTAGGTGTGCGCGCCGTTCATGTGGACCCAGCCGTTCAACGTGGTCCTGTCGAACAGCGAGATCCAGTCGGAGCTCGGCCTGTCGTTCCCGCCAGTCCGTTGTGCATCAGTCGACGCCGGCAGAGCGAACACGACGATCGCATCGCCGGACCTTGTGGCGTTCTTTCCGCCGCCCCCCGCTGCAATCGCGACGTACTCCCGACCGTTGATCATGTAGACGCTCGGTGTCGCGTAGCCGGCAGCGCGCAGCTGGTACTCCCACAGCACTCTTCCGGACTGCTTCTCGAAGGCGCGGATTTTTTCATCGGCCGTCGCGGCGACGAATATCAAACCGCCCGCCGTCGCCACCGCGCCGCCGAAATTCATCGAGCCCGTGTTCCGTATCCCCTTGGCGACCAGTTGCGGATATTCACCCAGCGGCACCTTCCAGAGGATCTCGCCTTTCACGAGGTCGATGGCATTGAGCGTGCCCCACGGAGGCGAGATCGCCGGCACGCCGTCGGGATCGCTGAAGACGGTGTACCCCTCGATCGTGTAACGGTCGGGAGCTCCCGTGATCGCACGGCTCTTCACCTCGCCTGGCGGGCTGATCAAGTACGCGATCAGCGCGCTCGTTTCGCGGGAAACTGAAGTAGCCGAATGCAGGCATGCTGTTGCGTCCCTGACGGATTACAGCTTCGATTTCCTGCCGGCTCTTCTTCAGGTCCAGGAGCGACGGAGTGTGCGGTGGAACGCCTTGTCGTTCCTCGCCATGGCACGCAACGCACGTGCGGTCGTAGATCTGGCGGCCGAGCTGCGCGGGGCTCTGCCCGGCATCCACAGGCGAATCGTGGATCGGGCGCAGACGATTGATGGTCGGTGCGTCGTTCACGTTGACATACAGGACGTTCAACGACGGATCGAAGGCAGCACCGTGCCACTCGCTCCCTCCGAGGTGCCCGGGCTGCGTGAGCGTCCCCTGCAGGCTCGGCGGCGTGTAGATCGATCCGGATCTGTACTTCTTGAATTCCTTCACCGCGTATTCGCGGGCTGCCGGGGTGATGTTCGTCAGGTCGGCTTCGGTGAGCGATTGACGAACGAGCGGTGGCGGTTTGAGAGGAATGGGCTGCGTGGGCCACGTCTCCTCGCCCGGCACCGTCGAGCGCGGAACAGGCACGTCTTGAACGGGAAACAGGGGTTGTCCCGTATCGCGGTCCAGCACGAACGTGAAGCCCATCTTCGTGAGCTGCACCACAACATCCTTCGAGGAGTTGCCGACCGTGAGCGTTGCGAGGATTGGCGCCGCAGGATTGTCGTAGTCCCAGATGTCGTGGCGTACCGTCTGGTAATGCCATTTGAGCTCGCCGGTCGTGGCATCCAGGGCGAGCACGCTGTTGGCGTACAGGTTCGACCCCTTGCGAAAGCCCCCGTAGAAATCGTCCGTCGCCGAACCCGTTGCGGCGAACACCCAGCCTCGCTCCTCGTCGACTGTAATGCCTCCCCAGGCGTTCGCGCCGCCGTAGGTTTCGCCCTCGACCCACTTCCACGTGTCATGACCCGGCTGACCTTCGCGGGGGATCGTGTGGAAGATCCACACGAGCCTTCCGGTTGCCGCGTCGTATGCGCGGATATGACCGGGAGACGCATCGTAGCTCTCGTTGACGCGCGAGCCGAGGATGAGAAGATCCCGGTAGACTGCGCCGGGGGATGTCATCTCGAGCCCGACCTTGGCTGGATCGACTCCCAGGTTTTCGCGGAGGTCGATGTATCCCGACTTTCCGAAGGACAGGATCAATCGGCCCGTCTTCGCATCCAACCCGTAAACACGGTCCTTGACGAAGTGAAAAATCCGCTCGCCTTCCGCACCCTTCCAGTAGGCGACGCCACGGTTGCGCAACCTGATCACGGCGCCGCCTTCGTTGTATTTCGAGGGATCGAAGGACCAGATCTCACGGCCCGTGCTCGCGTCGAGCGCAACCGCCCTGAGACTGGGAGTCGTGATGTACATGACGCCGTTCACCACGATCGGATTGACATGCATGGTCGAGCGCTGAGTCGCGTCACCCGTGTGGTACTCCCAGGCAGGAACGAGCTTGTGGACGTTCGCCGCGTGAATCTGTGCCAGCGGCACGTACTGATTCGCCTTCTGGTCCCCACGATAGACCGGCCAATCGACGTTCGTCCCGGCGTTCGACGGCCCTCGAGTGAAAGCGGCGGCTGCCTTGATTGCGAGAGCGAGAACGATGAACGCGTACGCCGAGCGCGGGAATCTGAAAGTCATTTCAACCCCGCCTTCTGGAGCTCTCGTTCGGGCAGCGACGCCGACGGTGTGTTCAGCGATCGCATCGACCACCAGCACAGAATCCCGACGACGTTCAGGAGCGCCGCCGCGTGAAAGTAGGTGGCCGGACTGCCAGTCAGGCCGCGGAGCAAGGGAAAGGCGTTCGTGCTGATGAAGCCTCCGAAGTTGCCGGCCATGTTCATCGCCGCCGAGACCGTTCCAGAGCTCGTCCCGCCGATATCGAGGCAGAAGGCCCAGCTCGGACTGATCGTCATCTCGACGCCAAACGTGGCAATCGCGAACCCGACGATCGCGCTCGTCGCAGTACCCGCGACGGACACCCACAACACGCCCAGCGTCGCGAGCACGAAGCCGGCGATGCCGGGGATGCGACGCGACCATGAGCGCAGGCCGGACCTGTACAGGGAATCGACCAGCAGGCCCGCAACCCAGTTCGAGCCTGCGCCGCAGAGCAGCGGGATCATGGCGTATCGCGCCGCTTCACGCTGGTTCAGGCCGTAGTGCTCGATGAGATGCGGGTGCATCCATGAAATACAGATGTAAAAGGTGAAGTTCCCGGCAAGGTACTGCGTCATGGCAAGGAGCATGGCGCGGGACCGCAGGACCGTGCCGAGACTCTGCGGCGGCGCGGCCGCGATGGATTCGTGACGGACTCTCTGCTCCGGATAATCGCGAAACCAGATCAGCCAGCAGACTGCCCAGACGACGCCCGGAATACCAAGAATGTAGAAAGCGCCGCGCCAGCTGTAGTTGTCCAGCAGCCAGGCATATATCGGAAACGCGACTGCCCCGCCAAGTAGGGCGCCAGAAAAGAGGATCCCATTGGCGATGCCGCGCTCGGCCGCCGGCAGCCAGTTGTAGAAGACACGGGCCGACCCGGGAAAGGCGCCCGCCTCGGCGGCGCCGAAGAGAAAACGCACCGCGAGCAGCGGACTCAGACGGGTCATCGCTCCCGTGAGCGACGTCAGGAGACTCCAGAGGACAACGACAACCGCGAGGGCCCGACGCGGACCCAGACGATCCGCAAGCCAGCCCGATGGGATCTGCGCCGCCGCGTACCCGAGCGCAAATGCGCTGAACACGCCGCCCATCTGTGTGTCCGTCAGCGAGAGCTCGGCGGCGATGGGGCCCTTGCCAGTCGAGATCGCGGCACGATCGATGTAGGTGATGAGCGAGAGGATGAACAGCGCGGCAACGACCAGGTATCGCCGATATCGGCCGTTCGCGCGAGAAAGGGTCATGAGCAGCGCGCTCTCAACCCCTGGACCCTGACTTCTTCAGGTCACCTGCAGACGTGTCGAGAGCG
This sequence comes from Acidobacteriota bacterium, assembly GCA_046727175.1. Lineage (GTDB taxonomy): Bacteria > Acidobacteriota > Vicinamibacteria > Vicinamibacterales > 2-12-FULL-66-21 > JBKPCD01. The sequence continues at coordinate 9,104 of JBKPCD010000080.1, read as the reverse complement.
TCAGTTGGCTTCGAGATCCCGAACCGGAGGATGTCGTCGAGCGCGCTCAGGATATGGCGCTCCATGAGCATTTGAGCGTCCTTGTCCCGACGCGCGGCGATGAGCTCGATCAGATCGCGATGCTCTTCGATCGCGCGCGAAGGACGTCCGACCAGCCGGATCGTCCTGGCCATCAGCATCTGGCTCTGAAGGGTGAGCTGCCCCATCGCTGACGACAGATAGGCGTTCCTGGCGGCTGCCATGATCGCGGCATGCAGGTCACGGTTGTAAATCCGGTAGGCCTCCATATCGCCCTTCTTCAGCGCCGCCTCCCCGACTGCTTGATGCTCGCAGAGCCACGCCAGCTCCTCGTCGGTGATGCGCTCGCACGCACGACCCACGCTGAAGGATTCGAGCGCCGCGCGCATTTCGTAGAGCTCGCGCACCTCCTGCTCGCTGAACTCGCGCACGAACCAACCTCGATACGGCAGCTTCACGATCAACCCGTCCGCTTCCATCCGGTGCAGGGCCTCGCGAACCGGCGTCGTGCTGATGTCGAGTCGTTCCGCGATCGTGTCCGGCCGAAGCTGCGCGCCGAACTCGATGCGCCCGCGGACGATGTCGTTCCACACCGCACGATAGGCGCGCGCACCGAGGAGCGTTTCGGAAACCGGCTCGAGCTCCCGGGCTTCGAACGGCCGGCCAGGTTTACCAGCGGACGTAGATGGCTTTGGCATTTGTGTAGAACTCCCTTGCGGTCGGCCCGATCGAATAGGCGCCCTGTCCTGAATCCTTGACGCCGCCGAACGGAACATGCGCCTGACTGGCCGTCCCATGATTCACGTGGATCATGCCCGCCCGGACCCGGCTGATGAACTCGTGGACGTAGCTCAATCGCGACGTGAACACGGACGCTGCGAGCCCGTAGCGCGTGCTGTTCGCGATCGTGATTCCTTCCTCGAGATCTCGCACCCTCACGATCGGCAGCACCGGTCCGAAGATCTCCTCGGTCGCAAGCGGAGAATCGGCTGGCACTTGATCGAAGATCGTGGGCGCGTAGTAGTAGCCCTGTCGCGCCGGGTTCTCGGCAAGCGCGTGTCCGCCTGCGAGGAGCGCACAGCCCGACTCGACACCCTGGCGAACATATCGATCCACGCTTCGCAGTTGCCCCTCGCTCACCAGCGGTCCCATCGTCGTCTCCGGATCCAGGCCGTCGCCCACCTTGATGCGGTCCACGTGGGACACGATGCGTTCGACGAGCATGTCTGCCTGCCCGTCAGACACGATGACACGACTGATGGCGGTGCACCGCTGACCGCTGCACAGAAACGCGGCCGCGACGATCTCGCGAGCGGCGCCGTCGAGATCCGCGTGATCGATGACGACCGCCGGGTTCTTGCCGCCGAGTTCGAGCTGGACACGGGATAAACGGCGCGCAGCTTGCTCGTAGATGTGTGTGCCGACCTCTGTGGATCCGGTAAAAGTGACGCCCCGCACGCGAGGGTCGCGAACGAGCGAGTCGCCGACGACGGACCCCCGGCCCGTCACGAGATTGAAGACCCCGGCGGGCAGACCAGCCTTGGCCAGCAGCTGCATCAGATAGACCGCGGACCAGGGCGTCAGCGACGAGGGCTTGAAGACCACGGCGTTCCCGAACGCAAGGGCAGGCGCGATCTTCCGCACCGGTGTCACCACCGGAAAATTCCAGGGACAGATTGCCGCAACGACGCCGAGCGGCTCCGAGACCGTGTAACACGACATTCCTGGGCGGTCGCTCGGGAATGTGTGACCTGCTTCTCGGCTCGCCTCGCCCGCCATGAACCGAGCTTCGGCCGCGGCACGAACGACTTCGCCCACGGCCTCACCGAGCGCCTTGCCTTGTTCGAGCGTGACAACGCGCGCGAGCTCGTTCTTCGAGTCTTCGAGGAGCTGCGAGAATCGGAAGAGCACCGCCCCGCGGTGAGGCCCTGGCGTGTCCGCCCAGGCCTGTGCCGCCGCCGCGGCGGCGTCGACGGCCGCCGCGGCATCGACTTCGGTGGAGTCCGCGAAGTCGCCAAGACAGTCCTCAGGCCGGGCCGGATTTCGAATCGAATACCGCGCGCCGCCGGACGAAGGGATCCATTCGCCGCGAATGAAGTTCAGATGCTGCATCGCTGCCGCCTGTGGCCCCGAGCGAAGAGGAGACACTACAGACTGCTCCTGAGAAGGTCGGCGAGCTGCTCCTTGCTCGTCTCTCGCGGATTGACGGCGACGTTGCCGCTTTTCATCGCTTCCTCGACGACGTCGCGCACATGATCTTCCCGCAGTCCGTACCCTGCGAGCCCTTTCGGGATGCCAATGGCGTCGGCTAGATCGCGGACGGCCGAGACGGCACGATCCGAAGCGTCGAGGGTTCCGCTGTCCTGCACCGGCACGCCGAGCGCGCGGGCCACGTCCACGAAGCGCTCGGGCGCCGCGGAGCAGTTGAACTGCATCACCAGCGGCAGCGTGACCGCAATCGCGATGCTGTGCGGAATCTTGAGGTCCCAGCTCCCGAGCGGCATCGCGAGTGCGTGCGCCAGGCCAAGCCGCGTGGGATTCATCGCCATGCCGGCCATGGTGCTCGCAAGCAACATTCCGTATCGAGCCTCACGATCGTGTGGGCAGAGAGCCGCGCGCTGCAGATACGCGCCGATGAGCTCGATCGCCTGCATTGCAAGGGCGCCCGAGATCGGTTGGCATACCTTGTTGGTGTAGCACTCGACGGCGTGGGCGAGCGCGTCCATCCCGGTTGATGCCGTCAGCGAACGCGGAAGCTCTATCGTGAGCTCTGGATCGCAGAGCGCCACGGACGGGTACATCAGCACACCGCCTATCGCCACCTTCAGCTTTCTCTCGTCGTCTGTGAACACGGACCACAGGCTCACCTCGCTGCCGGTGCCGGCAGTCGTCGGGATCGCGACTGTCGGGAGCGGCCGGTTCCCGACCTTGTGAAGGCCGACGTAATCGAGCGGCGAACCAGGATTGGTGGCCAGCGCGGCGACCGCTTTCGCCGTGTCCAGCGAGCTTCCACCGCCGATCCCGACGACGACATCGGCGGCGGCAGCCTTGAGGTCGTCGACAGCCTCACAAATCAGGCGCGAGCCGGAGTCGGCCGTGACCTGGTCGTAGATGTCGTAGTCGATCCCTTCCTGCTCGAGGACACTCGTGACCGGTTCGACGAGGCCCGAGCACCGAACGCCGGGATCGGTAACGATAAACACCCTGCGCGCGCCAAGCAATCGCACGTGGCTCGGTAACGAGCGTGACGTTCCGAATCCGAAATGAACGTCCGTCGGGATGGGGAGGAAGTTGAAGATCCGCCCGGCGTCGACGTTCATGATCGGGCCGAAGCCGCAGGCGACCGAAGCCCGGAGGCGGAAGGAAATGGTACGCCGAGTGTTTCGCCGAGGCTCGCGAGCTGCGCTGCGATCGTCGGCGCGAGCTCGATGCCCTGTTCGCGCATTCGTACTTCGCTGGCCAGCTCGATTTCCCCGGGCAACAGCACGCGCTCGACTCCGGGAGCAGGCGGCGACGCCTTGAGCATCCCGATGATCGCGTCCATGCGCTGTCTGAACTCTGCGTCGCTCATGAAGAGATCCGTCCGAACGGCGGCCAGCACATGTCCGACGTTCTGGACGCTCGTCAGATCCTCCAGCGTGTTCAGGTGCCCGGCAAAAGCCGCCCCGGTCAGCACGCCGCAGAAGATGTCGATGATAAAAGAAAGGGCAGAGCCCTTCGGGCCGCCGAACGGAAGCATGGAGCCGGCAAGCGCCAGGTCTGCGTCGGTCGTGGGATGTCCCTGCGGATCGATCGCCCATCCTTCCGGAATCGGCTTACCGGTCTGAGCGGCGACGATGATCTTTCCACGCGCGACGACGCTCGTCGACGCGTCGAAGATTAACGGATCTTCGCGGCCGGCGGGAATACCAATCGCAACGGGGTTGGTGCCCAGAAACCGTGTCATTCCCCCAAAGGGCGCCATGTTTGGCGGGGCATTGGAGATCGCCAGGCCGATGCATCCAGCGCCGATCGCTTTCTCGACGTAATAGCCTGCCGGGCCGAAGTGGTTGCTGCGCCTGACGCCGACAAAGCCGGTCCCATGCGCTCGTGCGAGATCGACCGCCGTGTCCATTGCGCGTACGCCCACCACAGGGCCGAGACCGTTGTCGCCGTCGACGAGCGCCGTTGCGGTGCCCACGGAAGCGATCCGGATGGTCGGCCACGCCTTGACCACGCCGGCCTGGATGCGGCTGGCGTATACAGGTAGCCGCACCATCCCGTGCGAATCCACGCCGCGCAGGTCCGACTTGATCAGACAGCCGGCAACTTCGCGTGCGCCTTCCGGAGGCACGTCGAGACGTTCCAGCACTCGACAGCCGAAGTCGAACAGGTCGTTGTGGTGATAGCGAAGCGGTTCCACGGTGACGGTTCGATGTTGTAGGGGGCCTTTAGGCCCCGCCGACGCGGCGCGGTCTGAAGACCGCGCTCTACAACTGACGTCAATTCACCCGAATGGCCATGGGCCGGAATTTCACATCACGTCACGTCTTACGCGGATCGGTCAGCCCCAGCAGCTCCATCGTCGTTCGTCCCTCCCGAAGCCCCCTGATGATCTCCGACTCGTTCTTCCGACGGCTCATCGCCAGGTCGTAGACTTCATCCATCCTGTTCTGCTCGACGATCACGATGCCGTCGGCGTTGCCGAAGACCAGATCGCCGGGCCGCACCGTGACGTCACCCAGTTGAACGGGTGCCTGCAGCAATCCCGCCTTTTCCTTGGTGCACGATCCGATCGCGAGGCCACGACTGAACACCGGAAACCGAAGCGCCTCGATCGCATCGATGTCGCGGACGGCGCCGTCGATGACCAAGCCAGCAATCCCGCGCGCGCGCGCCGCTTCAGTCAGGATTTCGCCCCACGCGCCGGCCATCAGATACCCGCCGACCGTGGCGACGATGATCACGCCGGGCTGTGCGTGTGCCACCGCGACGTGCAGCATCAGGTTGTCGCACGGCGGGCAGTCGACTGTGAGCGCCTGGCCGCACACTTTCGCGCCGCGCCACGCCGGGCGAATGGAGGGATCCACCATCCCCTTTCGACCGGCGGCTTCGTACAACGTGGCAGGATCGAAGTCGGCGAATCGTTCGACGACGCCATTGGTCCGGGCAATACTCTGTTTCATCGGGACCTGCTGCAGTTGTCGCTGAGCCTCACGCCGGCCAGACCGGCGACGTTCTTCTAGTCATGCCCTCCCCCGGACTTCTTCGCCCACGGATTCTTCCCCGTCTCCTTGATGTACCGCTCGCGCGTGACGTTGTCGATGAATGGGAAGGCCGCCGCGGCAACTTCCTCCGCACGCTCGCGCGGCACGACCACCACGCCGTCCCCGTCAGCCACGACGACGTCGCCCGGGCGAACGAGGACGCCACCGATAGTCACCGGACGGTTCACCGATTCGAGCTCGTTGCGTCCCGGCCGAATGCCACGCGCGTATCGCCGGAACCAGACGGGCACCTTGTGGAAAGTGATCTCGTCGGTGTCTGCCAGTCCTCCGCTCGTGACCAGACCGACCATTCCGAGTTTCTTCCACGACAGGATGTTCGAAGAACCGATGCTTCGAGACTCGCCGTCCTCCATCGCGTCGATGACGAGCATGGAGCCGGGCTGAAGGACTTTCATGAACGCTTCCGACGTGATCGTGCTGTACCAGCGGCTGATGGTCTTGTCGTCCATTTTTGGCTCGCGGCGATTCGTCGGCACGTAGCGCGCGGTCACCGCGATGCCAACCGTGCGATGTGTGAATTTCTCGGTGTCCTTCCAGAGCGCATGAATTTCCTGGTTCACGGTACCAATGTCCTGCAGGCCCACGACGTCCATACCGTCCGAGACATCCGCGACCCGAAGCCACTTGTACATCTCGAGAATCCGCTGGTTGTCCTCCTGTGTGTAGTCCTTGTACGGGATGAACAGCCGCACCTTGTCGGGAATCGAGGTTTCTGCGGGCTGCTGTGCCGCGGCGATGCCGCCTGTAGCTGACATCACCAGGGCCGCTGTCATCGACAGCAGGCGGACCCTTTGTCGCACGAACATAAGCGTCTCTCCCTTACCAAATCACCTTCGCAGCCAACTGGATGACCCGGCCGGAGCCCGAACCGGTGATGCGTCCGAACGTCGTGGACGTGAGCGCGGTGCTGGGATTGTCGAAGTTCACCTGGTTGAGCGCATTGAAGAACTCGCCACGCACCTGCACGCGCACGTCCGACCAGAGATTGATGTAGCGCATGACGGCCAGGTCCGTATTCATTTCACCCGGCCCGTAAATGAGCCCGCGCCTGGCATCGCCGTAGATGCCACGTGGGACGCTGTTGACCGGCACGAACGCCGCCGTGTTGAAGTACATGGCGACCATGTCCCCGGTGCTCGCGTGATCCCGTCGCACGTCGTTGGCGGTCATGCCCGGAACGAGCAGCGCGTACTGGCCGTTCGGCTGCAGGATGCCGTTCTGCGCGACGTCGGTCCCCATCGTGAATACCAGCGGACTCCCGGACAGGAAGCGGTGCAGGCCCGTGAGCGTCCATCCGTTCAGCACGGCGCCGACAAACTCATTGGAGAAATCGTGCTGCGGGCTCCAGACCCACGACACGGCCACGACATGGCGCCGGTCGAGGATCGACGGGCCCCACAACGACTCCAGATCGAACGGATTGGGAATGCTGCTGATCAACCCCGTCGTGTTTTCCGGCTGGGTCGTCATGTTCTTCGACAGGGCGTAGGAGCCCGAGAAGGCGAACGTGCGCGCCATCCGACGATCGACCCGCAGCTGCAGACTGTGATAGGTGCTTCGGAAGAAGTTGCCTAGCACTCGCGACTGCGCGCTGATGACCCCCGGGCTGGCCGGCACGCGCTGTTCGACGTTCTGCAGCGTCGGCGGCTGGCCGGTGATCGGGGAATTGATGAAGGGCGCAGCGTTGAAATAGTTGTGCCCGACGAGCTTGCTCCCGATCTTGCCCACGTAGGCCGCTTCTGCCGTCATATGCGCGCCAAACTGCCGCTGGATCGACGTGCTGAAGTGCTGCGTATAACTCGTGCGCAGGTGCTGATCGGTATACACGGTCCGGATCGGCAGCGGGTACTCCGTGCACCGCAGCCCGGGATACTCCGAGATCGGCGAGCAGCCAAATCTCCCAGGCGATTCAGTCGGCGGCTGAGTCTGGCCGAGTGAGCCAAATGGATCCTCGATCCGGCCCTGACGCAGCTGCGTCGTGCCTCGCCACGGAGCTTCAGCGGCGTGAGTGGTTTCGCCGTTGACCTGCTGGTAGAAGATGCCGTACCCGCCGCGGACGACCGTCTTTGCATTGCCGTTCACATCCCAGGCCGCGCCAACGCGGGGGGCGAAGTTGTTGAGATCGCTGTACGTCAGACGTGACGGCAATCCAGGATCCCCCGGAAAGAGAATCCCTTGAGGTGCGTCGGGCACGACCGTCGATTGAACGCCCGGCACCCACGTGGTGTGACGCCCGCCTTTCTGATCGAACGGGATGAACGGCTCGTATCGGAGGCCGTAGTTCACCGTCAGCCTCGGGTGCACCTTGTAGGAGTCCTCGACGAATGCCTGGTGCTTCACGGTGCGCGGGCTGTGGTCGGCGATCCCGAATTCGATCGTCGAATTGTCGAACGCGCCGATCATGAAGTCCGCGATCGCGTTGCCGGTCCGGGTGCCCGTAAAGCTCGCCGAGCGCGTCAGCGCCAGGTTGAACTCGAAGACCGGCCGGATGAATTCGTACCCCCACTTCAGCGTGTGGTTCCCGAGATTGAACGTCATGACGTCTTTGAACTGCCAGCTCGTGTAGTCCTGCGTGTTGACGCCGGGGTAGTTCAGATTGATCGATCCGGAGACCGTGTAGCTCATGCCGCGTCCATCGGTCCCGACTGCAACGTTGACGCCCTGATCGCGCGGGAGAATTTGCGTCACCGCTCCGCCTCCGGAACGCGACGTCAGGTAGGAGAACGTGGCCTCGTTGACGAACCGCGGACTGAAGATGTGCGCGTCGCTGATGGCGAACTGGTTCACATCGCTGAACACGGTCTGTTGCAGGTAATTCACGTTGCCAGGCCAGGAGGAACTGTCGCTGCGATCGGCAAAGAAGTGCGCGTTGAGCTGATTCCTGCCCGAAGGAAAATGATAGTCGCCGCGTCCCATGTACACCGCATGGTCCCGCGGCGCGGGCGACAACGTGACCACCGTGCCGCTCGCCGACTGCGGCACGTACTGGTTGAGCAGTCCCGTGGCCACGGGACTGATACAGCTCGCCCTGATGATGCTGCCGGTGACGCACGGCACGCCCGTGCTGTCGGTGAAGGGAGCGCCCGTGATCGGATTCACGGGATTCCGCAGCTGCGTCCCGGTGAAATCCCCGGCGCGCTGCGCCGCGGTAGGCACGACCGTCTGAGTCGAACCCGCCTCGCCCCGATTCCAGAGTCGCTGATACGAGCCGAACCAGAACAACCTGTTCAGAACGACCGCGCCGCCCGCGCTCGCGCCCGCCTGGTTCTGCTTCTGATCCGGTTTGCGGGTCTGGAAGAAGCTCTTCGCATTCAGTTCGGAGTTGCGGTGGAACTCCCACGCAGTTCCGTGAAACGCGTTCGTCCCCGCTTTCGAGACGATGCTGACCTGGCTTCCGGCGGTGTGTCCGTACTCGGCGGTGAAGTTGTGCGTCTGAATCCGGATTTCCTGGATCGCGTCAGGCGGCGGAGGGTTGAAGCCCGTCGTCTGGTTGAAGTGCGTGAACACGGCGCCGTCCAGCGTGAATAAGTTGTGGTTCGTGTTGCCTCCGTTCACCGACATGATCGGTCCCTGGCGGCCATCGGACGTGTCCTGTTGCGCCCGGATCGCCGTGACGCCGGCGTACGTGCTGGCGAGCGCGACGACGTTGCGACCGTTCATCGGAAGGTCCTGCACGCGCTGGTCGTCATTCAGGTTGGATTGGGTCGCGTTGCGCGTTTCGACCATGCTCGTGCGTCCGGAAACGACAACTTCCTCTGCCAGCCCGCCGACCCGCAGCGAGAAGTCGACCCGCACGTTCGCACCGGCCGTGACTTCGAC
>JBKPCD010000079.1:0-23047 GCA_046727175.1 Acidobacteriota bacterium | reverse complement strand
CGTCGGCTTCTTGCTGTACGAGATGGCGGCCGGACTGCCGCCTTTCCGCGGCGACACCCACAGCGATCTGATCGCGGCCATCCGGCACTTCGAGCCGGCGGGAAAGCAGGCGGATCGCGGCCCGCTACGCTACTTCCCCGTGCCCCTGTCGTGCGGGACGATGCAGCTGGCCGTCCCGGTCACCTCGTTGCCGGCCAGGTCCCGCGCCGTGACCGCCAGGTGATAGATCCGGCCTGACTTGCTGCCACTCGACCGCTCGGCACGCAGCTCGACGACCAGTCCGCCGTTCTCGTCCTCGGTGACGGCCACGTCGCTCGGGTCCATCGGCTCGTTGCTGGTTGCGTTCACCTGGAAGGAGCCGCGGGCGATGCCGGACACGGCATCGCTGGCGCGCAGGACCGCGACCTGCTGGAGCTCGTGGTTCGGGGGCCAGAGCGTGCACCCCTCCGGGGGCAGCCCGCTCAGGACCGGGGGCACACCATCGATCTTGACGTCGAGCGTGCGCGCCGTCTCCTCGTTGCCCGCGGCGTCGGTCGCGAAGTAACGGACCGTCGTGACGCCCTGCGGGGCGACTCCGAACGAAGCGGAGTGTCCGGGCACGACTGTCTCAGCGCCCGTTTGCGCACCGGCCAGCGAGTACCGGAGCAGGTCGACCCATCCGGCCGGAGTGTCATTCAGACCGCTCGCGAGGTCGGTCGCTTCGAGGCTCACGCTGACGGGGGCCTGGTTCCAGCCGTTCGCGTTCGGCGGCGGGTCGACGATGGCCGTGGTGACCGGATCGACGGCGTCCGAGTATACGGCGAAGTTGCTCGCCTCCAGGCGCGGCGGGTTTTCGGCGGGCAGGTTCACGAGCTTCCGCACGTGCGTCACGGGGTCTTCGACCGCCATTGTGGTGGAGCCGCCGCCGTCTAGGTTGAGCGCGTTCCAGACGCCGTAGTCGTTCTTGAGCAGGTCGGCTACTTCGCCCACCTGCATGCCGTGGCCGCCGTTGGTCCCGTCGACCGTGAACAGCACCAGCGTCCCGCCGTCCTTGGTCACGCCGATGGCCGTGCGCGCGTTGCTCAGGTCGTACCAGTGCCGCCCTGCGCGCGTGTACGTGAGCGGCAGGGGGCCGAGCGGAGGCACCGGGCCGGGGGTGAGGAGCTCGTCGGGGTGGGTGGCGTCGGTGTACTCCGGGATCGTCTGGACGCCGTTTGTGAGGATCTGGCCCGATCCGGCGAGGGCGTTCCACAGCTCCACGTCCTCGAGGACGTCCATCCCATCGGCGGAGCCGGGATCACGATGGACGATGCTGGCGTTGTTGGACCTGTCGATGTTGAGGCCGGGGGAGTTGGTGACGATCGCGTAACTCTGGATGGGCGACTCGAAGCCCGAGTAGACGTTCCCGCGCGAGGCGGCGAGGCCGATCACGTATGCATACGCGCCCTGGGTCGACCCGCCGGGCACAGGGAACGGCGCGAAGAAGTGGACGTTGATCGCCGCCTGCGCGTGCGAGGTGTTGAGGAAGTCGAGGGTTTGCTGCCGGACGACCTCGAAGGGGACGACCGGCCAGTTCGGTGTGGTAGCGCCAGGCGCCACCGCCGGCAGGTTCTCTCCGGGCGGCGTCAGCTTGAAGTGGACCGCGGGCGACGTCAGGTCGACGAGCAGGATGTTCATCCGCGCCAGGCGCGGGTTCGGCGTCGGCGCGGGGCACCCGGGACACTGGAACGGCGGGTACTGCTCCGTTCGCTTGATGTGCGTGATGCCGGGAAACAGCCGAGTGACGACGGTCTGCGCCTCGACTCCAGTCGCGCCCCAGAGGACCAGACCCGAAGCGACGATCAAACGGGCAGCTCGGTAGGACATCACACCTCCGTCGGCGATCGAATGCGCCTGTTCTCAATCGACTGGAGCGGAACCACGGAAACGGACAGGTCGTGCCGGCATCGCAGCCGATCGCTGCTTCGGCGATCCTACACCGGCGGCTGAGAGACGACTCACGGTTAGTCTGACAAGCGCCGCGGCGTTCAGCGACGATTCCTTCATCTCCACCGCCGCCCCCATCCCCGTCGCCGCAGCCGGCGTCGCTGGTGGCAGCTGCGGCGCAGTCGCTACTTCGGCCGCTGACGCGGATCCGCGGCATGGCCTTAGGCTCGCCGGAGGAGGCGAACCTTGTCTCATGACGTCAAAGCCCGCGCGAAGGCTGCCGCGCTGGAGCCGGAGGGCGAAGGCGGGCGCTCCGACAACCTTCGCTCACGCGAACCACGCTTGAGCGTGAGCTTCGGGCTCGGCGAGCCAGGCGAAGGCTGTTGCGCCGAAGCCGCATAGCGGCGAAGGCGGACCGTCCTGCGGCCTCAGGATCATGACCGCTTCGGCGGCGCAAGCAGCGGGCGCAGAAATCGCCTTGCTCCTGCCGTCTGCGTGCGGCAGCTTCTGCGACGTTCTCCGTCGCTCCAGCCACCAAACGATGGGCTCCATCAACAGCTTGAAAGGGGTCATGCTTTTGCACGCTTGGGCGGGCATGGACGACATGAGGCGATTCGTACGTGTTGAGAAGCGGCGTCGATCCCGCCCGGTATTACGCAGGTTCGACGTCGAACCCAGTGGGTCGACTCGCCGCACACACTGACGGCATCTGCCGCCACACGAGCAATCACCGGCCTTGGGAACTCCACGTCGTCATCCGGTTCCCGGACGAGCGACTAGCACTCGCTTTCGAGCGCTATCTGAAGCGGGGTCGGGCCGCGCGTTTCCCAAGCGGCACTTCGATTGAAGAGATCCCTTGGGGCATGCGGACACAAGGGCTTGACCGTCTTGGTCTATTTGTTCACACTTTATGATAAATATTCTGGTGATGAAGAGCCGCTGCTTGAACGGAGTGACAGTATGAGGAAGCGCTTGTTCGGAGGATTCGTCCTCCTACAACTCGTGCTCGCGCCGGCTGGAGCGGCACAGAATGCACAACCACACGCCGCGACGCCAGTTGATCCCATCCCCGCCATTGTCGAAGCGTTCCGTAGGCACGACGTCGTCACGCTGACGGACCCGCACGGCAACATGCAGATCCAGTCGTTTCTTCTTTCGCTCGTTCGCGATCCGCGTTTCCCGGACGTTGCGAACGACATCGTCATCGAGACCGCGAGCGCGCGCTACCAAGATGTCATTGACCGGTTCGTCCGTGGCGACGACGTTGACCCGGATATCTTGCGAAAGGCCTGGGAAGACCATACCGTGGCGAACAGCCTTGGACTTCAAGCCGAAGAGTTCATCCGAGCTGTGCGTGCCGCCAACACGTCACTCACCGAACCCAAAAGATTGCGACTGGTCGCCGGCGATCCCCCAATCGATTGGCACAACGTTGTTTCGCGCCAGGACCACGCTCGGTGGATCGAACTTCGCGACAGCTATCCCGCCGATCTCATTCGTCGGCAGGTTCTGGATCGCGGTCGACGCGCCCTTGTCGTGTACGGACAGGGTCATCTGCAGCGTCGGCAGATCGCGACAAACTACGACATGTCCGCGTGGCAGGCCCAGACGGTCGTCAGTCTGCTCGAGCGAGATCACGCTGCGCGAGTCTTCAACATCTGGACACTGAACCGAAGCGTGGAACTGCCGGAAAGGCCCGAGTCGTGGCGCGTGCCGAGTCTGGCGCTCGTGCGAGGCACGACGTTGGGAGCGAGCGACTTCGCGGTCTACGATCGAGGCCTCGGCGACGGGAGCCGGTTCGGCGTGAAGGCGGGTCAACTGGTTCGGATTCCACGCGAGGAGTGGAAGGTCATGCGAATGGAAGACCAGTTCGATGCCTTTCTCTACCTCGGACCGCCCGCAGCGATGACAACCACCTCTGTTCCAGCATCCCTGTGCAAGGACGCCGATTTCGTGAAGCGTCGCATCGACAGGCTCACGCGCTTTGGGCCCCCGGTTGAGGTTCAGAACTTCAGGAAGGCTTGTGGCCTCTGATCGGCTCTCCACAGTAGGCTTTCAACTGCACTTTGGTGGCAAACCGTGGGTCGTGACTACCTGACTGACTTTGAACTGATGCTGTTGCTCGCAACGCTGCGGGTGGGGGACGACGCGTACGGTGTCACGATCGGGCGTGAGATCGAAGCCTCCGGCGAGCGAACCGTCATGCTAGGTGCGGTATACACAGGCCTTGACCGCCTCGAAGCCAACGGCCTGGTGGCGTCCACTGTCGGCGCACCCACGCCCGAACGTGGTGGAAGGGCGAAGCGGTACTTCCGCGTGACGCCGGCGGGTATGAAAGCCATCCGACAGGCCAAGCGTGCCTTTACTCGACTGTGGTCAGGCGTACCCGGACTCGAAAGCGGGCGGACATGACGGTGAAGGCCACATCCCGTTTGCGGATTGCCCTGCTCAACTGGTTTCTCGACAACAACGAGCCACTGGCGGGCGATCTCATCGAGGAATGTACGCACCGCTCGCGAAGTTGGTTCTGGTGTCAGCTGGTGTTCGCACTACTCCCACGAATGGCCACAGGCGCTGCGGCGGCCTTGCGCGACCCTGCTCGGCTAGTCGCGCCGCTCGCGTCCCTCGCCATGTTCGCGGTCCTGTGTTTTCAGGTCGTCGTGGCCGGGAGTCTTCTCGCCAGCGTGCTTCCACGAACCCGAGTGGTCGGCCATGAGTGGCTAACCCTGGTAATGTTGTTTTCGCTCCCGGTCGGCTGGGGCACCGGGAACGTAACGAGGCGCCTTCACGCAAGATCTCGAGTCGCCACAGTCGTACTCTGCGGTGCCAGCGCGGCGGTCATCGGACTGGTGACCCACTCCGTACTGACTTCAACGGGCGCAGTAGTCTTTCCAGCGGTTGGAGTCCAAGCTATGGCGGCTATGGTGTTCGTGAGCGGACTGGCCGTCGGGGCCGGACTCGGGTTGGATCAAACGCGATCCGGCCTCTGCTCGAACGGAACGTCGACCTCAGCGTAGCTACCGGACGTAGCGGCAGCAACTGCAGCCGCAATCCGCTCCGTATGCTCTCGGACGCCTGACCACGTCCGGGTCTCAGGCCACCCGCCGCAGCCCCTCACGCTGCCGCAGCCACTCGTCCAGCTGGTTCCAACTCGCGAAATTCGGCTCACCAGCATTCGTTACAGTTGAACCAACGACGTACCGCCTCGGAACTGCCGAACCCAAGTCTGATATCGAACCACGACTTCGGTTGGGTACGCTGTGTCGTGTGAACGGTCAGCTCATGGCCTTGCCGAAAGGCGGGCAACATGACGGGAGCGGTCCGGCTCGTTGTCGATCAACGTCGCCGCTCCATTCTACCGAGCGCGCGAGAGTCGGCGTCGACGCGGAGCTGCACAACAGTACCGACTCCGGCATACTGATATTTGTCGCCGAAGATCTGCTTGATCGCCGAGAACGTGTGCTCACCGCTGCAGTGACCAGGTGCGATCCTCTCAACCTTGTAGGTATCGTGTAGAGCAGCCACGACCTTTTCGATGACGGAATCTTGCGCCGCGACCAGGTGAAATCCGCCAGCGACCAAGCGAATACGAGGATTGATCGCGGCCGCCTTGGCGACAATCGCCTCGATGCCCGGGTGCGAGCAGCCGATAATCAACACGATGCCCTTGGGTGTGTCGATCGCCAATGACAGCTCCTTGAGTTCTTTGGTACCAGGCGTATCGGAAATCTGCGCGATCAGCGTTGACGATGCCTTACCACCATCGCCGCCGCGGTCGTCTGACACGCCGGCGCCGATCACCGATGACACGCACAGCGGGGCCACCAGGAGCAGCGCGAGGGCGCTGATCGATCGTCGCCAAGGATGACCTTTCATCGGTTTCCCTCCAGCTAGTCCCCTGGAACCGTGATGACTTGCACAAGTCCCGAAGCGCGGCGCCCGCCTGGCAAGGCGCGAAGAGCGAGTTTATTGGGCATAAGTGAGCGATGAGCAACGCAGCCAGGCGGGATGCCCCGCCCGGGAATTGTGTGAATCATCACGGTTCCAGGGGACTAGCTTGCGCCGACAATCGTCGGACGTGATGTGACAGCCGATGCCCGGACCCGGCCGGGTCGCAGACTGCCCTGGGAGATCTTGGATTTCGATCGCAAAATGAACCAGGCGTCACGGAGCGCTCACCGCGGTCGAGCGCAGATTGTCGCGCTGGCGAGCCACAGGCCAACCTGGTTCCAATTGGCGAATGTTAGAGGCTGTATCAAAACGCGCGCGCCGCGACCCAGCATCACGGATTACTAGCCACTGCGGTGTAATGGGAAGATTTGACTTAGCTGAACCCCACATCTTGCGGTAACGGAAGTAACTCGTCCCACGGTAATTCATTCATGCCGAAGGGCCATCAGCGGATCGATTCGGCACGCGCGAATCGCTGGAATGCTTACAGCGGCGGCGGCAAGAATTAGCATGATCGTTGCGCAGACCATCAGTACCTGAGCGTCAATCGGGGAGACGCCAGGCATTCGTTCCGATAGGAGCCGCCACACGGCAACGGAAAGTGTGATGCCCGCGAGGCTCCCCACTCCAATCAAGAGAAGCGCCTCCCGCGCCACCATCCAGAGTACGGAGCGGGCACTGGACCCGAGGGCCATCCGGATACCGAGTTCCTGAGTTCGCCGCGAAACCGAATACGCCAGGATCCCATAGAGTCCCACAGCGGCGAGCGCCAACGCCAGGGATCCAACCGCTCCCGAGAGATTCGCAGAATGCGCTCGCGCGCAAGGGATTCTTCAATCCCCACTTCAAGAGTCTTGACGTTGAAAATCGGAAACCCTCTGTCAAGGGCGTCCAACTCACGCCGGACCGCCGCCGCCATGGCATCGGTATTCGCGCTGCTGCTGCGGACGTGCAGAGTGGGCATGTACGGCGCTGCATCGTCCTGGAAGGGGAACCAGACGGCGGGTTGGGGTGCGCCATGGATCTCGTAGTAACGCGAGTCACCGACCACACCGACAATTTCGAACGGACGGGCGTCCTTCTCTTGCGTGAACCGGATGCTGCGGCCAAGCGGATTTGCGTTTCCGAAAAGCTGGTGGGCCAGCGACTGATTGACGAGGACGACGAGCGGCGAGCCGACCTTGTCGGTCGGTGCAAAATCCCGCCCGGCGATGTGCGGTATCCCAATAGCATCGAAGAATCCCTCCGAGACCCAATCGGTTTCGGCACGGATCGAATGCCCGGGTTCCGCCTCAATCGACACCGGCGATTCGCTGATACGGATGCCCAGCGGGCCGTATTCAGCCACTCCGGCGGCTTCGACGCCGGGTATTCCCGAGACACGGCGAACCAGATCGGCGATCAAGGCTCGCCTCTGCAAGGGTGTGTAGATTTCCCTCTGTGGCTTCATGGTGAAGAGCAGTACGCCCTCGGGGTGTGCGCCGAACTCCGTTGGCCAGAGATTGAACATCGTGCGCAGGAAGGTACCGGCCGCGATCAACAAGACCAGCGAGAACGCTACTTGCGACACGACCAGCAGCTGACGGAACCAACCGCTGGAAAGATCTCCGATCGACGCACCAGAATCGGTTTTCAACATCCCGACAAGATTGAATCGTGTCGCATGGATAGCGGGCGCCAATCCAAACGTGACACATGCGACCAAGGCCAAAGCTAGAACAAAGAGAACAGTTACGGCATCCATGCGCAGGTCCAGGACTGTCTTGAAAGTGCCCTGGGGCAGAAAGTGGACGAGGGCGCCAGCCACCCAACTGCCGATCACGACCGCAAGCGCTCCAGCGAAGAGCGACAGCAGCAGGCTTTCGGCGAGCATCTGGCGTATCAGGCGAAAACGGCCGGCGCCGATCGACGTCCGCACGGCCAACTCGCGCGCCCGCGCTCCTGCCCGGGCCAGGAGCATGTTGGCGACATTCGCGCAGGCGATCAGCAGCACGAGCGCCACCAACACGAACAGAATGCAGAGCGGCGTATGCAACTGGCGGAGAACGCCGCTGTCGCCTTTTCCTACCGCAACCAGCTTGACGTGCTGAATACCCCTGTCCCTGAACCGCGGGCTCGTTGTGGTGCGCAAATACTCCTTGAATTGCACGTCGGCAGAGACTTCCGCCTGCCCGAGGCTGGAATCGGGCTTGAGACGTGCGAAGGTGTAGAGATTCCGATCAGGTCTGGCGCCGATCCGCTCGATTTGTGCAAGCTCTCGACCGTCCGGCAGAATCGGAATGCGGACCTCGATATCGGCGCCTCGCCCGAGTCCTTGAAATCCCGGCGGAGAGACGCCGGCGACTGTGAATGGATACGTGTTCAGCCGGATGGTTCGGCCAATGACGCCGGGGTCGCTGCCGAACCGCCGGTGCCAAAAACTGTACGAGAGCACCGCTTCCGCCGCCCAGTGGCCACTCCGCACCTCCGGCGTAAATGGCTGGCCAATGATGGGCCGCACTCCCAATACATCGAAGTAGTTTCCAGAGACGACTTCACCCTGAACACGTTCGGCGCGGTCGTCATAAGAAAAGCTGAGGCCGTCGGCCGATGTTACGGAGACACCCTCAAACACGCCCGCGCTCCGGAGTTGGCGAACGAAGCCGACCGTCGGGACATCCCGTAGGCCGGAGCTGGACGAAAGCCGGATCGATACCAACTCCTCGGGCTTGGAAACCGGCAGCGGCTTCCAGAGGAGGGTGTAAAGAGCATTAAAAATTGCCGCGTTGGCCCCGATGCCCAGCGCCAGCGAAACGACGGCGGTGATTACAAATCCGCGGCTGCGCCGGAACATCCGAAACCCATAGCGCAGATCGCCGGCCAGATCTTCAATCCAGAGAAATTGCCACGCCGCTCGAGAGTCCTCGACCGCGCGCGCGATCGAACCGAATTCCGCACGCGCTCTCGTTGCGGCATCCCGCGCAGACAGGCCCGCTGCGATGAGTTCCGCGGTGCGGCTCTCGATGTGGAAGCGGACTTCGACATCCAGATCGTCGTCGAATCGCGAGCGGCGTCCCAGGAAACGGAGGCGATTCATCCATTCGCTGAGGGTGGCCATCGACAGCAGCCTCCTGATCTACACCGTACGCATGACGAGCTGAATCGCTCCGACGACCTTCTCGAACTCTTTCGTTTCCGATGCGAGTTGTTTGCGGCCTTTGGCGGTGAGCCGGTAGAACCGGGCGCGGCGATTGTTTTCGGAAATCCCCCACTCCGCAGCCACCCATCCTTTGACAAGCATCCGATTCAAGGCCGGATAGAGCGAGCCATCCTCGATCACGAGCCCATTTGCGGACGCGTCCTTGATCCGCCGGGCGATGGCGTATCCATGCAAAGGCTCTCGTGCGAGGGTGCGGAGCACCAACATGAACAGGGTTCCGGGCAGGAGTTGCGGAGCTTGTTCTCGCGGAGGCATTTGCCTTGTCCACTCTATATATAGTCTGGACAGGGGACGCGCGTCAACGCTCGCTGCCGGAGAATCGTCGAAGTCTTTGTTGATTGTCGCCGATGGCGCAAATTCGGTCTCAAGCCGCTCGCTCGTACTCGTGTAGCAGCCCGCCGAGGCGGTCGCGGCGTATTACCACGATCGGGTGCGTGCCGGTCCACTTCTCAATCGCCGGTCGGCCGTTCGGCGGCGCGAGGTCCAAGCTGCGGTGAGGTCGATGACTGTTGTAATGATCAATGAATGCGCCGAATTACAAGGTATCCGAGCGAGAGGATCACGACCCCTCCGGCATGTAGCGCACAACTGGAGCCATTCTACGCGGCGGAACGCAACTCACGAGGCCGAACACGCCAGGTGTGGTCACGCCCGAACGCGATCCCTGTAAACGCACCCTTCACGCCCGGACCATTATGCTGAAGCCGAGGCGCTTACGTCCTCACGCCGTAGTGACCTTCGATCCCCGGGCCCATTGATCGAAAAACAACTGGCGACTAACAGGAGCAATCGGTCGTGGGTCTGGGTCGAAGAACTGGTCCACAGGATGCGACCGTTGGTGGGCTTTCCTTCGCGCGCTTCCCCCGTGCACGCGACCGGCGTGTGTGCCTCTTTCGTAATGGCAGTCGGGAGCGTCGCCTCCGACAACGTCCGTGCGGCGCTTGCGGTCTCTGGCGGCAGCGCGATCATGTTGGCCGCATTCCAAAAGTGGACCTGGACGTTTCTTGTGTTCGTCCGAGCGGTCCTGGCGGCACTCGCATACTCGTCCTGGCGTGTACGTCCTTGGGGTTGGCCAAGGACGTTGGTTGGCTTACGGCGTCGGAGTCCGGAGTCTTTGTCTGGTGAGCGCCGGGATCTCGCAAGGCTGGATGGCGGCCGGCGTGAACGCAGCTGTCTTCGTCTACGCAGACACGCCAGGTGTGTGGCGCGCGTATACTGGGCTCTGATCTGCCGCCCGGCAGTGGCGCAATGACGAATTCCCCAAAACCGCGCTCAACGCGGCAGCGACAACTCAATCCCTTCCTTGAGAAAGAACTAGCTCTTATGCCGAAGTTCCTCGGCGGGGTCGTCGTCGTGCTGGCCGTGGTGGTGATGGGCGATCAGTGTGCACCAGTTCTGCGCAACTTCAACACAGTCGTCAATCTCGAAACCACGTCGGAGGATTCGGCAAACGTGAGTCTTGGCGACCTTGATGGCGATGGTGATCTCGACATCGTGCTCGCGAAAGGGCGGCATACGCCGCTCCTCGATCGCGTGCTGATCAACGACGGGAAAGGCGGCTTCGTGGCGTCTGACCTGGGGCCCACGCCGGATCGAACCTACACGGCGGCGTTGGCAGACCTCGATGGCGACGGTGACCTCGATGTACTCACAAGCAACGACACGCCCGACAAGAAGCTCGTCTACTTGAACGACGGGAAAGGTCGCTTCACCGTCACCGGCACGTGGGGCGTGGCTGAATGGTCCACGCGCAACGCGACAGTCGCCGATCTGAATGGCGATGGAATGATCGATGTCATCGCTGCCAATCGGCCGGGCCCGAGTTTCGCCTGCCTCAATCAAGGCGGTGGACGCTTCGCGCGCGACTGCATCAAGATTCCCGCGGAGTCGGCCACGAGCATTGTCGCGGGCGACTTCGACAAGGATGGATTCATCGATCTCGCAGTGCCGAGCCGCGACGGCGGGCAAAGTCGCATCTACTTCAACGACGGCAAGGCGGGTTTCTCGAGAACCACGCCGTTCGGTCCACCCGACGCCGCGGCGCGCGTTGGCGCGGCCGCGGATTTCAACCGAGACGGGTCGCTCGATCTCGCTGTCGGCGACGAGAAAGCATCCTCGCTGGTTGTCTCTCTCAATAATGGGAAGGGACACCTCACTACCGGGTTTCGGATCGCTGACCCCGCGAGGACGCCGTACGCGCTTGCCGCCGGAGACCTCAACAAGGATGGCAGCCCGGACATCGTGCTCGGATACACGTCAGGGCCTCACGCCGTGTTTTTCAACGATGGAAGCGGACACACGTTCACCGAAGTCAAGTTCAGTGATCGTAAAGGATCCGCGTACGGCTTCGCACTGGGCGATGTCAATGGCGACACGTTTCTCGACATCGCGCTGGCAAGGTCCGGCGCACCGAACGTGCTGTACCTGAGTGGAAAATGATCTCGCCACGCTAAGTAACTGGTACGTCACGCGGCCCCCAAGCGACTGGATGTCCGCAACTAGCCTTCAACGGTCCGCGCCCATGACCACCGTGAACGTCAACATGGTCAGGTGGCCCGGCAGGCCGCGCGGCTGGCGCAGGCCTAATTGCCGCTGGCCGATGGCGAGCTGATCGCCTCGAAAAAGACGGCTCGCTGGCGCTGACCAGGGACACGTCACAAGGCTTTGACGTGCGGTCGCAGGTGGCGCGCCTGAAAAATTGCCTGGACACCGATGACGCCGTCCGTACGAAGCTCTACGTGCGTGACCACGCGTCGGTCGTCGCGCCCGATCTCGACGCCTGATCGCGTCCCGCCCGCTGTGCAGTCGCGTGACCCGCCCCTGCGGTGCGACAGGCCGCGCTTCCGGTCTCCCAACATCCTCATTACCGCGACGGATCGTGACGGGATCCCGCGGCCGACGAGCGTAGGCGATCCTCCCCAGCCAACAAGGCTGCGATCCGCATCCTGCTCGCCTCCGCCGGGCTGAAGCGCAGCTTCCCCCTTCTGAGCGCGATCATGTCGTCGGCTTCCAGACTTGCACGCATCAGACCTGCCAGCGCATGCCTGATGCCGAGCAGATGACCGATCTCGTGGGCCACGATTGCTCCGACGAGGTCGTCATGCCTCGGCATCGCGAGCAGCGGGTTGGTGCCGGTTCCCGCCCGGCGAGTCAGTCGGAATGCGACGCCGGCCACGCAGGGGACCGAGACGATCACCGTTCCCGCCGAGGAGCGTGCGCCGTGAGCGGCAATACCGCAGTTCTCGCGGCGGTTCTGCCGATCATGGGACGAAAGGATGACGACGATCTCCGGCACCGGCGTGACCTCGACCGGGCACGATTGCGCCATGTCACACACACGCGATGCAACGACGAGTCCGGCCGACGCCAACAGGTGCTCCGCCACCTTCAACGCGGGCCGTACCGTGGCTTCGTCGACTTGCTTGTCGGCGTAGGCCCGCACGCGTAGTGCGATCAGATCCCGATCCGTCTCGTTCGTCACCGGCGTCGAACCCGCCACCAGGATTGCAAGGATCAACTCGACCATATCGTCCCCCCTCGGCTCACGACGGACACGCTAGAATTCGGAGTGCCCGCTCGCCGGGCGCGCGAACCAGATTCCGTGTCGGGGGAAGCTAGGCGTGACGAACGACGCAAGTCCTCAGCGGGACACTCAGAAACCCTCAGCGTTTCTCAGCGGGGCTGAGCGTGCGTCCAACCTGGTTCGTTTCTACGAGTTCGACCGGTTCCGCATCGATACGAAACGCCACCTGCTGATGCGGGACGGCGGACCCATCGCCATCAAGGCCAAGGCGCTCGATACGCTGGTGCTGCTGGTCCAGCACGCCGGCCGGCTCCTCGAGAAGGAGGAGCTGATGAATCGGCTGTGGCCTGATACGGCCGTCGAGGAGGCGAACCTCACTCAGAACGTGTTCGAGGTGCGGAAGGCTCTGGGCGAAGTGCCGGGCGAGCAGCGGTTCATCGCGACGGTTGCCCGGCGAGGCTATCGCTTCGTCGCGGAGGTCCGCGCGATTGCGGACGAGGCCTCACCACGCGATGACCTGGCAGACGGCGATCCGCATTCCACTGCGGCGCTCGGGGGGCCCGCGCCCTTCGCGCGCCGGACGGTCATTTACGCAGGTGTGGCGGCGGCGATTGTGCTGTCGCTCCTGGGTACGGGACTCTACATCGCGTCCAGGCGCTCGGCACCGGTCATCCCCGGCACCCCGTCGTCGCCCCTGCGCAACCTGACGCGACTGACCTACGGCGCGGGTCTGCAGACCGACGTGAGCTGGTCACCCGACGGCAGGCGGGTAGCCTACGCGTGGAACAGAGACGGGAACTTCGACATCTGGATGCAGAGCATCGACGGCGGCGATCCGATGCGGGTGACGAGTTCGCCGGCTGACGAGACGCAGCCGGCCTGGTCGCCCGATGGCCAACGTCTCGTCCTTCGTTCCGAAGATGACGGCGGTGGCCTCTTCACGGTCGATTTCAAAGGTGGTCCCGTGCGGCGAATCGCGCCAGACGGACGGCGCCCCGCGTGGATGCCCAATGGCCGCGAGGTCGTGTTCGTGGATACCGACATGCCCCGCGCGGCGTTCATCGTCGCAGCCGACGGCGGCGAGGCCCCCCGCCGAATTCTCGAGACCGAACTCAGTCGCACGATTTGGATCGCGAGCGCGATCCATCCCGAGGGTCGGATCTCCGTCTTCGGGCCCGGGGTGGCGGCCGGGTTTTTCGTCGCCGATCGAACCCACAGCCGGCTGAATGCCGTCGATACGAGCGCTGCCGCGCCGCTCGGGTTGCTCGAACCCGACGTCATCCGAAACATCAGTTGGAACCCGACTGGAACGGCGTTGATCGTCGAAGCCTTCAGTGACGGCGTGCCGACCCTATGGCGTGTGCCAGTCGAACCAGTGAGCCTGCGTTGGCGAACGCCCGAGCGGCTGACCACGGCGCCAGCGAGCGGCCAGGCCGCCGCCGTTTCGCCAGACGGGACGCGCGTGGCATTCACGAGCGCGCCGGCGTCGACCCGCGCCTGGCTGTTCCCGTTCGAGGCCAACAGCGCCCGGCTCACGGGCGACGGCAGGGCACTGACCGACGACGATCTCTCGATCGTCTCTGTCAGTCTCGCGGCTGACGGATCGGCTCTCTGCTATGGTGCGCGTGAGGCGGGGAGAAACCAGTTCCGGCTCTCTTACACCGACCTGACCACCGGCCGCACGACGTTCCTCGCCGAAGAGTGGGGCGGCGTGATTTCCCGGACCGGGCGCAGGGTCGTCTATCTACTGAGACGCACCGGATCAAGCCCCACGGGGGAAACCCCCGCCACCAGACGTGAATGGGCTCTGGCGGTTCGCGACCTCGACGGCAGGGAACATCTGGCGAGCCGGTGGGTACCGGGCGGAATGGTTCCTTGGGATTGGGCACCGGACGACAAGGCCGTTCTCGGATCCTGGCGCGAACAGGGCCGTATGGACCAATACGTGTTGGCGATCTGGCCCATCGGTCCCATGATGGCCACGCGACCCGAGCGAGTGATACTCGAGTCAAGCGGCGTGAACTTTTGGCAGGCTCGCTACTCGCCGGATGGCCAGTGGGTCAGTTTCGTCGCGCAGCGTATGCGCAACCCGGGCACCGTCGAGGTCGGCATCGTTGCCGAGCGCAGCAATCACGCCACGACGTGGACGCGGATCTTGGACGATCATGTCTGGCCCGACAAGCCCCGGTGGTCACCGGATGGGCGGACGCTGTACTTCCTCTCACGGGGAGCTGACGGCTACTTCAACCTGTGGGGCGTGCCCATCGACCCGGCGCGCGGCGCGCAGAGCGGGAAGCCGTTTCAAGTCACGCATTTCAGCTCGCCCGATTGGCGCATTGATCCCGATATGAGCAATGCCGAGATCGGCGTGGCCAGTGGCAGACTCGTCCTTCCCATGCAGAGCGTGAAGGGCAGCATCTGGCTCTTGTCGGGTATGAGCCCGTGACCGTGTCCATCCCGCCGGCGTTCCTCGATCCGCTGACCGACGCACGTCACACCAGGCACGAACCTCGGCTCACGATGCCGCGAAACATCCTTACGACCTCCTGATGACGCAGCTCGAGAGCGTTACGCCGATCGAGCCGCGTGTAGTACATCAACTCGGGATGCGTGAGTGGCCGGCCTACGCAAAGTTCGTGAAGAACCGGCGCCGCTGCCGCGGGAGCACTGGCGGGACGTTCCTCCGGCGTTGGAAGTCATTTGCATCCGTGCGCTCGCCAAGAGCTCGACCGATCGCTTCAGCTCGGCCACTGAACTCGCCACGGCAGTTCAAACCTGGCAGGAGGTTGAGCGCCGAGAGGCGCAGGAAGAGCGCGATCGCTTTTTTACTCTATCTCTCGACATGTTGTGCATCGCAGGCTTCGACGGGTACTTCAAACGACTTAACCCTGCGTTCGTACGAACCCTTGGCTTCTCGATCGAAGCTTGCCGAACCGTATGTGCATTTCGTCCACCCCGATGATCGGGAGCGAACCATCGCCGAAGCGCCTTGGCAGGCGCGTGTACCCGGCCAGCCGGGGCTCTACGACGTCGAATGCGACAATGAAACTAGCCATCGCCGCGGCTGCCCTACTGTTGCTGACGGATGTAGGTGTGGTCTCGCTTGGGCCGCTGATGGCTTCAGCGTTGAGCCCGAAGCCCTTCACGCCGCCGCAGGCGGTGCCGCTCGCAACCATCTTCCGGATCGAGACCGACGAATTCTGGCTGAACCTGCATCATTTCCTTTACGTGGTGGGTCGGGCGCAGGCGAAGACCGGCGACGCAAACCGCGAAGCGGCCGCCGACGCGCCGGCCGAGGCCGAGCGCGGCCTCAGGACGCTGACCGCCGACGAGCAGAGTACGTGGAAAGACGCCGTGACCTCCTACGCGTCCGGACTCAGTTTGAAGGACGCGATCCGCGAGGACCCGATGCCGACGGTCACCGCGACGCTGGCAGATGCCGACGATGCGCCGACGCTGGCGGGCGTGGCGATTGACGCGCCGGTGCGGCAGGCGCTCGAACGCGCGGCGCCGGCCTACCGAAAAGCATGGTGGCCCGCGCATCGCACCGCGAATCGGGCTTGGCGGGCATCGATGGAGGCGCTCGTCGCGCAGCACGGCCAGGCAGTGCTCGATTTCATCACCAGGGCGTACGGGCTGCAGTGGCCCGTTTCTGGTTTTGCCGTGCATGCGGCACGCTTCTCGAACTGGGCGGGTGCCTATTCGTCCGCGCGTGGTGTGCTCGTCATTGCCAGCGGTTATCCCGGCAACGGCGGCCTTCGCGGTCTCGAGGGACTCTTTCACGAGGGGATGCACCAGTGGGACGGCCAGGTGTACACCCTCCTCGGCGCGCAGGCGAAGGCAGTCAAGGCGACTGTACCCGTCGACTTGCCGCACGCCCTGATCTGGGTGACGGCTGGCGAGGCTGTTCGCCGCCTCGATCCAACGTACGTTCGCACGGTCGAGACCCTCGGGATCTGGAACGGCCGATCCTCGGGCGCGCCAGAGCCGCTCCTCCGCCTGAAAGCGCCGCTCGAAGACACGTGGCTGCCGTACCTGGCCGGCCGAGGAACGCGCGACGAGGCGCTCGCGGCGCTCCTCGCCAGAATCAGTTCGCGACCGTAGCCGCGAGCTCGCACCGTCGTAAACAGTTACGGGCGGCCACCTGCCTCAGACCGCCTGTCTGAGCGCCTCGAGCTACTGACCCAGTTGCGAGTCTGGTTCCAACTGGCGAATGTTTGGGTCGCCGTCGCGGATAGGTCCTGGTGACGCCGAAGTGATCCGCAACGCTGTGGCGGTCCATCTCTTGTCACGGCGAGCCGCCATCCTCACGATGGCAGCGACTGTAGGTGTGATCGCGTGACGAATCCGTATCCAAGGACTCCACGCGTGATGAATCAGTCGAGCGGCCTGATACGGACGTTCTTGTAGAGGACGGCGCTCGTCGCGTCATGGGCCTGAAGCGCAATCGTGCCGGGACCAGTGATTCTCCGGCCGAGTCCCTCGCGCCCACCGTTCCAATCGGCCGGCTGCGTCCAGTTCACGACCTGCTTCTCGTTGATCTTCACCACGATCGTGTCACCGTTAACGATGATTGTCTGAGTGAACCACTCCTCGTCTTTGACGAGGGCCTCGTCGAGATCGACGACATGGTAGAGACTGCCGGTTCGCGGGCCGCCGGTGCCGTTGTAAACCTGCACCTCGAAACCCTTCGACGGGAATCGGCCGGACGCCCGCTCGTTGCCGCCTACCGGCTCGAATTCCGTGAGGACATAGACGCCGCCGTTCGCTCCTGCGCGGGCCATGATGTCAAGCCGCAACTCGAAGTTGCGGAAGCGGTGATTGCGAAACGCACCGTCGTAATAGGCATGGCTGGCCGGCCCGCTCGCGACGATCGCGCCGTCGCGAACGGTGAAGGACTCCGGCGGACCACCGATCTGCCACCCGGTCACATCCTTTCCGTTGAACAGACTCGTGAATCCCGGTTCCACGGCGGGCGCTTTCCCCTGGAAGGATGCCGCCAAGGCGAAGAGAAGGGCGAATGTGAACTGCATGGCGCGTGAAGTGTAGCACCGCACTGCGGGTTCGACGTCGGTACGACGAGACGCTGGCGGCAGTCCAGCGTGACGTGGGGCCCCTGAAGGGGCGGACGGCGACGTCCGTCCGGTTGCCCAGGACAATTGCAGACGACCGCGGTACGGACAGCGCTGACCGAGTCCGGCGTGGAAAGAACCAGCGATTGCTGCTATCTTCGAAGTGCCTGCTGCCCTTGCGTTCATTCTCGGGATGTTCTGACGATGTCAACAACTCTTCGAGGAGAGCTGCTTCTTCTGAAGGCGAAGCTTCCTCAGAAGGCGGCCTTTCGGGCGCGATCCCGGTTCGAGGACAGCCACCGTAACCCGCGCAATCTGCAAAGCCGAGATCAGCCCTTCCATTTGTCTAGCCTGATGAAGCTGGCTGCGTCACACCGTTAAAGAGCGTGAACCGGTCAGATTCGTGGGACGAATGCGCCACTTGAACGCAGCCCCGACAGGGAATAATGAGTTCGTGACGGCTGGAGGGAAGATCTGTGCGTCCCAGGCGGCGTTGATGATGATCTGCTTACGAACCAGACCGTCACATTGAATGCCGTGCTCAACGCCCTCGGGATCGCCGTCGCAGGCCACCAGCAATGCAGAAGCTGTGCGTTCCAAAAACTCGATCTGCAATGTTCCGGTGACTCACCGAAGCCGAGGCCGGTTCGGTTCAAGGGAACCAGGCCGTTCTCTCGAAGCCGTAGATGGTCGACGAACGCACGTCAAGGCTTCGGACCGTCAGAAGGAAAGAAACGAAGGCGCCGTCATCGGCGACAAGCGTACCCACAGCGCCCGGCAACATCAAATGCTGGCAACGAGAACCGAGTTTTCAGCAGAGACAAGCGCTGCGATCTCGACTTCCGGCCTTTCGGTGAAGTTCGTCGAGAACGGCTGCGGCCAGTTGGCGCACGAAGCTGCACGCCGATTTGCCACCAAGGGAGAGCGTGAGATAAACGTTAGAGCCTGTATCAAAACCCCGACCGGCACGCGTCATGGGTCGCCGTGGACGATCGAAAATCCTGGTGGTCGAAGTCGAAAATTGAGCGCCGGCACGAATTTGTTGAGCCCGCTGACTGTTAGGTTGTCGGCGACACGAATCGGAGCCGTGGGACCGATCAGGCCTACCGTGACCGCTCCCAGTTGCACGCACGAGTTTCAGCGGAATACAGACGCGCGGCATATTTGGCGCGGGATGCCTCATTAGTACGATCACATTATTGTCACCGTCCGGTCCCGCCCATAGAGTTTTCGACGCTTCCTGACTCACCTCGGCTCAGAGCGGACAGCTATGGCTCTAGGGAACAAGCTCGCACTGATGACGGTCGTGTGCCTTTCGCTGATACCTGTTTCCGTCTATGCGCAAGGAAGCACGGCATCGCTGGCCGGCACGGTGCGCGACGAGCAAGGCCTCGTTGTTCCCGGCGCGGCCGTCACGCTGGCCGCAACCGAGAACACGTTTTCCCGAACCGTGACGACCGACGTAAGCGGTGCGTTCGAGTTTGCCGGTCTTCTCCCCGGCGACTACAAGATGCGGATCGAACTAGTCGGCTTCGCGCCCAAGGCGGTGAACGTCTCGATCGCCGTCAATCAGCGCGTCCGGCTGGACGTCGTCCTGCAGGCCGGAGCCGTCGCGCAACAAGTAGAGGTGACGACGACCATGCCGCTGCTGCATGTGAGCGACGCCAGCCTCGGTGAAGTGATCGATCAGCAGCAGGTATCGGAGCTGCCGCTGAACGGCCGGCAGTTCCTGGAGCTTGCGCTGCTCGTACCAGGCGCGCACACGTCGCACGGCGCTCAAATGGGCGACATGAGCCCGCTCTACTGGCGGCCCGGTCAGAACTCCGCGATCGCGATCAGCGGCGGACGTCCCAACGCGAACATCTATCTGCTCGACGGCACGGTCAATACGGACCCGAGCTTCAACACGTTCGTCATCAGTCTGCCGCCAGACGCGATCCGCGAATTCCAGATCCAGACGGGAACGTATACCGCGGCATTGGGCGGCGCGGGCACCGGGCAGATCAACGTCGTCACGAGATCGGGGACGCTGAAGTACAGGGGTTCTCTTTACGAATACCTTCGCAACAGCAAGTTCGACTCGCCGGAATTCACGAACCCCGACGAGCTGCCGCCTTTCTCGCAAAACCAGTTCGGCGGCACGTTCGGCGGGGCGGCGGGCCGCGGCTTCTTCTTCTTCGGAGGCTATGAAGGCCTTCGGACGACGCAGCACATGTCGAACATCATGTTCGTCCCCGACATGGCCGTCCGCTCCGGCGACTTCTCAGGCTACCCGGCTATCTACGATCCGCAGACGACGAGGAACAATCCCGCGTTCAATCCGGCGCTGCCGATCGGCGCGGCGAACCCGCAGTTCATCCGCGATCAGTTTCCGGGCAATCAGATCCCCGCCAACCGGATCAACCCGATCGCGCGGCAGGTCCTCCAGAACTACGTCGTCGAGCCGAACCGTGACGATCCGACAGACAACTATCTCGACACGCGCGCGCACATCTTCAACAACAACGCCTACAACGTCCGTCTCGATCGATCGTGGGGCAACGGCACCTCGGTGTTTGGCCGGTACAGCCAGAGCGACGAGACCGGCTTCACGCCGCAGAATCTTCCGGGCTTTGGCGCGTATCACGACAACCGCGTCCACAACCTTACGGCGACGTTGCTGCGGCCCGCGACGACGCGGATCGTGACCGAGACCCGGTTCGGATTCGCGCGCATGCGGCTGCATCGCTACGGCGAATCCGCCAACGGCACCGATCTGATTGGACAGCTCGGCATTCCCGGCGTGGGCTTCGGCGGCGCGGACGCGTTCGGGCTGCCGCTGTTCGACATCCAGGGCTACGACCCGATCGGCGATTCGTTGCTCTGCACGCCGTGTCAGTACTGGAACAACAACTTTCAGATCGGCGAACGGGTGACGTGGAGCGTCGGCCACCACTCGATCAAGTTCGGCGGCGACGCGCGCAAATTCAACTGGGACATGCTCGGGTTCTTTCAGAACCGCGGCTACTTCCAGTTCACGTCGCCGCTCACGAGCCGCACGTCGCTCGCGGATGGAACAGGCAACGCGCTCGCAAGTTTCCTGCTCGGACTGCCGGCGCTCGCGCAGCGCCAGGCGGGAACGCCGTCGATGAAGATGCGCCAGTGGACCTACGACTGGTTCATTCAGGACGACTGGCGCGTCAGCCCGGCGCTGACCATCAATGCGGGCCTGCGCTACGAGCTGCAGACGCCGCTGCACGACATCAGCAAGATCCTGACGAACCTCGATTTCAGCAGTGGAAAGCCGATCGCATTCGTCGGCGGGCAGCTTGGGTCTCCGAAGGGGCTGGTGTTCACCGACAAGAACAACATCGCCCCGCGGTTCGGCGTTGCCTGGGCCCCGAACGACGCGAAGAATGTGTTTCGCGCCGGCGCCGGGATCTTCTACTCGTATCCCGACATGAACCTGTGGTGCAACCAGGTACACAACGTGCCGCTGGTGTTCCCGGAGATTCTGGCGAACAACGCAGCGAATCCGACGGTCACGAGCTTCGGGTTTGGTCCGGCGGTGCTCGGCCGTACGCTCGTCGGCTTCACCGCAATCGATATGCACCTGCAGATTCCGCGTATCGACCAGGCGAGCGTCAGCTACGAACGGCGGCTGACGGACACGACCATGATCCAGGCGGGCTACCTGGGCGCGTGGGGATCGAGCCTCGATCGATCGCGTCTCGTCAACAACGCTCAGCCGGGTCCCGGAGGCGTGCAGCCGCGGCGTCCGTATCAGACGATCTCGTTCGCGCCGGGAACCGAGCTCGGCCCGCTTCCTCCCGGAGTAACCGTGCAGAGCATGACGTTCCCAGTGGGACCGATCAATCTGCTCGAGAGCAGCGGGCGATCGCAGTACAACTCTGCCTGGATTCTCACCAAGCGGGCGTTCTCGAATGGACTCAGCTACCTGGCGAGCTACACATATGCCAGGAGCTACACGGATTCCCCGACGTTCCGTTCACCCGCCAATGAAGCGGAAGTGCCGCAGAACAGCTTCGATCCCGGCGCGGACTGGGGTCCGGCCGGATGCGACATTCGTCACAGGTTCGTCAGCAGCGTCATTTACAAGGTGCCGTACTCCGCTTCGGGAGGCACGACGACAGGGGAAAAGATCGTTCGAGGCATCTTCGGCGGGTGGCAGGCGTCGCTGATCTATCAGTGGCAGAGCGGATTCCCGTTCACGATCAGCGTTTTCGGCGATACCGCGAATGCGGGCGCGCTCCTCAACGTGAATCCGATTCGCGCGAACGTGGTGCCGGGCGTGTCGCCGGAACTCGACAATCCCAGTGCGGACATGTGGTTCAACACCGCGGCGTTCGCGACGCCCGCGCCGTTCACGTTTGGAACGGCGACGCGCAACAGCGTCTGGGGGCCGGGCCTGAAGAAGGCCGATCTGGCGCTCGACCGTGAGCTGCCGATTGTCGGTCCCGCCAGATTCCATTTCCGGCTCGAAGCGTTCAATGTCTTCAACACGGTGAACTACGGAACGCCAAACCGTTTCGTGAACACACCGCAGTTCGGCACGATCACCGAAGCGGCCACATCCGCCAGGCAGATCCAGTTTGTGTTTCGGGCGACCTTCTAAACGACGCCACGCAGCGAAGCCGGTCGCGGTCTTCATCACGTCCGCCGGGATGCTCGCGCGCTTTTGGGTAAACCTTCCGGGCACACCTGCCGTGCGCAGCGACGTTCGCCACTGTCCGTTCTCAGACGGCAGTTTCGACGCGGCGGTTTCGTGGGGCATGATGTTTCACCTCCCGCGCGGCGATCAGGCCGCAGCGTTCGCGAGCGTGTCGCGTGTGCTCAAGCCTGGCGCGTCGTTTCTCTTCACAGCCGGCGAAATCGATGGCGCCGATGGTGCCGGCATTACAGGCACGATGAACGGCGTGACGTTTCACTATTACGCCGTTCCCAGCTATCGAAGGTTGGTTGCGGACCACGGCTTCGTGCTCGTCGACGTTCACGACGATCCCGGCGTGAGCACGTACTATCTTGTCCGCAGGTCGTGGTGAGCCGTGGCGGGCAGCCTTGAGTAGAACACGTTACGAGCAACGCCGCGGTGTTTACGAATGCAGCCGATCCGCCCATCATGATTTGAATTCACTTGAACAGGGCCACCGCGAGCGCGATAAGCGCTACGAGCAGCGCGGCGCCGGCGAGGGCGTACGCCTCGAGCGACGACGCGTGGGATGCCGTCGCGCCGCCGACGAGGTTCGCCTCCGGCAGCACGAGTGGCGCGCCCGCAAACAGCGACTGCCGCATCACCCGCTTGCCGGCAATCACGTCCTCGATGCTCGCCTCGAAGTGGTGCTGGTGAATCCGTTTCGCCGAATCGGGACCGGGTTCAGCCGCGGCCGCAAGTGCGGC
>JBKPCD010000078.1:0-19729 GCA_046727175.1 Acidobacteriota bacterium | reverse complement strand
TCGCTCACGACCACGCCCTTCCGGCGGTTCAAGCACTTCACCCACGAGGGAGGCATCGCCGCTCCGCTCATCGGCCATTGGCCCCGGGGCATCCGGGGTCGCAATCGGATCGACCATCAGCCAGGACACCTGGTGGACCTGATGGCGACGATCGTCGACGTGACCGCCGCGAGCTACCCGCGGGAGTTCAAGGGCAAGACCATTCAACCGATGGAAGGTGTCAGTCTGCGCCCTGCGTTCGCCGGAGGCCGCATCAGCCGAACACAGCCGACCTTCTGGGAGCACGAAGGGAATCGGGCGATTCGCTCGGGCCGGTGGAAGCTCGTCTCGCGGTATCCGGATGGATGGGAGCTTTACGATATGACCGCCGATCGGGTCGAGCGCAACGACCTGGCGGCGCGGCACCCCGACGTCGTCAGAAAGCTCGCGGCCGAGTGGGACGCCTGGGCACAACGGGCCAACGTGGATCGGTGGCCGGGTCCGCGCCTGACGAACTGGGGCGACGCAGCACGCGCAAAATGAGCAGCCGGTCACGGTTTACGCGGTGGAGAACCCGTTTCGAGAGGAGAAGCGTCGTGACGAGGACGACAGCTGCTTCAAGGAGTTTGCCCCGCAGTTGTTTCGCTGGGGAGTCTCTATGACGATCGATCGCAGAGCGTTCACGAAGTCACTGACAGCGGCGGCCGCGGCGTTGTTCCCCGCCGGCGTGTCGACCTCGCGACCCCGCACATCGCAGGCTCTGGCGCGTTCGGAAGCCCGTCTCTCGCCGGCGATCATCACCAAGATTCGCGTCTTCTATCCACCCAACTACAATCCGAATGGGCCGCAGGCATTTCCACAGAGCAACATGGTGGTACTCGTCGACACCGATGCGGGGATCACCGGCATCGGGCAGGGCGGCTCGCCTGATACGGTTCGCAACGTGGCGCGAAGCGTCATCGGGAAGAACGCGTTCGACACCGAGATGATCTGGCAGGCGGCGTTCATGGACGGGTTCTACTCTCCCGGGAAGGAACGGCTGCACGCGCTCGGCGCCATCGACGTTGCGCTCTGGGACATCAAGGGCAAGGCGCTGAATACGCCGCTCTATCAGCTGTTTGGTGGAAAGGCGCGCGAGCACATCGAGCTCTACGCGACATCGGGGCTGCCGCAAGGTCTGGTACCGCCGGACGAAGCCGCAGCGATGGGCCTGAAAGAGCGTGCGGCCGCGACGATGAAGGCCGGTTATCGCGTCTACCGTGTGGACAGCGGCATCCTGCCGAGCACCGATCGCGCGGGAGGTGCAGCGGCGGGTGGCGGCGCCGCGCGGGGGCGAAGCACTGGCGCACCGGCAGCCGGGGCTCCTGGCGGCGGGCGAGGCGGCGGTGGTGGCCGCGGTGGGTCCGTCTTCGATTCGAGGTCGCACATCCGGCTCATCATTCAAGCCGTCGAGCAAATCCGCGAAGGGGTCGGCCCTGATGGCAACTGGATGATCGACCTGCATCAGAAGTTTGATTTTCATGAGGCGGTCGAAGTCTGCAGGTTGATGGAGCCCTCTCGGCCGTTCTGCGTCGAGGATCCCGTACGCGAGGAGCAATTCCGAACCCAGATTCCGAAGCTGCGTCTGCTGACGACGGTGCCCCTCGCGCCCGGCGAGGAGTGGGGAACGCGAGCGGAATTCAGCCCGCTGGTCGAGCAGCGGGACATCGATTTCGCGCGGGCCTCGCTGCCGAACGTCGGCGGCATCACCGAAATGCTGAAGATCATGGCGGTGTGCGACACGCACAAGGTTGGCATCATCCCGCACTTCACGGGGCCGATCGCAACCGCCGCCCACATGCACACGATGATGGCGTTCCCCGGCCAGGTGCTCATGGAATACAACCAGGGGGAGCGGCCGGTGCCGTACATGCCGGAGTTCCTCGAATGCAGAAACGGAAAGGTGTGGCCGAACGAACGGCCCGGACTCGGCGTGAGCGTGGACGAAAAACAACTCACGTTCATCGAGGCGATGACTGAAGCCGCGCCCGGGCCGACCCAGCGCCGGCCCGACGGATCGCTCACGCACTGGTAGACGGACACTCACATGCTCGCCCTCAGAATCGCGTCCGCCACAGTGGCGGCGCTTGCGACTTCCGCCCTTCTCATCGGCCAGGTGAAGACAAACGTACCGGAGCCTGTCAACGGCGCGAGACCGGTCACGGTTGAGCGCATCACCGTTCATGGCGCGGCGCTCGAGGGCAACCTGGAAGGGAATGCTGTCGACAGAGACGTCATCGTGTTTCTGCCGCCAAGCTATTCGCGCGAACGGACGCGGCGGTATCCCGTGATTTACGCGCTCCACGGCTATTCGATCGGTGCGGCGCAATGGTCGGAGGAAATTCACGTGCCGCAAACGATCGAGGGAGCGTTCGCCAAGGGTGCGAGGGAGGCGCTGGTCGTCCTGCCTGACTCGAAGACCGTGCACAACGGCTCGATGTACTCGAGCTCGGTCACGACCGGCGAGTTCGAGGCGTTCATTGCACACGACCTGGTTCGCTACATCGACTCCCGCTACCGGACCATTGCGGATCGGAAAAGCAGGGGGCTGGTGGGGCATTCGATGGGTGGCTATGGCGCGACCCGCATCGGCATGAAGCACGCCGACGTCTTCGGCAGCCTGTACATCATGAGTCCCTGCTGCTTGTCGGCGCGGGGCGCCGGGCCGGCGAACCCGGCGAACAAAGAGGCGCTCGCGGCGGTGAAAACGCCGGCCGACTCCACGAAGCTGTCGTTCGGGCTTCGCGCCCAGCTCGCGTCCGCCGCGGCATGGTCGCCCAATCTGAACAACCCGCCGCTGTATCTCGACTTGCCGTTTGGCGCCAACTAACCGGCCGTCCTCCCCGGTGGGCGGCCAATGCACCGCTGGCCTTCATCGATCAGTATGTGTCGAACCTGCGGCAGTATCGCGGGATCGCGATCGACGTCGGCGATCAGGACGGCCTCAGGACGGACACTGATAAGCTGCACGATGTGCTCGCCAGTTATTCGATTGCGCACGAGTTCGAGATCTATTCGGGCACACACACGAGCAATGTCGCCATTCGGTTTCAGGATCACGTGATTCCCTTCTTCAGCCGCACGCTTGCCGTCGATCAGAAGCGCCAACAGCAGGGAAGCCGCCCGTAACGGTTCATTGGTTGTCGTGAACCCGGACTACCCGAGCAGCTCACTAGGGAGTCTGAGTGGCTCGGTCCCGCGATTCCGCCAGGCGAGATCCTGCTGGAGGAATACCTCAAGCCTCTCGGGTTGGGGCAGATCCAGGCCGCCGAGAGGTTGGGCATCTCGCTCAACCGGTTGAACGAGATTGTCCTTGGCAAACGCGGCATCACGGCGGACACTGCGCTTCGACTGTCGCGGCTGCTGAAGACTTCACCGCAACTCTGGATGCGGCTGCAGGCCGACTGGGACCTGCATCAAGCCATTCGGCGTGAGCGGAAGGCGTCGTAGCCGCTGTACCTGTTTTGTACCTGATACTCAGGTTTTGAGCGCTTCTGGAGTTTTGAGCGCTTGAAAACAGGCCTAAATTGTTGAGGGGACCGGGATTCATGGGAACGAATCCCACCCTCTCCGCCAATACTAAGTTGTCTTTTGATAGAGACTTACAGCTAAAATATAGATGTCGTGTTCCAGTTTTGTTCCTGAATGTCGTTACCTGCGAAGCCAGAACCCGTCGAGATCGAGCGATTGAGGTCCTCATTCAGTCGCGTTGGTGCGCCAATTCCGCAGCGAATGACGTTCGGTCAGGATCAGGGGGTTCCCGCTGCCGCGCTCCATTCGGAACGCCGCCAGTTCGGTTTTTGCCTGCGCGATTCTGTTTGGTGCGACGCGAGATTCACATCATTCTCGACAACTTGGCCACGCACAAAACGCAGAAGGTGCGCACGTTCCTGGCCACGCATCCCCAGGTGCAGTTGCATTTCACGCCCACCTATTCGTCGTGGCTGAACCAAGTCGAGCTCTGGTTCGCCAAAAATCGAACGGGACATTCTGGCGCGCGGCATCTTTACATCGGTTGCCGATCTGCGCCGGAAGATCCTGCGCTACATTCGTCGGTACAACACGGATGCGACCCCCGTCCGCTGGTCCTATGCCGATCCCTCACGACGGATCGCCTAATGCTTTACAACTGTCGTGTACGGTCCACTAGAAGTGGGAAAGCGATGTGCGATTCAGTGCTGCTTGGATAAGTGTCGCGGCGAAAGCATTGTCCGTACTCGAGAGTGTGTTGAACGTCATTCCGCGCCGCCAACTTTCGGTGGCCTCCGTATGAACGCCTGTGAGGATCACCCAGCCGTCGCCGAACGTCCCTTGAACGACCGCCGGAGTTCCATCAGGGTATTTTGCGACTACCGCGCCCCAGCCGGTCAATTGCGGGCCGTCTTCCCAGTACTGATCGAGCGTCGGTCCACCAGCAATGGTAATCGCGACCGCAGCCTTGTGGACCCGGAGAGCTGCAGCGTAGAAGCCGAATTGCACACCCGACGTGAGATTCAAGCTTTTGTACGGCTGAGGGAAACTCCCAGCCAGGAACGCACCAACGCAGATTCCAAGGTAGTTCAGACCGTTCTGCACGCGATTGCGAATGGTCGCGATTGTGCTTAGACTCAGGCTGTTGCCGATCGTCACGAAGTTTCCACCAGGGAAAATCAGCAGGTGATATCGCCTGAGTTCATCTTCGGCCATCCCGTTCAACTCCGCAGAACTCGCGGTTGCCCAGGTGAGGTGGGTCGTCTTCAGGATGGTTTCGAGGGCGGCGACATCCCCAGGAGACGTTTCCGTTCCAGTGAACAGCAGAATGCGAGCAGACCCTTTGTTGTCCCGTGCGCCGCAGGCGGTAATCGCCGTTGCCAGCAGCACAGGAAAACTGACAATCAGGATCACTCGCAGAACGGTCTTTGTCTCGCCCACTTCACTCTCGCAGCACGCGGCGTTCCCGCGTTAGTTCGAACGCCGGCCTGAGGGCAGCGTCAATGGACCAGTAAGATGATCTCCAGGACGATCAGGATGACGACCGTCAACTCGAGAAATTCGCCGCGCGCCATCGACGTGTGTTCGACGGCAAACCGGTAGATGTCGTCAACGGTCTCGAGCTTATCGCGCACGTTGGCCTTCCATTGATCGAGACCGAGCCGTGCGGCGGTCATCGCGAACAGCCGCGCCGCATAGACATCGCCGGCAATCTTGAGCGCATTCTCGGCCTTGTCGGTCAGCTCGTTCACGTCGATGAACAGCGCGTGGATCTGGCGCGCCGCCCGTGTGTAGCGGCCGCCAATCCATGTCTGACGCCAGCCACCGGACTGCAGACGGGCGTACGTCCGCGTCAGCTCCGCATCGAGCAGTTGATCGTAGTATCTGAACTCAAGCAACTGTGAGTTGGCAAATTCGAGAATCTCCAATACGCCTGCCAGGCCTACCGGTGTGTCGTACACGAGCGCGCTGCTCCACGTGGCAATGACCATGTCGGTCGTGTAGTACGAGATTCGGTGCCGCATGACTTCGTCGCGTTCCTGGGCGCTCAGCGGCTCTCGTTCGGCTCGCAGCAATTGCGCGATTGCCGCACCGTGTGACGCCAGCACCGCTTCCGCCGTGTCACCCGGCGGGTTCGCGAGGATGCTGAAGACGACGTAGTCCTCGCTCAGAAACGTTTTGCGCGGACGGCTGACCGCGTGGCGGATCCGCGACAGCAGCTCGCGCGCGAGTCGTTCGGCGTCCGCCGCGAGATGCGGGTTGTCCTGCCATTCGAGCACGAAGCTCGAAGACTGATGCTGTTTCAGCGGATGGACGCGAACGAGGCACGCCACTGCGTCGGCTATGTGAGTCCCTCGCAGTTCAGCAGGAGAGTACGCGCGTTTCTTTGGCAGCGCCCCGACCAAAGATATCGCCAAGCTGCGCGAGGAGGGATTCGCACCCACCACTGGTGACCGTTAGTCCGCGCGGTCACGTTCAGGGGTATGTGACACAGCCCTGACACAGGACCGGTACTATGAGCAGAACACCTTGATGACACCGCCGCCTTCAGTAGGGTACGTACGGCGAGGTTGAGGCAAGGAAAGCCGCGGCCTGCCTCGTGAAGGAGTCGTGGAACCGGAAGAGCGACCCGTGTCCGGCATCCGGATACACGAGGAGCATGGCGTTCGGGAGGTTCTCGGCCAACTGATACGAGTTCGAGACGGGAATCATTTCGTCACGAACGCCGTTGACAACGAGCGTGGGCTGACGAACGCCGTGTAGATCATCGAAACGAGCCCCGCGACGCTGCTCCCACTCACGAAACGCGGCCATCTGCGCCGCAGCGACGTCCGGGCCGGATGGTGGGTCGAGGTCCTCTTTGCGCTGCGCAAGCCTCTCGATAAACGCTCCGCCGGCCGCCTGACTCGAGGACGTCGGCGCAAAGAAGATCTTCTGCAACACGGCGTATCCCTTGAGGGTCGGATCACCGAGATGCCTGGCCAGACTCGGCTTCTCCAGGTGCATGATGTCTTCGCCACCCCGCGGAGCGGTGCCCACGAGAATCATCCGGTGGACGATTGAGGGCCTGTCCAGCGCCATCTGCTGTGCCACCATGCCGCCGAGCGAGAAGCCGAGCACGTCGCAGCTGGCGACGCACAGCGCATCCAGGAAGTCGAGCGCGTGCATCGCCATACCCTCGACCGTGGTCGGCGCCTTGCCGGTAGACCGGCCGACGCCAGCGCTATCGAACAGGATCACTTCTCGGTCTGACCCGAGTGGGTCGGTGACTGCTGGATCCCAGTTGTCGAGCGTCCCGGTGAAGTGTTGAAGGCAGATCAGCGGTCGTCGGATTCCGCCGCCGATACGGCGATACGCGTACGTTTCGTGCTTCCCTTGGAGCAACAGCGTTGGAGCCGTCGTATTGCTGTCCATCGTCGTAATCGACATTTGCTAACCCTTCAAGAACCAGCGACTCGAGGCCGCAACGCGCGGGAAATCATCGTGGCCGATGACTGGCGCCGAGCGTCGCGCTCTCGCCGGCTATGCACTTCTCTTCTGGCTCGGTGCGGCGCCGTTACGAGCTTCGATAGCCTTGACGCTGTTGACAAACGCCTTTTTCAGAACGCCCTTGCCGATGGTCCCGAGTACCAATCCAAGTACCCGTCCTTTGAGGTTCTTGCCCTCGCGTACCACGACGGCGTCCAGGTCGGTCATCCCGTCCGGGCGCCGTGTGAACGTGTAGGTGTGGCCCGAGCGGCCTCCCCATATGTTCGAGTCGGTGGTGGTCATCACGACGCGGTTGGGATCGGACCAGTCGTAATGCAGGCGTTCCCAGATGCCGCCGGAGCCCTCGGTGACGTCGGCCTCTTTGGGGCCACGGTGATGCACCTTGAGGTACTCGTCTGCGCTGTTGCCAAAGACCTTCGAGCGGCCCGGCCCGAAGTCGGTGAGCCCGGCGATGAACTGCTCGGGGGTGGACGAGGTGGTCTGATGGAAGTGGATTGTAGACATGCGCGCTCCTTCCGTAAAAGAGGATGCCCGTCCGCAGCGAGATCGTCCATTAGACCTTGGTATCGATCGACACCTTCGTCTGATAGATACCGGCGCAGGGTGTCTGGTGTCAGGTCAGATGCGGATTCGAACGCGGCCTTCGACTTCTTGCACCTCGTACATAGTGAGTGCTTCGCTCGCCGGACCGCTGATCACGGCTCCGGTGGTGATGTCGAAACGGGAGCCGTGGCATTGGCACATGAGCGTCGCCCCTGTCAGCAGCCCGGCGGAGAGCGGACAGGACTCGCGGGTGCAGGTGCAGAGATCGTCGAACGCGTAGAGGCGATCTTTGACACGCGCGATCGAGATGCGCAGCTTGAGGTCGTTCAGGTAATAGGGAACGACGAAGTCGTTCGGGATCGCGTCGCCCCGCCCGACGGTGCGGAACGCGTCAGTAGCGAGCATAGTCATCGGCTTCTCCTTCGTCGTCCGGGGACTG
Source organism: Acidobacteriota bacterium (assembly GCA_046727175.1). GTDB lineage: Bacteria > Acidobacteriota > Vicinamibacteria > Vicinamibacterales > 2-12-FULL-66-21 > JBKPCD01. Next base: position 11,769 of record JBKPCD010000078.1, on the reverse strand, counting down.
TTCAGTAGGGGTACTCGGGGATGATGTCGGACTTCTTCGCGTCGAGCCGCAGCTCTCCGAAAGCGCCGGCGGGCACGAATGGATGGTGCGGCATGACCGGATCGACGCGCTCGTAGCCGGAATCCAGCGGCGGTCTGGTATCGATGTCACCCTTGTTCGGCCAGAGTGACATGGCGCGCTCGGCCAGGGCTGTGATCAGGAGTGACGGGTTCACTCCGGGGTTGGCCGGCATCACGCTCCCGTCCATGACGTGAAGACCTGGCTGACCGAACGCGCGTTGATAGGGATCCACGGCACCGGATTCCCTGCTGTCGGCGATCGGGATCCCACCGATGAAGTGTGCTGACGCGTTGCGGTTGATGACTTCGAACAGCAGCGCCCCCTCGCTGCCGTCCATCTTCTTTGCCACGCGATCGACGAAGTCTTCGACGATCGGGATGTGCACCGGGGGCGGTGTCCCAGAGCCGTGTCGACTCCGCAACAGGCCGTCGTGCCAGTACAGCTCGATCGAGGTGTCGGTCGTCTGCATGCACAGCATGATGACGGTTCGCTCGGACCAGTGGCGGGGGTCGTTGAAGCCAAGCACCTGGGTTGGGTGCGGTGCTCGAGCAGCTGTTTGAGCCACGACCATGCGGGGTGCTTCTGCTCGCCATGTTGGTGGTACGTCATCAGGAACGCGAACACGTCGCTTCCGACGCCCCAGATCGTCGGCTCAATGCTCGTCACCGCGTCCGGCCAGACGCCGGAGGTGATCGCGATCGACCCTGGCGTGATGTGGATCTTTTCCGGATCGCGCTCCCACTGCCCGTGGGTCCGCGTGATGGAAAGGAGCTGTTCGGAGTTCGTCCGCGCTCGTTGGCCCAGCTCGCTCGAGAGGCCTGGCAGCCGACCGTTGTGCTGCATGTGCAGAAGAAGCTTCGCCGAGCCGTATGCGTGTGCCGCGACAATCACTTGCTCGGCGGTGTACGTATGGCGGTGAAGACGCGCCGCTCGCTGCACCCAACCGGGATGCCGCGTGTGCACCTCGAATCCGCCTCCATCGAGCGGGACGAGCTCGTATACCTCGTGCAGCTGATGGATCTCGACGCCCAGCTTTTCGGCGAGGTACAGATAGTTCGTCGTCAGCTTGTTCTTGGCGTTGTGACCGCACCCGATGTTGCAGTTGCCGCATGAGATGCAGCCGGTGCGGCGCGGCCCGACCCCGCCGAAGTACGGATCGTCGACCTCGACGCCCGGGCTGCCGAAGTAAACGCCCACTGGCGCCTTGTTGTACGTGTGCCCTCTGCCGATCTCGATCGCGACCTGCTGTATGTATCGATCGACATCTGTAGGCATGTACGGGTAGCGAACGACGCCGAGCATTCGGTTGCCTGGTCGATACACGCCGCCAGTTCGTCGGCCCAGTCGGTGATCCCCGCCCACTCCGGGGCGTCGAAGAACTGCTTCGGGGGGACATACAAGGTGTTCGCATACACTTGGGAGCCGCTGCCCACGCCTGCGCCGGAGAGGATGAGCACGTCGTCGAGGTACTCGATCCTTTGAATCCCGTACATCCCTCGGGCTGCCACAGGAAGTGCGGCAAATCCCACTGGGTCTTCGGAATATCCTCGTCCTTCCAACGCCGGCCGGACTCCATGACGCCGACGCGGTAACCCTTTTCCGCGGCCCGGAGCGCGGCAACGCTTCCGCCGAACCCGGAGCCGACGATCACCACGTCGTAGTCGAAGCTCGCCATGGCCTTACTCCTTCCGGGTCAGATGCCTAACGTGTCGAGGCTGGTTGCGCCGAAGCCGTGGCTATGTCTAGTTGCCGCTGCCATTCGCCGGTAAGCGGCTGTTTCGCCAGCTCCTCCAGCGGCTGGCCGGCGTTCGACGTTGTGCATCCGCCACTCCCTTTCGTTGAGTGGGGCATTACACGACACATCCGAACACGGATCTATTGGACGATGGTATTGAGACGAAGGTATTGCTCAGATCCACTGGGGCGCAATCGATACCTGTGTATCGCCAATACCTTCGTCCAATGGATTGCGTCCACGTGCGGTGCTTCACTGGTGGCGAACTGGTGGTTCGCTCACAGTGCGCCGTTGGACGGCTGACACTGCCCAGTTCACCGTTTCCGATACGGGGGCCGCTCGTCTATCCGACGGGTGGTGCGGTGGCTGCCGGTGAACGCTCGCTGGCATTGGTGGATCGGCACGGAACACGTCAGGCACTAGCGGCGCCGACGCGCCCGTATTTCGTTCCACGGCTATCGGCCGACGGCCAGCACGTGGCTGTCTCCACCCAGGTGTCCGTCAGGTGTGGAGCTTCGACATCGCACGCGGCGCGCAGCGCGGTCACCGTTGACGGGCGGAGCGCTTATGGCATCTTTACGCCAGACGGGAAACGAGTCGTCGTTCGTGCTCATCGATCTCCGACTGCCTGCGCGCCATCAGCCGGAAGCTCGAACTCAGTTCAGTATGAATCGCCGAGAGCTCGCGCCGCGGCGAACTCATCGGTATCGTGAACTCGAATGCGGGCGAGCGATCGAGGAAGTGACCTGCGGGCTGGCTCTGGTAAACAGCTCGGTGCCGTGACTCACGTCATAGACAGCGGTCACCAGAACGCGACATCGATCGAGTTCGTACGGGCCGCGAATCCATCCGTTCTGCTCGCCGACGGTTTCTCCTGAATCATTGCGCGTCGCTTCGGGATCTCTCCTGTCATGGTGATTGGAAGGGGGCAACGTGGGTACCACCGTCCACGTGCTGGAAACGGCCACAAATGCGCCGTTGCCGCCGACCTTGGCCAGTGGGACGTCTGGATGCATGCGGCGTCTGTGTCAACGTGCAGCGGCGGTCGCCGCGCGGCCGGTTGGAAATCGAGACGCTGCAAGCAAAACAGGAGAGAGGGGTCGGAGCGGGACGACCGCAGTGGCGCGAAGAGCCGGACACCAGGAGCGCGGCTGCGCGCGATCTGTGTAGCCATCAGTCGTAGGGGCCGCCCCCACGCGACGATATGGTGCGGAGAATCGAGCTCTCATAAAGCCTGCGGACGATGTCCGCGTACCAGACCATGGCAGGCCGAGTCAGAACGACCTGGCCTGCCTTTCTCGGGACGATCGAACCGCGCGTTTCACTTCACTGCTTCGCCTCCGGCAGGACGCTCGATCAGTATGAGCTTCCAGAAATGCCCGTTACTTCGCATGCCTCAGCGCGGCGAGTGCAGCGCTCTTTCTGGTGCTCGCCTCGGCTGGCGTCCGCTCCAGTCCAACGAGCGTCCAGCCGTCCGAACCGAGACGGAAATAGGTGCGGATCGGCCGTCGCCACGCTTGGTGTTCCTTGCTGTCTGCCGAGAGCTCGACGAGGATGAAACTGCCCGCCGCGGTGGGCAGGCCGAGCGGCGCTTCGATGGTCGTGGTCGCACTGGTCGTCTCCGACAGAGGCTGGCTCTCGCCGGTCGCGTTGTCGAACAGGAACCAGGATGCGCGATACATGCCAGGGACTTTCGCGACGTCCGCCGCTACTGCCGCGTTCTCGAACGAGAGTCGATTGCTCTCGAGTCGTGGCGTGACGATGGGATTCACGGCGGGTAGATACGCCTGCAGGATCTTGTCCCGCCGGTTGATCATGATGTCGCCGATCGCCTGTTCGGCGGCCGGGTCGCCGAACTCGCCCGTGTGAACGATCGCCCGGATCATGTCATTGGTGAACGCGGCTACGCGCTGCGCCGCCCAGAACGCATCGTCGTCACGCATCTCGATGATCGCGGCATTCGGCGTATGGCCCCGCCACGTTCGCGGATCGAAGCGATCCCCCTCGAATTTCCCGATCTCCGGTCCCTCTGTGTAGTTGACTGTCTGCCAGGGACTCAACGCGAAGCCGAACGAGGCCAGCCGCTTGGCCGTGACGCCACCCTGATAGAAGTGCTCCCAGCCCATGTCCCACGTGTAGATGTCGTTGCTCATGCCGAAGCTCGACCCCACGTCCTGCAGATAGTGTTTGACGATCGCGTGGCCGTTCTCGGTGACGATCGTGTCGAGCGTATTCTCCGCCTTGAAGTCCGTGACGTTGGTCCACGCACCGAATACGTTCAGGGCGCGCAGCTCGCGCCGGTGCTCGTGCGGCACGACATCGTTGGGATCGTCCGGACGCGTCCCCTGATAACGGAAGTTGCCGATGATCCGGCCCGGAATCAGCCGGCCGGCGAAGACGCGGTAGGTGCCGTCCGGCCTCCGGGCGGCGTGTTCGAGCAGCTCCTCGATGTCGCCGCGCGTGATTGGCGTGCGCTTGCCGTTGGGACGAATGAACGTCGCTTTCGGATCGATCTCCACCCGCTTTGGATCGAATGTCGTCAGAAAGGACTCGACCTGGTTGTAGCCGAATGCCCAGAAGAACCTCGTGGCCATGACGGCGGCGGCTGTGGCCGCCCCCGGGTAGTAAGGCGGGTCGAACTCGAGGAACCAGGTTTCGCCGTTGGCGTCCCTGGCCGTGATGCCCGGGTGACTGCCCGATGTTTTTTGCCGCCAGATGACCCACCGGGAGGGATCCGGGGGAGGACCAACGTTGGGACCACGGACAATCTCGTCGATCGTGAGCGCCCTTGTCCCGATGCGGTTGGTGAACCAGCTCGAGTCAGGGACTTCGTCGATCGTGTTGACGTTCTGGGCGCGCATGCCCGACGGCTTCCGCCCGGCCAACGCGAAGAGGTTGTACGACAATTCGTACATCAGGTCGAGCTGCGACAGTGCCGCGCCACCGGCATCCTGCGGCTCCGGCTCGCGAAGAATGGGATCGTCGCGATAGAAACGTGGGCTCGTCGCACTTGCGGAGCCGAACGGCGCCATCGCGCCGACCACCACCAACGACACGAAAGCGAAAAATTTTATGCGCATGACAGTCTCTCTAGAAAACGGGTGACGCGCCAAATACCAGCCGGGTGCCTTCGGTACTGCGGGCGACGTCGACGCGGAGCACCGTCTGCGCGGGCCCGTGAAACCGCACGCCGAAGCCGTAGTCGCTTTTCAGGTGATTGAGATCGAGATCGGACGTGCGTGCCGCCACCTTTCCGGCGTCATAGAATACGGCGCTCTCGAAGAAGCGGTTTGCCACGATCCGCCATTCCGCCTGCAGCAGCAGGCTGTGGGGGTCGCTGAAGCGATGGCTGGCGAACCCGCGCAGGTTGGTTCCGCCGCCCAGCGACGGCAGCATGTAGAACGGGATCTCCTGGTCTCCCTTGGCCCACGTCGTTTTTGCGAGACCGTGCAGCGAGACGACCCAGGTCTCGCGCAGAATGGGAATGTGCTGAATCACCTCATAGTCGACTTGCCGGAACCCCAGCGCGTCGTCTCGGTCGCGGTAATCATGACCAGTGACGCCGTAGAAGCCGCCCCGACGCGCGTAGCCGCTCGCCGGGCGCGAGTCGAAGCCGACCGTAGCCTGGGTGTGCAAGTACGTCGTCGTGGTGCCGACACCGGGCAGTGACTCCGGTGTGTAGACGTCGTCCAGCGACGGTGCCGTGCCTTTCCCAGCCTTGAGATCCCATCGCGACGCCTCGAAGCCGCCGCGCACCAGGAACAGCCGTCGCGTTGGGCGGATCGTCAGCAGCGCCGATCCGAACGGCTGCTCGAAGCCGTAGTTCGCGCGATCGCCCGTCGCGGTGTTCATTCCGAGACCGTAGAAGGCCACTTCAGTCGCGTCGCGCCAGCCGCCGAGGACCGTCAGCTCTCCGCGCCGGGCGAACAGGCGCGGAGAGATGAATTCCGCTTCGGCGAGCTTGTACGACCTGACGCTGTAGCTCCCGCGGACATCGAGTGAGCTGTACGCGCTGGGATGGAACATGTAGCCGACGCCCGGTGCGAAGCCGCTACCGCGATACGGACCTTCGAAGTTCAGATGCCACCTGATCGCCTCGTTGGTGAACCGTCTCTCGAGTTGGGTGAACACCTTCTCGGCGATGGTCACTTGGTAAGGGTGGAGGCTCTTCGCTTTCTCTTCCACCGCGTTGACGGTGATTGTCTGACGGGTTTCCGGTTCCGGTTCCGGCAGCTGTGCGAGCGCCGTGTTCGCGGTACCGATGACGAACGTCAGGGACGTGCAGACTCCGAACAGGCCATGGAGACGCATTGATAGGTATCCTTCCCTTTGTGCGCGCACGCGCGCCTTGCGTCTCGCGCCGCTTCAAAGACGATGCCGCCCGGGCGGTCGTTATGAGATTTTCGAGATTCGCGTTGCTACAGCGTCTAGGCGTACGCAGGCAGCTGCACTGTGAGCGCCAGCGTGTGGTGGCGGTGCACGGAATCAGACGATGTGTGTGTGTACGCGCACAAAACACGTGGGCAAGTCAAGGGTGTGGAAAAGGTCGAGACAGCAGATCGAGTCACCCCCCACGCGCAGGCATGGCGAACGGCAGGCCCCACGCGCTCCGGAGCTGCGCACGCACATGCCGCATGAGCACCGAAAACACGCCGTAGTCGGTTCGTCGGGTCATTGCGTCTCAGCGCTCCTCGAAGTGCGCCGCGTAGCTCAGTAGTGGCGGCAGCGGCGGTCGTCGAGCGGCGGTGTTCGGACGCAGGTTGTTCGCGCGCCGGGTGCTCTCCGCAAATCAAGGTGCACCGCGTGCGTGTGGGCCGCCGCGGGTTTCGAGCGCTCTTCGACGAAGAAGGTGAACGCGCCGGGCGGGGATGAGTACGCCCCTCAGGGGCTACCGCGATCGCAACAAAACTGATCCTGTCTCGCGTTGGCCATGATCTCGTCAGCTTTGTTCATCCGTTCGTAGGTACTGGGGATATACGGATGTAGGGTGCTGACCTTGTCCGCTCCCTCCTGCGCGATGACGGCCTGACCCGTCGTGATCGTCACCATTCCAAAAGGAGAACGGCGGCGATCGGCGTAATGACGACGAGGGCACTCAAAACTTCTCTCAACGGGATCGACGCAAGCTTTTTTCGCATAACCATCGTCCTCTGCGCGCACGGCATCGTCACTGTGCTGACGACGTCTCAGCCCAGCCTGTGAGGAGCTGGAGGGCGGTCTTTCCTTGCGACGCGGAGCCGCGCACAGTTCGCCCTACAGTCCTCGCGAGCTCGACGGGCAATCATCGGGCCAGGACTTCCGCACGCAACTCGTTCACGCAAATGCATCCGCGCGCCAGCGCTAGAGGCATCCCACGCCGACGAACCATCTAACAAACAGTGTTTGTACTCACGTCGGCGTGTTGGCCATGTCTGTGTGGAAACACTCTCTGTCCGTCAGCACGCAGGCCCACGTCGCAACCGCGGCCATGAATGCGGCTGTGCGCTGAACGTGGTGCGGTTCGTCGCTCTCACGCAGGTTGGGTCAGCCAAGAAGATCGGAGGAACCTGGCTCGTAGGTTACGAGAGACCGTGAGGTGCTGGAGCAGAGGACCGTTTAGCCGTGATGCAATCGAGGAAGAATGGACGACACGCCTGACGACACTGGTCGACGCGCATTGTTCGCGTCTGTGGCGAGCACGGATCTCTTCCGACCGGCATCGGCGCTGGTTCGGGCAGACGTCGCTGCTCGCTCGCACCGCGGTCGAGCGTTCAAGGAAAACGACGACCACGACCTCGTCGTCCGCCTCGGCCGGTACGAGGAACGCTGCTCACGAGTCGTACCAGTCGTGACGTCCCAAGACGTGTCGACGAATACGGATACGCCGCCGTAGTCACCAGCTCGCCCCTGCCGACTTCCGTGGGGCGAGGGTTGGCAGACGTGCAGCACATTCTGACTGACTCCATCGACGCCGATGTCGATGACCCGGGTGTGATGGTCGAACACTTTCGGCTGGCGGATGACGACTGTCTTCTGCTCTGCACGAACGGCCTGACAGACATGGTGTCCGACGACCAGATCGCCGATGCGTTGACATCGAGGGGAACACCACTGGAGCAATGCGACCTGCTTGTAGACGCCGCCCTCACCAACGGCGAACACGACAACGTGACTGTTGTACTGGCCAATTATCACATTCCCGAGCTGCAAAACGGTGGAACCTGACACGCGATCGGCGGCTTGCGTATCTGTGCGTTCGCGGCGACTTGAGACCTGCCGTTACGAGCTGCGGTATGTTCAATTCTCAATAGCACCCTACGTCCGGATCTTGCGGTTGTCGCCCACTGATTCCTCGATCGAGCGAGCTGTCGAGAATCGGCGCGTCGTGCGCGTTCGTACCGCAATCGCCATGGAACGCTCTTTGCCTCAACTGTCGGAATGAGAGCGAGTAAGCGAGGGCGATCGAACCCTCGAGCGTGACAGCTTGACCGACGTTGCTGACGCCACGCGCGCCGCCGCACTCGCCGTGGCGACGCTGATTCCGATCGTCAATCCGCTGGGATCGGCGCCGATCTTTCTGTCGATGTCCGCCGACTTGCCGACGGTCGCGCGAAGACGATTGCCGCGTCAGGTCGCGTGGAATTCGTTCTTGCTGCTCGCCGCCGCGATGCTCGTCGGCTCACACATTCTGCAGTGGTTCGGCATCTCGGTGCCGATTGTCCGCGTCGGCGGAGGTCTCGTCGTGATCGCGGGCGGTTGGCGCCTTCTCAACGCAAACGATGTCGGCGTAGGAGTTACGCCAGCCATTGAGGGCGCCTGGAACCGAGAGGCCGCGCGTCGAGCATTTTATCCGCTGACGTTTCCGCTCACCGTCGGTCCGGGTTCGATCTCGACGGCGATTACGCTGGGCGCCGGCCTTTCGAGCCGTCCGAACGCGAGCATCGTCGACGTGGCTACCGCGCTCTCTGGCGTGGCGATTGTCGCCGTCTCTGTTTCATTGAGCTACCGCTTCGCCGGCCGCCTCATTGCGCTGCTTGGCGACACCGGTGCCGCGGTCTTCCTTCGGCTCACGGCGTTCATCCTTCTCTGCGTCGGCGTCGGCATGATGTGGGGAGGACTGTCCGAGCTACTTCATGCGCTGATGAGATCACCCTCACCGGCGTGACACGAACGACAGATGATCTTGGATTTAACTGAAGAGAGGGGGATCGCCGAAGAGCTCGCGCGCCTGAAGATTCGGCGCGGTTCAATTCACTACGCCCAGTCGTCATGTGAGACAACGATGTCGATGCGAAATCTGCAGACATGTCGACGTGGTTGGCGATATCTCCTTCCGGCGTGTGGCGTCGCGGTCGGATGCACGGCGTGCGCGGCCCCTTTTCAACGCGTGCCCGCCGCGCCAACACGAACGACTTACACGACCAAGGCTGCAGCGCCCGCCAGGAGCCTGGGCCGACCAACGGTGGGTGTCGCATTCGGCGGCGGCAGCGCGCGCGGCATCGCGCACGTTGGCGTGATTCGGTGGCTGGAAGAGCACCGGATTCCAATTGACGTCGCCGCCGGCACCAGCATGGGCGGACTGGTCGGCGGAGCTTTCGCGAGCGGGATGGATGCGCGAGAACTGGAGACCTTCATCGACTCCCTGGATTGGGACCGTCTCTTTGGCGCGTCCTCGTTCGCCTACAAGAACATCCGTCGGAAAGCCGACGGGCGGGCGTATCCCTCGCGACTCGAGTTTGGCCTGAGAGGCGGCATCGTCCCGCCGACGGCCCTGAACAGCGGCGAGTACGTGGAGCTGCTCCTCGATCGCATCGCCGCGCCCTACTTCGCAGTCGAAGACTTCGATGATCTGCCGACGCCGTTTCGCACGGTGGCCGTCGATCTCCTGTCGGCACAACCGGTCGTGATGCGCCGCGGATATTTGGCCGATGCGATGCGCGCGACGATGTCGCTTCCGTTGATCTTTCCGCCCGTGGAGCTGAACGGCCAGGTGTTGATCGACGGCGGCACGATGAACAACGTGCCTGCTGACGTAGTCAAGAGTATGGAGGCGGATCGGGTGGTTGCGGTCAATGTCGGTGACTTGTCCGATCGCGAAGGCGTGAGGTACACGATGTTCGGTCTCGCGGGCAGCACGCTCGACGCGATGATGCGGGCTTCGACCAGTCGCGCGCTCGCAGCCGCCGACGTAGTCGTGAATGTGCCGCTCGGCAAATACGGGTCGCTCGACTGGCGACGGGCCGACGATTTGATCGAAGAGGGGTACCGAGCCGCCGAGGCCATGCGCGATCGGCTGCTGCCGCTCGCCGTGAGTCAGGCAGACTTCGACGCGTGGCGCCTCGCTCGCCAAGCGCGTCGACGGACTGAGCTGCCAGCACCGGCGTTCATCGAGCTCGACGGATTCGCTGCAAACGACCAGAAGCAGTTGAATGTGAGGTTCGCGCGGTATGTTGGAACGCCGCTGGACGTGGTGAGCCTCGAGCGGGACGTCGCGTTGGTGGCTGGCCTGGATCGCTATCAGACGGTGACCTGGCGGCTCACGCGTGACACTGCGCGCGGCGTTGGATTGCGCGTGCAGGGACGGGTCAAGCCGTACGCGCCACCGTTCTTGATGTTGGGCCTGAACCTGGAGAATACGACGTCGAGTGACTTCCGCATTACCGCAACCGCGCGCTATCTCACCTTCGATGTCGTCGGCTCGGGATCGGAGCTCCGGCTCGACGGCACGATCGGGTCGGACCCAGGCGTCGGAGTTGAGTTGTATCGCCCGATCGGTCCGACGCCCCTCTTCCTCGCACCGTATGCGGGTGTTGGCCGTACGACGTTCGACGTGATCAGTGACGATGCGCTGATTGCGCGCTACAAACAGACGATCGCGCGCGTCGGCCTCAACGCCGGCGTCAATCTGGGCGCGCGAAGCGATCTGCGCATCGGCGCCTATGTCGGACGCAGTTCGGCGTCCATCGCGATCGGGAATCCTGGTTTTCCCGAGCTGCACGGCAAGGAAACCGGCGCAGAACTTGTCTGGCGAGTGGATACCCAGGACAGCCCGGTCGTGCCGACGGCCGGCGTGCTATCCCACGTTCGGTTGTTACGGATCTTCAGCGGCCCGGATGTGACGGTCCAGGGTGAGAGATTCGACTTCGACTCATCGGTGACACAACTGTCCGGCACTGCGAGCCAGTTCTGGAGGGTCGGCCCGCCCAACCGCGTGTTCGTGTACGGCGGTCTCGGCACCTCCTTCCATGACACACCCTTGCCCACCAATCAATTCGCACTCGGCACGCCCTTCAGACTTGGAGCATACGACGCGGGCGAGCTCAGGGGTGCTCACTATTACATCGCAACGGGTGGATACTTGCGGCGCGTCGCTAGGCTCCCCGATTTCATGGGCGGGCCCGTCTTTGCGGGAGCCTGGCTCGAGAACGGTGACGCGTTCGACGAGTGGCGGCTCGCCGGTTGGAGATCTACTGGCGGTGTCGGGCTGGTGATCGACACGATCCTTGGACCGGCGGTTCTCGCCGGTTCCTGGAGCTTCGACGGCCGCTGGCGCACGTACTTCGGCGTGGGACGTATCTTCCGCTGAGCGGATTCCACGACTCGACGAGCCGGCGCGGATACATGTCCGATGGCCCGGGCTCCTGAAAGTGGGGCTCGGAACCGGCGTTGCGCTCGCCGCCATGTTCGCGGTGCGAGCCGCGGCGAGGCAGGGATCTCCGTTATCCAATGAACCGGCACGGTGGGTGCCCGACATAGCGGTGCGCCCGCTGGTGGCCCGGACACATGATTGAACGGACTCGTCAGCGTTCCCGAGTGGGAAGAGCAAGGCTCGACGGCGCGGCGCTCGATGGCTCGAGGTGCGACGCGGCCGGGGTGGGTTTCACCGGCCGCGTTTCAGCGTGGACGGCAGAAAGTGTGCCCACTGCTCGCGCAGGATCCGCTTCATTCGATTTGAGCACCGCATGACCGACCTCAGATCGTGGACACGCGCGTCA
>JBKPCD010000077.1:0-45025 GCA_046727175.1 Acidobacteriota bacterium | reverse complement strand
GTCCAGCGCGCCGTGGCAGGTCGTCGAAGCCAAGGCCGATGACAAGAGCGCATGGGTGACGAGCAGGCTCGAGTTCTTCAAGCAGCCGACGTGGATGGCGCAATTCCCGTTCGCCCACACGATCGACATGACGTATCGGCTCGAAAACGGAGTGCTCGAAGTTCGCACGTTGATTCAAAATCTCAGCGCCGAGCCGATGCCGGTGTCCGTTGGCTATCATCCGTATTTTCAGCTGACGGACTCCCCGCGCGACGACTGGACCGTTTCCATCGCGGCGCGGACCGAGTGGTTGCTCTCGCCCGACAAGCTGCCCACCGGCCAGACACGCCCGGTCGAGCAGCTGGTTCCGAATCCACAGCAGATCCGGCTTCGTGATTTCGATCTGGATCACGTCTTTGGTGAGCTGATCCGGGACGCGCAGGGGTCCGCGGTGATGACGGTCAGAGGACGGTCGCAGAAACTCGACATCCTGATTGGACCAGGCTATCGAGCCGCCGTGATTTATGCGCCAGCGCCTGCGGGTGGACCGAACCGGAACTTCATCTGCTTCGAGCCTATGGCCGGCATCACGAACGCGTTGAACCTTGCCCAGAAGGGACTCTACAGGGAGCTCCAGAGCATCCCGCCTGGCGGTACGTGGCAGGAGAGCTGGTGGATTCGGCCTTCCGGATTCTAGCACCGACGAACGTAGGGCAGGGCTTTCAAGCCCCGCTCCCGGAGACTTCTGAATCCCTGATCACTAATCACTCATCGTGAATCACTGATCCTTGAATCGCTGAATCGACGAATCGTGAGATCGGTCAATCCGTGAATCGGTCGCTGATTGAGCGATCCGACGAGTCGATGATCCAAGGATTCTCAGGATGAGTGATTCACGATGAGTGATCAGTGATTAGCGATTCAGGCTCTTTCCAGCGGCGTCTGTGAATCGAGCGACCACCAGCAGATCGCGCCGAGCGAATAGATGGCCGCAGAAAGGTAGAACGTCAGCGTCCAGTTCTGCGCGGTCCACGCGAGGAGATACCCGACCATCAGCGGCGAAAAGCCGCCGGCGAAGTTGCCGACCATGTTCATGCTGCCCGACAGCGTGCCGGAGTAGCGTCCGCCAATGTCCATGCACGCGGCCCACGCCGGAGGCATGATGAAGTCGTTGAAGAAGCTCGACATGCCGAGCGCGATCATTGCGAGCGTCGGATCCTCGAGCTGGATGAAGACGAGAATGGAGCCCGACGCGCCGAGGAACCCGGTGATCGCGAGCATCCGGCGCGCGCGAATAACACTGCCGACCCGCTCCGCAAGGTGCGGCGCCAGCCAGCCCGAGAGGATGCATCCGAAGCCGCCGAAGAACAGCGGAAGACCCGAGAGCACGGCGCCCTGCATGAGGCTCACGCCGCGCGCGTCATGCAGGTAGGTCGGCAGCCACGTGATGTAGAAGTACCACCCGTAGCACATGCAGATGTACTGCGCCCACAGCAGCCAGACCGCTTTCGACTCGAAGAACAAATTCCACGGAATCCGTCCGTGGACGATGGCCGTCTCGTGCTGCGGCGGCATCAGCGCGAGCTCGGCCTGGTTCACCGACGGATGCGTGCGCGGATCGTCGCGGAACCAGCGGAAGAATGCCCACGCCCAGACGATGCCGATCACGCCGAAGATCTCGAAGGCGCGGCGCCAAGTGACGAAGCGGAGGATGAACGCGACGAGCAGCGGCGTGAACGCGCCACCCCACCGCGCGCTCAACCAGAGGATCGCCTGGGCGCGTTCCCGCTCGCGCTTTGGAAGCCACGTCGTGAAGGCACGGGTGAGATTTGGAAAACAGCCGGCCTCACCGGCACCGAACAGCGTGCGTGTGACCAGCAGCGACGCCAGGTTCCACACCCACCCGGTCGCAGCCGTGAAGAACGACCACCATACGACGACGCGCATCAACACTTTGCGCGGACCGATGCGATCGCCCAGCCAGCCGCCGGGGATCTCGAACAGCGCGTACGCCCACGTAAAGGCGGTGAACGCCCATCCCATCTGAATGGCCGTCAATCCGAGCTCGCTGCGCATCTGCGGCGCCGCCTGTGAGATGCACACGCGATCGATGTACGTGATCACCGCGAGCGTGACGGCGAACAGGACGACGACGTGACGCGCTCGCGTTGGCGCACCGAGCGCAACCGGACCTGGCGAAGTCGTGCGCGCAGAGACTTGAGCGGCAGCTGATTCGGCCGGAGCCGGTCCTGACGGCTGCTGAAGGTCCTGCGAGCTGCGTCGAAGGTTGGGAAGCGTCACTGTCCACCACCCCTTCCGGGTCCATTCGGGTTTGAAATCTTCGAGAGCTCCTCATCGGTCCACGGACGATTGCGGCTGTAGTTCGTGCCGCGGATTTCCTGCACGAGATACGGATCCACGGGGGACGCCGCGTGCCCCCAGGATCGACGAATATACGTCAGCACCGCCGCAATCTGATTGTTGTTCAGCGTCGGACCCAGAGGCGGCATGAGGCCCGCGGGACCGTCCTTCCCGTGCAGCACGATACGCGTTGCGTAGCCCGCAGGTCCCGTGACCCACTTCGATCCGGCGAGCGGCGGCGCCACCTTCTCGAGTCCTTGCCCCTCCGCCTGATGACAGGCGATGCACAGCGTCCTGTAGATCTCCTGCCCCTCCGCGAAAAGCTTTTCCTCTTCGGCGGTCAGCGGACGAGCGTCCGGCGATGCCGATGCCGGCGGCGCTGGCTTGCCAGGCCAGTCGATGCGAGCGACGACGCGCGCCGCGGTTTCGCTCAACGTACCGCGTCCCGCGTTCGAGAGCGCGACCAGTGCAGTCGGCTCGCGATTGACGGTCACCTTGACGGTGGTGCTGCCGCGCCCACCGCCGCTGCCGCCGCGCGCCGTGCCGGGTGGAATACCGGACAACGCGTATTCGACGCCGCGAAGCAGCTGAAGGCGCTGCCACGACGCATGATTCTCGTCCACTGCCCACGCGAACACACTCTGTACGCCCGCATCATCGCGACTCTTGACGATCGTTGCTGCCAACATCTCCACCGCGGGACCGTGCGCGCCTTCCGTCGTGGCCTGCAGCAGACGCGAGAGGACGGTGGGCTCGTGCCCTTGCAACCCGCTCAGCGTTGCGTCGACCGCTATCGGTTCACCGCCGTGCTGTTCGAGGAAGGCAGCTGCGAACGCGACGCGTTGCTCGGGCGGGAGCAACCCGGCTGACGCGGCGAGCTGCCATCGAACGGCCGGACTGGTGTCTTTGATTCGGTCGAGAACAGCCGCCTGAATAGGGGATGGGGGATCGCTCAGCCATCGTTCGGCGATCCGGACAGCTGCCGCGCGGATATGGGCGGATGCACTCGCCAATGCGGACCGAACGGTCTCGGGATCGATGGCATCGATTCCGTCGAGCGTCCACAGCGCGTGCAGACGTGTCCGCTCGTCGGCTGCGGTCGTCGCGAGCTCTTTCAATTGTGCGGACACGGACTGCTCGTGGCGCTCGACGAGCAGGCGTTGCGCGGCATCGCGCCACCAGCCGTTCGGATGCGATAACAACTCCACGAAGCGCGCCGGTGTCTCCTTCGACAACGCCGGCTTGCGATCGCGGCGCGTCGAGTCGTGAACGATTCTCCAGATGCGTCCGAGACCGACGGGCGTCTCGAGCTTGTGCTCGGCGATGTAGGCGCGCAGATAATCCGTCTGGTACTGCCCCTCCTGCACGACGCCGCGATACATGTCGATCACGTACAACGTGCCGTCCGGGCCCGAATAGAGATTCACCGGCCGGAATCGTTCGTCGGTCGACGCCAGGAACTCTCCGCGCTCGTACGCGTTCCGCGCGCGCACGGTGCCATCGTTCTGGTCCTCGAGAAGGAACCGATGAACGATATTGCTGGACGAGTCCGTGACGAACGCGTTGCCTCGCAGCTCCTGCGGCAATCGATCGCCGCGGTAGATCACCGGCGCGCCCGCGGCCGTGTACGTATTCACCGAACCGTCAGGCCGTCTCAGCTCCTCGCGATAACCGCGATTGATGCCGGGCGTCGGGCGTACGGGCCACACGGTTGCCTCCTTGTCAGGCACGAGCAGCTCGTAGAGACCACGCGTGCGAACGAGGTTCGGGTTCCTCGCGTAGTACCGTCCCGGCAGTAAATCCACGAACAGCGGCTGCTCGTTCCAGTTGCGAAAGATCCGTCCGAAGTCGTCCATCGTCACGCCCCATTGCCCGCGGACGGGGACCTTCTGCACTTCGAACGTGTCGTTCTTCAGACGCAGCTGATAGTCGTGCTCGGAGGTGTACATCCAGTTGTCGAGGCCCCACAGCAGGCTGTTGGCGTTGTGTTCGAGGTTCCCTTGTGCGCGGCCGAAGTCATCGCGTACGAGCTCCTTGCTGTCGGCCTTCAGATCGCCGTTAATATCGCGCACGAGCCAGAGGTTGGGGGGCTCCGCGACCAGGACACCGTGATCGAGGACCTTCACGGTGCGTGGCAGCATCAGCTTGTCCATGAATACCGTGCTGCGGTCCATCTTGCCGTCGTCGTTGGTGTCCTCGAGGACGACGATGCGGCAGACCGGTTCACGCGGGGTAACACGCTGACCCGGCGGCATGAAGCCGAGCATCTCGATGACCCACATTCGGCCGTCCGCGTCGATGTCCATCCAGATCGGATCGCGCACCATCGGCTCGCTCGCCACGAGCTCCACGTGGTAACCGGGCGGCATGAAGAAGGTCTTCATCTCCTTCTGGGGCGAGAGCGCGGCAGACTCCGGCTTGACTTTCTGGACGGGTGGCGGCCACGGCTGCTGGGACCGTTGCTGGCCGCCGGCTGCCAGCCTCAACCCGGCGGCACCGAGGACCAGCAGCAGAAATGTCCCGAGACCGGCGGCCCATCGGGCATAGGCACGGCGTGCATAGGCGACCCGATCGGCCGGTGTCGGATATCGGCGACAAAACCAGATAACCAACGTGAGAGTCGCGGCGCGCTCCTCCGGTGTGATCGGCGCCTCGAGGTATTCACACGCCTCATCCGCGCCGACTACTCGCTGCGTCTCATGATAGACACGCTCCCGAGTCGTCGCTGAACCGCGAATGTTCATTTCGATTCCTCGGACAAAATCCGCAGCAGCCGAATGTCCTCGAGGTCCTTTGGGCGCGCGCTCACTTTCTTCGTGCGGATCAGATCCTCGACGCTGGTATCTGCACATCGACCCCAACGGCGACCTGGACGGCACGACGATTCGCCCACAATCCTGTGAAGTCTACCCGCGTTCGGGCGCTTCCATTCATTCATCTCAAAATCAGCGCGGCGCCGCTGAGCGTGTGCTTCTCGCCGCAAGCGCGAATGGGCGCATCCTCCACGGCATTCTATGCCAGTGAAGTTTGGGCCCGTGACGCTCTGGGCGGTCCGCCTCACCAGCCAGTCGCGCCGAAAACATCCGGCTTCGACGCCTTAAGCCAAAAGCCGTCGGTTGAAGTATCATGCGCGCCGCCGGAGGTGCCGCACATTCTGTGCGACAGCCATTTGCCAAGGGGGTCACCGTGAAGCGAACGCCATTCGTCGTCATCGCCCTGGCACTTTTCGTCATTCCGCTCATCGCCGACAAGCCGCCCGATCGTCCGCGCAGCGAAGTGCAACTGGTCGATGCGACCATCGACCAACTGCAGCACGCGCTGCGGACCGGCCTTCTCACGTCTGAGGAGCTCGTGAAGATGTACCTGGCGCGCATCGGCAAGTACGAATCGCTCGTCAACGCGTTCATCGACATCAATCCCGATGCCGTCGAAGAGGCGCGCGCCATCGACGACCAGCGAAGGCGCGGACACAAGACGAATCCGCTATTCGGTATCCCGGTGCTCTTGAAGGACAACGTCGATACGAACGACATGCCGACGACGGCCGGCTCGCCGTCGTTCTTTGCCGGAACCCCTGCGCAGGCCATTCCACCCAACGATGCGTTCATCACCGCCAGGCTGCGCGAGGCCGGAGCGATCATCCTCGGCAAGGCGACGCTGACGGAGTTCGCCAACTTCATGTCGACGAACAACGTCTCGGGCTACAGCGACCTGGGGGGCCAGGGATACAACCCGTACGATCCGCGGCCGGATCCTCGGACCACAGCGCCGTTCAACGACGGGCGGCCCGTGTTGACGCCCGGCGGATCGAGCTCGGGATCGGGAATCGCGGTCGCCGCGAATCTGGTCACGGTTGCAATCGGTACTGAAACCTCAGGATCGATCTTGAGCCCCGGAACGGCAAACATGGTCGTCGGCATCAAGCCGACGCTCGGCCTCGTCAGCCGCACGGGCATTCTGCCGATCACGGCGGACCAGGACACCGCCGGTCCGCTCGCGCGCACGGTGGCGGATGCGGCCGCGCTGCTCGGCGTCGTCGCCGGTTTCGATCCGGCCGACGGCGCGACGGCGCCGTGCCTCCAGCCGGGAAGGTGCTTTTCTGACTACACACAGTTCCTCGACAAGCATGCTCTCAAGGGCGCCCGGATAGCGGTCCCGCACGTGCCCTACCTCACCAGCCTCACGGCCGATCAGTTGCAGGTCATCAACGACGCGATTGCCGTCATGCGAGCTGAGGGCGCGTTCGTCGACGATCCGCACGAGATACCCAATCAGGCCGACATCTCGGCATTCGGCATCTGCACGGCGTTCCCGGCGCCCACGAACTGCTCGACGGTGCTGATGTTCGGCCAGAAGCACGATCTGAACGAGTACCTCACGCATCGACCGAACTCGCCGATGCACACCCAGCACGACATCGTCGTCTACAACACCGCCCACCCTGGGAAGTACAACCAGAACATCTTCCTCGCGGTGGATCAGCTCAACACCAATCCCGGCAGCGCCGACACAATCCGGTATCAGGCGGATCGAGCGAAGGATCTTCAGCTGACGCGCAGCGGGCTCGACGCGGTCTACAACGGGCCGGACGGCATCCAGGGAACCGATGATGACTTCGACGCGATCCTGTTCCCGCGCAATCAGGGCGCGGCCGCCCCGGCCAAAGCTGGCTACCCGAGCATCGTCGTCCCCGGCGGCTTTGCGCCTGTTCCGCTGCCGGCGCCCCCGAACAACTTTCCAGCCGGATTCACGCCGGAGCCGGCGCCGTTCGGAATCACGTTCTCGGGACGCGCATTCAGCGAGCCGCGGCTCATCGCAATCGCCTACGCCTTCGAGCAGGCGACGCAGCATCGCGTGCCGCCGAAGAGCACGCCACCGCTGGCAAGTGATTTCGTGAAACGCCCCTAGAGAGCGGGAGATAAACAACAGGAGAATGGGAGAAAGGGAGAGGAAAACATAATTCGTCTTCTCCCCTGCTCCCTTTCTCCTGTTAACTGCCTTCTCTCCTGTTATCCTGCGTGCTCGGTTAGTCCACCGTGTTCCTCAGGGTCCCGATTCCATCGATGCTGATTGCGATCTCATCTCCATGCTCCAACGTGAAATGGTCCGGCGGCACGACGCCGGTTCCGGTGAGGAGCACGCAGCCGTCAGGAAAGCTCGTCTCTCTGTAGAGGTAGTCGACCAGCGTCGCGAGATTCCGTTTCATCTGCGAGAGTGTCGTCGACCCGCTGAACGCCACCTGCGAACGGCGGCGAATCTCGAGCTGAATGCGCGTATTCGAAGAGATCGGCTCGGAGGTGATCAGGATCGCCGGACCCAGCGCGCACGATCCGTCGTACACCTTGGCCTGGGGCAGATACAGCGGGTTCTCGCCTTCGATGTCGCGCGAGCTCATGTCGTTGCCCGCCGTGTAGCCGAGGATGCGCCCCTTCGGTGAGATCAGCAGCGCGAGCTCCGGCTCGGGCACGTTCCAGCGCGCATCTCGACGAATGCGCACGCGCTCGTTGGGATCCACGACGCGCCAGGCCGCCGACTTGAAGAACAGCTCCGGACGATCGGCGCCGTACACCAGATCGTAGAAGTGGCCGCCGCTTGCCGCTTTCGATTCCTCCATCCGTGCGGTGCGGCTTCGAAGATACGTGACGCCCGCGGCCCACACCTCCTGACGTTCGAGCGGCGCGAGCGGATCGGCGAGGGAAGACGCGGCGGCCGGTTTCAGTGACGCATCGAGCGAACGAAGGAACTCTGGCAGGTCTTCCCGTGTCGTCAGGTTGGAAGCGTCGGTGGGCGATACGTGGAACTGGTGACCGTCTCTTTCCAGAATCCAGCCGCCGCGCGTGCGAATGAGTTTCAGTCAGCTCTCCCTGCGTCGAAGAACACGAAGGTTCGCGAGTCGGCCTCACGCTCTTGGTCGAACGATGCGCGAGCCCCGAACCCCGAGCCCCGGCGTTCGCGATCTACCGAACTACCGAGCCACCGAGCCACCGAGTTACCGCATTACCGACACATCGACGGATTGGATTTCACGATGTAGCTCTTGTAGTTCGAGGCTTTCGAATCGGTGCAGCCTTCGAGGTTGACGAGTTCCACTTTGCGGAAGTCGATCGGTGCGGTCTCCGCCTGAAGCGCGATGTAGCCGCCCGTGAGAGGCGTTCCATCGATCTTGACGGCAGGATCGACGGGCGCCACGTTGCCGCCACCGATCTGCGGCTTCGAGTACTCGAGGACGGTCTCTCCCTCGACCATGTGACGCACCAGTTCGTCGCCATGAACCAGCACTTCCACACGCACCCACTGATCGCCGTCGTAGGTCTTGGATTTCGAGTTCGTGCAGTGCGGGGTGAACAGCTGTCCGTTCATCACGACGTTCGTGCCCGGCGTGCAGAGATTCGCCGTGGATCGGGGCTTGCCGTCGCTCAGACCTCCAAGCAGCTGCACCTCGATCGAGATCGGAAAATCCTGATCCTTCAGCATCGTCTTCGGATCCGGCGCGTGAAGCATCAACCCGTTGTTGCGAATCGCCCATCCGAGATTGGTCCGCGTGGTCTTCACCTGTTCGCCGACGAACCGGTATTCCGCAGCCAGCAAGTAGTACGAGAACGGACGACGGTAGAAGATGTGGCCGAACTCGCCGTCGAAATTCGTCCACTTGTCGTAGCGCACTTTGAGGAGTCCGTCCTCGACGCGGAACGTGTCGTTGAAGTTCTCGCCGAGGTCGTGCTTTGCGAACTTGATGATCCAGTCGCCGAGGTCGCGGCCGTTGAACAGCTGAATCCATTCCTTCTGATTCGGATCGCTCTTCGGTTTCGCGGCCGCCGCGCTTTGCTGCGCAGCCTCGAGACCAACTAATGAACCGCCAATCACCGTGGCGGCGACAAGAAAAGCGCGGACATTCATTGATTGCCTCCGCGTCCGTCCTCGCCATTGTGGGGCGGGGCCTTCAGGCCCTGCCGCGGCGCGGTCTGAAAGACCGCGCCCTACGAACCCCGAATCGCGAACCCCGATTTCATCGGGGCGAGTACGTTTTACTGAACCCGTTCCGACTGTTCGTAACGGTAAATGAACCATCGGCCTGCGCTGACACCTTGATCCAGTACGCCGGCCCGGTGTGTCCGCCGCCGCGCCCACCGCCTTGCGGCTCATCCCGAGCTGCGTCGAGCGGCGGACCAGACGTCGCAGTCGCGCCCGGCGCCGGAGCTGGTGCTGCACCAGGCTGGCCGGGCGGCGCGGAAGCCGACGCAGTCGCGCCAGGAGATCCCGCGCGCCCGGCACCCGGCGGTGCAGCCAACACGGCGGCAACCGCCGCCGGATCATCGACGTTCGCGATGAACACCCCCGCCGGGTTGCGCTCGATGCCGCCGGCGTACGCCCAGTGAACCTGCCAGACGTCTTCGAAGCCTGGCGATGATTGCAATGTATCGAACGTCTGCGTCGTCGCGCCCTTTCGCGTGCCGTTCTGGGTGACAGCAACCCGCGGCTGGAGGCCGTGCACGAGCGCGCGCGAACCGGAAGGATCGGTCCCGTGATGTGACGTGATGTAGACGTCGATCGGCCCGATAGGATTGTTTGGGCACATCAGATCGAACTCGTTGTTCCAGAGCAAATCTCCGAGGTCAATAGCGCGGAACTTTCCGTAGACGATGGCGCTGCCGACCGACTGGCCATTTTCATCACGTGAGGTATCTCGCGGTTCTCGGGGCGTAAACTCGGAGCAGGCGCGATTAGGTTTGCCGCCACCTGCGAGCGGCTTCTTGATGGCCTGCCCTGCTGACGTGACGATCGTCCACTCGACGCCCGCAAGCGCAACCTTGTCGCCCGGCCTGGCGACCGTGTGCGTCCCCTTCTGATAGAGCTCCGCGTACGCCTGCTGAAAACCGGCAACCTGCTCTCGTTCCTCGACCGTCGGCCCGTGATCGATGTAGTGCCGGATGGGGATCCGCTGAGCCAGTTCCTGCAGGCCGCCGATGTGATCGATGTGGTAATGCGTGAGGAGCACGTGATCGAGCTGCTTGACGCCGGCTTCGTTGATCACGGCCATGATGCGTTCGACATCGCGTCCCCCCGGATTCCCGGTATCGACGAGCAGCGTCTCACCAGAGGGTGACACATACAGCTTCGCCCCTCCGCCTTCGACGTCGACCACGTACATGTCGAGTGTCTTCGACGCCCGCGTCTGCGCCGCGGGTACCGCCGCAGCGAGCGCACCGATCACGAGAACGCGAGCGATCGCACGGATCATTGGTCCTTCCTCGTTCCGTTCGATTTCCCCTCATCCGCTGGAATCATTCGAACGATCATGCCGGGCGTCGTATCCGACATTCGCACGCCAGGAATGCTCAGCGCAACATACAGGAAACCATCGGGTCCGGTGACGACGTCGCGAACGCGGCCGAAACCCTTGAACACGATTTCTTCGTGCACGACCTTGTCGCCGTCGGTCTCGAGACGGCGAAGCGCTTCGCCGCCAAGCCCGGTGACGAAGAGATCGCCTTTCCACTCCGGAAACTTGTCGCCGGTGTAGAACGTGATGCCGCTCGGCGCAATCGATGGATTCCAGTACTTCACCGGCAGATCCATTCCTTCCGTCGGTGGAGGAGGAGTTGGAGTCGCGGCGCCAGGCGGCGTCCCTCCGCGGTTCGGCGTGGGCTGACCAAAATGCACGATCGGCCAGCCGTAGTTGTGCCCTGGCTCGATGCGATTCAGCTCATCGCCTCCGGTCGGTCCGTGCTCGGATTCCCACAGCTTGCCCGTGACGGGGTGAAATGCAAACCCCTGCGGGTTGCGATGACCGTAGCTCCAAATCGACGGAAGCGCTCCGGGCCTGTTCACGAACGGATTGTCATTCGGGATCGATCCGTCGTCGTTGACGCGATGGATTTTGCCGTTGGGTTTCGAGAGATCCTGCGCGTCCGCCTCGTGGCCGCGGTCGCCGATCGAATAGAACAGGTGACCCTGTTTGTCGAAGATGAATCGGGATCCGTAATGAATGTTGCCGACCCAGTACAACTCCGGCGGCGCTTTGTACAACACCTCCTGGTCAACCCAGCGTCCGCCTTTGACACGGCCGCGGATGATCACCGTCATCGAGCTGCCATCGGGACCTGGATCCGCGTAGGAAAGATAAATCCATCCGTTCTTCGCGTAGTCCGGGTGCAGCTCCACGTCGAAAAGGCCGCCGTCCTGTTCCGTCCAGACGGACGGCGTCCCCTCGATTGGTTTTGGCAGGAGCTTTCCATTTTCGATGACGCGGAGTGCGCCGCTTCGCTCGGTCACGAGCAGGCGTCCATCGAGCGTGAACGCGAGTGCCCATGGCGTGGAGATCCCGTCGGTCACCACTTCGAATTTGAACGCGTGCTGTTCGGCTTTCACGACCTGACCGGCGGGACTCTGCGCGCGCGACGCACTGTTTGTCGCGAGGACCGCCTGCGCTCTGATGTAGTCGATCAGTCCCTTGATCTCCTCGTCGCTGAAGACCGACTTGAACGGCTGCATCTCCGTTCCCGACCGTCCCTCCCGAATGCTCTGCATCAACGACGCGTCGTCGCCGCCGAAATGCCAGGTATCGTCCAGCAACGTCGGAGCGCGGCCGCCGGACAACGTCGACCCATGACAGCCGGCACAATACGTCGCGTATTTCTCTGTGTTGGGATCGCGCGGGCCCCGGCCCCGTCCAGTCGGCCCGCCGTTTGGCGATTGCCCAGCCGCCGGATTCTGCGCAGGCAGACGGGTGGACAAGGGAAGCACCAAAGCCACCAACGCCAGTGCGCCGGTCACTGACACGCCAGCGGCCGTTCTCAGACTCATGCCGTACCTCCGATGGAGGCGCACCGCGAGCACCTTAGCACATCGGCTGGCGAAACGGCCCATGGGCACCGCACGAAGCCCACGAAGGTACGAAGTCGAATTGGCGCGAAGCACGCGACGCGACCAGATTCGGGTGCCGTCAGTCGGCTCGGAGTCGCAAGACATCCGGGTTGATCAGATCCATGGCCGCGAAGTTCCTGGCTTCGGCGAGGACGATGTTCTGGAGTGCGCGCTCGGCCATCCGCCGATTACACGCGACCGTGTGGCTGCCGACGTGCGGCACTGCGATCACGTTTTCAAGCATTCGGAGATCCCGCTGCGAGTCGATCGACTGATACGGCTCGCGGTCGAACACGTCCAGGGCGGCGCCCGCGATGCGGCGCTCGACGAGCGCGTCGTAAAGGGCGCCTTCGTCGACGACCGCACCACGGGCAGTGTTGATCAACCACGCGTGTGGCTGAAGAAGCGACAGCCGCTCGCGATTGATGAAATGCCTGTTCTCGGAACCCGCCGGAATGTGAAGGCTGACGAAATCCGCCTCACGAACCGCATCGCCGAAATCGGTCGCGATTTCGGCGAATTCGCCGTCACTTCCAGCGACTCCGGACCGTGATCGCCGATAGCCGATTACGCGCATCTCGAACCCGCGCGACGCGATGCGAGCCACGGCCAATCCGATTCGGCCGTAGCCGACAATCGCGAGCGTTCGCCCCCGCAGTTCTGTGCCCTCGATCGGCGCCCACGTCCCTTGCCTCATCTGCGCGGCCATCGTCGTCACGTGTCGGGCGGCCGCCGCGACAAGCAGCAGCGTCAACTCGGCGACGGATTGATCCAGCACGCCCGGCGTGTTCGTGCAGAACAACCCCGCAGCGGTCGCCTTGACCCTGTCGATGTTGTCGTAGCCGACGCCGAATCTCGCAATCACGCCACGAGCCGGCAGCGTCGAATAGAGACGGTCACGGTACGGCACACCGCCGACGATGACGTGACGAGCACCCGACGTGCGAATCGCCTCGGCGAGCGCATCCTCGTCGGATGGCGCCTCGATGCACGTGACGGCCGTCGTGGACCTGAAGGCCGCTGCGCCGCGCTGAAGCTCGGGCGGGGTGACGAGTACGATGGGTGGAGGCACGACAGCGTCAGAAGATAGAAGTCAGAAGGTAGAAGTCAGAGCGAATCGTGTCACAAGGGTCGGATTGAATGCCAGCCTTGATGCGACAGCAGGCTTTCGGCTTGGGGCTCGGGCTTAGGCCTGCTCTGCAAAAACGCAAGAGTTCTGCGGTGATTTGCCGGATTCACGGTCGTGTGAACCGGCGTCAATTGCTCCGCGGTTCTTTTGGTGGGGCCGAAAGCCCAAAGCCGGTTTCCGTGACGGCCGCCACAGACCTATACTCACAGCGTGAGCGCAATCGGCCGCGGTGTACCGGACGAATATCTGACGCAGGAAGAAGCTTCGACCATCGCCGCCGACGGTCTCTCGCGCCTGCCGCTGGACGGCCGGCGCGTGCTCGTGCTGATTCCCGACGGCACCCGGACGATGCCAATGCCGCTCATGTTCGAGACGCTCGAGCGTGCCGTTGCGCCGCGCGCCGCGGCCCTCGATTACCTGGTCGCGCTGGGCACGCACTCGCCGATGAACGACGCGCAACTCGGTCGGCTCATCGGGCGCGAGGTGGTCGATGGCCGCGCCGGAGCGCGACGGGTCCTCAATCACCGCTGGAACGATCCTTCGACCTTCGTCGATCTCGGCACGATTCCGGCGCGAGAGATCGCCGACCTCACGGACGGCCGACTGCGACAGGACGTTCACGTCGCGCTCAACCGGCTCGTCGTCGAATACGATCACGTGCTGATCTGCGGGCCGGTCTTTCCGCACGAGGTCGTCGGGTTCTCGGGCGGCACGAAGTATCTGTTTCCTGGCATCGCAGCGCCCGAGATCATTCATTTCA
This sequence comes from Acidobacteriota bacterium, assembly GCA_046727175.1. Taxonomy (GTDB): domain Bacteria; phylum Acidobacteriota; class Vicinamibacteria; order Vicinamibacterales; family 2-12-FULL-66-21; genus JBKPCD01. The sequence goes on along the minus strand of JBKPCD010000077.1, from coordinate 30,932 downwards.
CACACTGGCTGGGCGCACTCATCACCAGCTCCGAGGTCATCGGCACGATCGATACGCCGGTCCGTGCCGTGATCGATCGCGCGGCGTCGCTGGTCGATGTCCCGCTGTCGCTCCTCGCCCTCGTCGTGACTCACGAAGGTATCGCCGGCGTCTACTGCGGGGACACGCGTGACGCGTGGCATCAGGCCGCGGAGCTCTCGTCGAGGCGCCACGTGGTCTGGCTCGACGAGCCGCTCGATCGCGTCCTGTCGGTCATGCCGCCGATGTACGACGATCTGTGGACGGCAGCGAAGGGCGCGTACAAGACGGAGCCAGCCGTGGCAGATGGCGGCGAGGTCGTGATCTACGCTCCGCACGTTCGCGAAGTCAGCCGGGTCCACGGTCAGCTGATTGAGGAGATTGGATACCACTGCCGCGACTACTTCCTCGCGCAGTGGGACCGGTTCAGCCGCTACCCGGGCGGCATTCTGGCGCATTCCACACACGTCAAGGGGCTGGGCACGTTCGACGCGACGCGCGGTATCGAAACGCCTCGAATCCGCGTGACCCTCGCGACAGGAATCCCACGCGATCGTTGCGATCAGATCAATCTCGAGTACCTGGATCCATCCGGCATCGACCCGGACAAGTTCTCGGACGGAAACGGCACGCGCGTCGTCCCGCGAGCCGGTGAGCTGCTCTTTCGGGTCAAAAAAAGTAAGAAGTTCGAAGTACGAAGTCCGAAGTAAAAAATCTTCTTGGTTATCCGAGCGTTTTCCTTCTTGCTTCATACTTCTCACTTCGAACTTGCCCTGCGGAGCTGTAATGCGAATTCCAGCGAAAGGCGCGCTCGATTTTCTGGCGCTGGGGGCGCTCGTTCATCGACTCGATCCTGGTGTCGTTCCCTTCCACAAAGCGACGACATGCACGATCCACGTGAGCGGCGGCGAATACAACACGGCCGCGAACCTCGCCGATTGCTTCCGCATGCGAGCCGGCATTGCGACCGCGATGGTCGACTATCCGATCGGCAACCTGATTGCCGAACGTGTTCAGGCCATGGGCGTCGTGCCGTTCTACAAGCGGTTCGAGCACGACGGGTCGCGTGGTCCGAACATGGCGACGGTGTACAGCGATCGGGGTTACGGCGTGCGCGCGCCGGTCGTGTTCTACAACCGCAGCAACGAAGCAGCCGCGCAGCTCAAGCCCGGTGACTTCGACTGGTCGGCTATCTTCGGCGCCGGGGTCAGATGGTTTCACAGCGGCGGAATCTTTGCGTCGCTTTCGGAGACGACTGGAGAGCTGATCGTCGAGGCGATGAAGGCGGCGAGGACGACAGGCGCAATCGTTTCGTTCGACTTGAATTATCGCGAAAAGCTCTGGACGGCTGCGGGCGGCGGCTCCCGTGCCGTCTCGCTGCTCTCGCGAATCGTGGAACACGTCGACGTTCTCGTCGGAAACGAAGAGGACCTGCAGAAGGGCCTCGGTATTCCCGGCCCGGAAGTCGCGGCGAAATCGAAGCTCGATCCCAGCGTGTTCGTCGCGATGATCGAACGCGTCGTCGACCGATTTCCGCAGATCAAGGTCGTTGCCACGACGCTGCGCGAAGTTCACTCGACGACCCGCCACACCTGGGGCGCCGTCGCGTGGATCGAGGGGCAGACGTACGTCGCGCCGATCTGTGAGCTCGACGTCTACGATCGCGTTGGCGGCGGCGACAGCTTCGCTGCCGGGCTGTTCTACGGCATGCTCACGGGAGAACCGTCGGAAGAAGCGGTCAAGCTCGGGTGGGCGCACGGCGCACTCGCGACGACCTTCCCCGGCGACACGACGATGGCGACGCTCGGCCAGGTACGCGCACTCGCGAAGGGCGCGTCGGCGCGAATCCAGAGGTGAAGAAGAGCTTCACGTCAGAAGTTAGAAGCTAGAAGCTAGAGCGAACGAGATACATCACTCTAGCTTCTGGCTTCTAGATTCTGACTGCGTAAGCCACTCCTCGAAGAGCGCGCGCGCCTTTCCGCCTTCGAATCGACACCGCACGCCATCGAGAACGCGCAGACGAACGTTCGCTCCGTTCTGGTAAAAACCAACCCAGTAAGGAATGTGCAGGTCCGTACGCTCGATCGTCCCCGACATGCGCGGATCGCGCAGTTTGAAGAATCCTGTCTGAAAAATCGCGCGCTGCACCTTGGCCGCAAGGAGCGGCCACGCCTCGCTGCTGCTCAGCCGGGCGGGAATGCGGTTTCGGCTCTCGATCACATCAAGGTCGGGCACTCGGTCGAATCGATAGACGTCGAGCGTTCCGGTGACTGCATCAATCGCGAAGTACGAGCTCTCTTGCTGACCCGCGTCGGCCATCGTCACGCGAAAGAGATGGTACGGCACGTACACCGCGGCCATCGAGCGTAGACCAGAGCGGCGGAGCATACCGGCGGCGTGCAGCGGACGCACTCGGCTTCCGCTCAGCGCCAGACGTGCGTCGTCTGGCGTCATCCGCGCCCTGAGGCTGGGAAATCCGACCGTGGTTACCGGAAGTAAATCCATAAGCCGACAACCGTCGAAATGAGCAGCGCCGTGAATGCCAGATTGATCTGGTGCTCGCGACGCGTCTCGCGCGGCACCGACTGCAAATCAGAAACTGCCGTCGTATCGAGCTTGTCATCGACGGTCGCAAACGTGAGCCCCGCGAGCGTGCGTCGCTCGGGCGGAGGCGTCATCAGGCTGACGACGATGAGCACGAGGGCGCAGATGATGAACATCAAGATGGCGTAGTGGAGGAAGTTCATGTCGACCAGCCACCGCACGGCCGGTGAGGTGAAGTGCTGCGACTTATCGAGCACCTCGTACACGAATCGGACGGTGCCCAGCACGAAGCCGACGAGCAGTGACGCGAAGGCGCCGAAGCCGTTCGGTCTCGTCCACAGGATGCCGAAGATGAAGCAGACCGCGATTGGCGGGCTGACGTATGCCTGGACGCTTTGCAGGTAGATGTACAACTGGGAACTGAGCAAGCGGATGAACGGCACCCACAAGATGCCCAGGCCGACCATGAGGGCCGTCGCGATACGTCCGAAGTTGACCAGCTGCCGCTCCGTCGCATCCGGACGCAATCGTTTGTAGAAATCGAGCGTCACCATCGTCGACGCCGAGTTGAAGACGGCGCTCATTGAACCCATCAACGCGGCAAGAAGCGCCGCGATCATCAGGCCCACCAGGCCTGTCGGCAGCAGATTGACGATGAGCGTCGGATACGCGATGTCGCCGTTGGTGACCTTGCCGTTCTCGACCGTGAAGAGCTGCGGGAACAGCGCGTACGCGATGAGGCCTGGCAGCACGAGCACGAAGACCGGCAGGACCTTGAGAAAGCCGGCGAAAATCGTCCCGGCCTTCGCGTGCCCTTCATCCTTGGCCGACAGCACGCGCTGCACAATCACCTGGTCCGTGCACCAGTACCAGATTCCCAGAATGGGGGCGCCAAAAAAGATCCCCGTCCAGGGGAATTCCGGATCGCTCGCCGGCTTGATCATGTGGAAGTAACTCGCCGGCACGGTGGCATACAAGCCGGCAAAGCCACCCGCTTCGGTCAGTCCAATCGCCGTGAGGACGACCGCTCCGACAAGCAGAATGACTGTCTGGACCAGATCCGTGTAGATCACCGCGGCGAGGCCGCCGGCGATGGTGTACACGCCGGTCGCGATCACGAGGACCACGGCGGCGGTCATCGGATTCCACCCGACGACGCGTTCGAGCACGATGGCAGCCGCGTAGAGGTGAACCGAGATCTTCGTGAAGATGTACGCAAGGATGGAGACCGTCGCGAGATACACGCTGCACTGCCGGTTGAACCTCCGCTCGAGGAACTCGGGCATGGTGAACACATTCGATCTGAGATAGAACGGAACGAACACCCACCCGAGGATGAGCAGAATCAGGCACGCGAGCCACTCGAAGTGTCCGACGGCCAGCCCCGACGTTGCGCCGGAGCCCGCGAGACCGATGAAGTGCTCGGTCGAGATGTTCGAGACGAACAGCGACGCGCCGATCGCGAACCAGCCGACGTCACGCCCCGCAAGGAAGTACGACTCCGACGTTCGTTCCCTTCTCGCGAAATAGAATCCAATCGCGAAGACAATCAGGAAGTACACCGCGATGATCGCGATGTCGACCGGCTGGAGTATTCGATGGCTCACGGCTGCCTGGGGTGGCACGAACAGAGCCTCCTTGGTTGATTAGGCGCGCCATCGGCGCGCCCCGCCGGAGCGGAGCGGGGCGCTGGGGCCCCGCGAGCAACGGCGATGGGGGGTCCGGGCGGGGCGAAGCCCTCCGGCTTAATCGGAAGAATATATATGTACCGGCGATGAGTCTCCCAATCCTTCCCCCATTACCCCACACGGACCCGACCGCGCTCTATCGATACCGGGACAGTCTGTACGCAACGGACCTGCTGACGGCGGCGATCGTCGAGCTGGATGTCTTCACGCACCTTGACGCACGGCCCTCCGATCTCGAGGTGCTCTGCCGATCCTTGAGCATTCATCCGCGGCCGACCGACGTCATGCTGACGCTATTGGTCGCAATGGTGCTCCTCGAACGGCACGACGGGACCTACCGGCCGACGGACGTCGCACGTGAACATCTCGTCAGCTCGTCGCCGTGGTTCCTGGGGCCTTACTACGCGTCGTTCAGGGACCGTCCCGTTTGCAAGGATTTCGTCACTGTGCTCAGAACGGGGCGACCCGCCAACTGGGCGAGCGCTCCTTCCCGGCAGGATTGGGTGCGGTCGATGGAAGAGCCAGCGTTCGCGCGGCAGTTCACCGCGGCGATGGACTGCCGCGGGCTGTATCTCGGACGGGCGCTTGCGAGGGCCGTCGACGTCGGGGGACGTCATCGCCTGCTCGATATCGCCGGCGGGTCCGGGATCTACGCGTGTTGCGTCGCGGAGGCGAATCCCGCATTGCGCGCAACGGTGCTGGAGCGACCACCGGTCGACACGCTCGCGCGCCGGGCGATCGTCAAGCGCGGCTTTGGCGAACATGTCTCCGTGCACGGCGGGGACATGCTCGCGGAACCGTTTCCGACGGGATTCGATGTTCACCTTTTCTCGAACGTCCTGCACGACTGGGACGTCCCGACGGTCAGCAAGCTGCTCGCCGCATCCGCGTCGGCGCTGCCGTCAGGAGGCCTGATTGTGATTCACGATGCGCACCTGAACGAGGAGAAAACGGGCCCGCTGTCTGTTGCCTGCTATTCGACGCTGCTGATGCACGCGACGGAAGGGCGTTGTTATTCAATCTCCGAGCTGCGGCCGCTTCTGCACGACGCCGGCTTCACCGGCGTGTCGTTCGTCGACACAGCCGCTGATCGAAGCGCCATCACCGCGATCCGCTCGTGACGCCACCGGGCACCACGGAAGACAGAGGGGTACGGTATCCCATAACCTGCGAATCGCCCGATACTTGCGCGAGGGCCGTTCCATCGGTCGGTGCAATCGACTCTCCGCGCTTCGCTATTCGTATTCCCTCGTGGGAAATAGTTTCGTAATCAGAAAGCATGGCTGGCTTAAACGCGCGCAAAACGCCAGTTGGGCGACTAGGGCGTCGGCACTACCGTTGCAAGGAGATGACGGTCATTATCCAGGAGAACCATCGATGTCATCTACTCGCACGCTCGCCATCGTGTTCGCAGGCCTTCTCACATCCACCGCGTGCGGTGGTAGTGGGGGGTATGGAGGAACGCCGCCGACATCACCGTCCCCATCGCCCGGAGACTCATCGAGCGTCGTCACGATCACCGTCACCGGCGTCAAAGGCGCGCAGTCGTTCTCGCCGAACCCGGCGACAATTCCTGCCGGTCAGATGGCTGTGTTCAAGAATGCGGACGTCGTGACGCATCGCGTGGTGCTGGACGATCGATCGGTCGACACCGGCGATATCGCGCCGGGTGCGACATCGCAGCCGCAGGCGCTCGGCTCGGTCTCGAAGTCGTACCACTGCTCGATTCACCCGAGCATGGTCGGAAGCCTGAACAACGCACAGACGCCGGAGCCGCCTCCGTGCACGGGGTACTGCGGCTGACGACAGTTCGTCGTTGAAGGGCATTGAGCCGGGCGGACGGCAGGGCGGCGGCCGACGCGCCCTCCGCATCCACGGGTCTCACCCCGAATTCCCGATCTACCATGTTTCCGTCGGCATGGACCTCAATCGCCTCGCATCTCCGATCGTCCAGCTGTCGCTGGACCTGACCTCCCTCGACGAAGCCCTCGAGACGGCCGCGATTGGCGTCGCCGCGGGTGTGGACTGGCTCGAGGCGGGAACACCGCTTCTGCTCGCCGAGGGTCTGCGCGCAGTCGCAGGATTGCGCGCCCGATTTCCCGACCACCCGATCGTCGCGGATCTCAAGACGATGGACGGCGGGTACCTCGAAGCAGAGATGATGGCCAAAGCCGGCGCGAGCTTCGTCGTCGTGATGGGCCGCGCGCACGAGGCGACGATCCGTCGTGTGGTGGATGCGGGACGCGACTTCGGGATCAAGGTGATGGGCGACAATCTCGGCGCCGACGATCGCGTCGAGTGCGCGCGGTGGATGGAGGAGCTGGGCGTCGACGTGATCGTCCATCACATCGGCTTCGACGAGCGGAACATGATCAAGGGCCTGAGCCCGCTCGACGAGCTCGACGCGGTGGTGAGGGCGGTGTCGATTCCGGTGCAGGCCGTCGGCGGGTTATCGATTCAACAAGCGATCGAGTGTGCGTCGCGGGGGGCGCCGCTCGTCGTGATCGGCGCCCCACTCGTGATTGACGGCACCGCGTTCCGCCCGGCGGAGGGCGACCTGTTCGGCGCGTTGAAGCGCATCTGCGACGCTGTAAAAGCGCAACGGAAGTGAACAAATGTAGTGTCCGGCTTTAGCCGGACTCGTGGTGTGCCGGACTCGTGGTGTCCGGCTTGAGCCGGACTTCCGCACAAAATGGCACCACGTATCAGCGTGTTCCCGAAGTGCTATTTCGACGAGCTCACCGACGGACGCAGGTCCTTCGAGCGGTGGATCCGCGACGCGTCCACGCTCGGCGGGGAAGGCGTCGAGCACTACGACGGCTTCTTCAGGAGCCTCGCGCCGGCCGACGTCGATCCAATCGTGCGCGTGCTCGAAGAGACCGGACAGATCACGTCGATGATCTGTTTCTCCCCCGATTTCACGCATCCTGATGGTGACGAGCGGCGCCGTCAGATCGAGCGCCAGAAGGCGGCAATCGACCTGACGGCGCGGCTCGGCGCCAGGCACTGCCGCACGCTGAGCGGCCAGCGCTTTCCGGAGCTCACGCGCCAGGAAGGCATCGCACGCGCGCTCGAGGGGATTCGGCGATCGCTCGAGTACGCCGAGTCACGCGGCGTGGTCCTCTGCATGGAGAATCACTACAAGGACGGAACGTGGCGCTATCCGGAGTTCGCGCAGCCGGAGGACATCTTCCTGGAGATCGTCGACCGGATCGACTCGCCGTTCTTCGGCGTTCAGTACGATCCGTCCAATGCCGTCGTTGGCGGGTACGATCCAATCCGTTTCCTCGAGCGTGTGCGCCATCGCGTCGTCACGATGCACGCGTCGGATCGATTCCTCGCGCCGGGCGCCACGACGGACGATTTGAAGACCGCGGACGGCGCCGCCGGCTACGCCGCCGTCCTGAAACACGGCGAAACAGGCAAAGGGATGAATGACTACGACTCGATCTTCCGGCTACTCGCCGAGGTGAACTTCGACGGGTGGATTTCGATCGAGGACGGGATCAATGGCCTCGACGAGATCGCGCGGTCCGCGGAGTTCTTGAAGAAGAAACGCGGGCAGTACTTCCGTCCGTAGCGTGTAGTTTCTTCTCCCAGATCTCGCCCACCAGATCGTGGCCGAAACTGTGATGCGGCTCCTCGCTGACGAGGCGGTAGCCCTCGCGCTCGTAGACGCGACGAGCGGGCGCCAACATGCTCTGCGTCCAGAGGCGGATCTTGCGATAGTCCGCTTGGCGCGCGAATCGATCGCACTCCTGAACGAGCCGCGTGCCAATACCCAGGCCTCGCGCCGAGGGCTCGACGAGCAGCAGCCGGAGCTGCGCGACCGTCTTCGACTTCTCGACCAGGAACACCGAGCCGACGGGTTCGCCATCACGCTCGGCAATCCAGCAGCGCTCGCGCGACGGGTTCTCGTGCTCGACGAACCTCGCGACGATCCGCGCCACGAGCGCCTCGAACCGTGTCGTCCAGGCGTACTCCTGAGCGTACAGCGCGCCATGACGTTGCACGACCCAGCCCATGTCGCCCGGCTGCGGCGGACGGAGGACGTACGGGACGCACTGCTCCTTCGCCGGCTGGAGCAGTTCCTCGATGGTGCGCATCGCGTCGAGGATCCGGCGCTGCTGGTGCGTCGACAGCGCACCGAGGACGCGTCCAATCTCTGCATCGGAACGGGTATTCAGCGTGGCGATCGCGCGGCGGCCTCGATCGGTCAGAGACAGGAGGCGCTGCCGCCCGTCGGTTCGTGACGGTTCGTGCCCGACGAGGCGCTGCCGCCGGAACTTCTGAAGGATCCGGCTCAAATAGCCGTTGTCGAGCCCCAGCTCGCGGCCAATCGCGGTCGCCGTGGCGTCCTTGTGGTGCGCCAGCTCATACAGCACCCGCCCTTCGGCCAGCGTGAACGGCGAGTCGAGGAAGCCCTCGTGGAGGACGCCGATTTTTTTCGTGTAGAAGCGGTTGAACCCGCGCATCGCGCTCACCCGCGCACCGACCTGTGTTTGCGCCATGGCCCATCTCCCCGCAGGCATCTCGTCGGCCGCCAAGCTATGGTTGACTTGAACAACCGTATTATATGACTCAGTCAACTAATTTCAATCGCGAGCATGACCGCTGAGCTCGGCCGCGCATCACACACGATCAACAATACGGTCGCATGGGCTCGGGTAACAGCCGCGTGTATACCGCTCGTCTCGTGGTCGGCTACGCGACCGTTGTCGTTGCACTCCCCTATCTCAGTCTGAAGATCGTCTGGCTCGCTGGAGGAACACTCGGCGTCGCGGATCGGGCGATGATGCACGACGCGAGCATGATTGCGCTCAACGCCATCACTGCAGGGATGGACCTGGTCGCCATCGCGATTGCGCTGGCATTCACCCACTCCTGGGGACTGAAACTCCCGGCGTGGCTCGTCCTCCCGCCAATGTGGGTCGCCACAGGCTTGCTTGTGCAGTTCGTGACTGGCGTACCAGTCGCGCTGATCGCCAGCCTGTTGTCGGGCATCAACGCTGCGCCAACCAGCACTGGACCTGTGCACGTGTGGGTGTACGCACTCGTCTACCCAGCGTTCGCGGGTCTGGGGATCGGGCTGACGCTCTCGTTCGCGCTCTACAGCCGCGTTCGCTGGGGCCAGACGCTGCAATCGGAGTTCAGGAATGAGATGTCTGGAGCCGCGCAGATCGTGCACCTGCCCCTTGCGAACGCCGCAGTCGTCATGGCTGCCACCGTCGCTGCCCTCCATCTGACGTGGGCGTGTGGGGGAACGGTCGGCATGCCCGACGAGCTCGTGGCTCGACGCACCGTCTCGGCTCGTCTACTCGAAGGCATCAACGCCGTGACGATGCTGAGCGCGCCAGCCGGGATCCTGTTGATGAGGCATCCCGTTCGAGAGGGCAGGCGATTCTGGGTGCCACTGTCTTGTGCATGGGTGGGCAGTGGTTACCTGTTTGCCTGGGGCCTGTGGCACTTGGTGAACGTGCTTGGGAACACCGCCCTTGTGAGAGGTCGGCCCCCGTAGATGCCGCTGATAAACCTCGCGAGCCTCGTGCAGCTCATCGCGGGTCTGGTGATCGGCGTGGTGATGCTCTTGCAACTCGCCGAGCGACAGCCCGCTCGATAGAAATCCTGACACGCGCGGCCATATTTCGCGCGTCGGAGAGCAGCTATCCAGGCGTCGTCAGCCGAGGTCCTGCGCGCGCATCGCGCGAAGCTCGATTTCTTCGTACCGTTTTCGGATTGCCGGCATGAGACCGAGCGGCACGATTGCGGAAAGGAAGCCGCCAAGGAGCAGGGGATAGTACACGGCGTAAGGCTGCGATTCAGTCAGTGCGACAATTCCGGCGATGAACGCCAGCACACCAAACAGGGCGAGTGCTGTCGTTGTAGCCACGACAAAACGTCGCGCACGACCCAACGAGGTAAACACGCCCAGCAGCGCACCCAGACTCCCGATCACGGCGCCGCCAATGGCGCCGGCGAGAACAGCAGTCCGGTCCGGCACCCAACCCCTCGAACTGGCCGGTTCATTTCCGTTGGAGGAGTCGGCGAGTTTCAACGGACCCAGATAGACAACTCCGCGACCCGGGAGAACCACATTGAAAACCAAGCGGACCGGAGGTGGCGCACCAGTCGCCTCAAACGGCAACGTGAATTCTCGCCAGCCTGATGTGCCGTGCAGCTTCATCATCGGGCCTGCGTCGCCAAGCGTACGCGAAAAGTATTGCCCCCCGCCGGGGAAGTGGTTCCAGAGCTCCAGATAGCCTGTGCCCTCGACGGCTTCGTAGCGGACCTGGCCCGTTAGCGCGTACCTCGGACCGGCGATCTGCGGGCGGTCGATCGTGAGCACGGTCGCGGTGAGCCCCTGGCTCTGACTCTCGATCTTGAGCCGGTGAAAGGTCGCCCCGGGCTCGGGAGGCAGCACTGATCCCGCCACGATCCGACCTTCCTTCTGCAAGGTCTCCCATCTCAAGTCAGTCGCCGACGCCGCGACGGAAACGCTGACAATCGCGAGGCTAAGCAGAGCGCGAAGCTCTCTCGGAGCGCTTCGTCTCGCTCCGATACGCGGCGAGCAGCGTCTTGAGTGTGTCGGCATCGATCTTTCCCTCCGCGTGCTGTGCGCGCAGCACGCGCTCGAACTCGCTCTGGATCTCCCGGCTCTCGCTAATCGTGATCTTCGCGATCAGTCGATCGAGACGCAGTCGCACGGTCGGATAACTGATCCCGTAACCGGCAGCAACTTCCTTCAGCGAGCCGGACGCCAGCACGAGGCGTTTGACGAACGCGAGATCTTCGGCGCTCAAGTACTCTAGCCATCGAGCCGCTGTTGAACGATCAGACATGAATAATATTTAGAATATCTTTCATTATATGAAAGTCAGAATACAAGTCAATCTGCGTTTTCTTGCCAAGAATGGTGACTCGAGTACCGGCCCACCACCCTTCTTTGATAGAGTGCTGCGACTCGATGACGCGTAACCCGATCCTCGATTTCGAAATCGACAAGCGCTCCATTCGATACGTCGGCCGCGATCTCCAGCGTCCAGCGCCCTATTGACGTCAGCACTTGTGGCGCGCGGTCTTCAGACCGCGCCCGGGCGGGGCTTGAAAGCCCCGCCCTACAGCACACGGGTCAGCGCTACGCGAACGGGGCAGCGCCGGGGAGCATGGCCATGAAACATTCGATGTGGTGGTCCGTCGGGTGCCTGACGATAGTCGCGTGGGCGGGTCCGGCCGTCGACGGAACCCAGCAGACGCCCGGTGCCCCGCCGGCCATCGATCAAACCGCGCGAGACCACGACCACAAGCGGCTGATGGAGTTGCTGCGCCTCGAGTCGCTGCCGCCCGGCGCCAAGAGCGCGTCCGCCGAAACGTACGACGAATCGAAGGCCAATCCCTATCCGAAGCTGCCGGATCCGCTGTTCTTCAAGGACGGCGAGAAGGTGACGACACCAGCGATGTGGAGGAAGCGGCGGGCGGAGATCCTGGAGGACTTCGAACGCGAGATCTACGGGCGAACGCCGAAGAACACGCCGAAAGTCAGATGGGAGGTGACGAGTACGACGAACGGCACGAACGGTGACGTGCCGATTGTCACCAGGCAGTTGGTGGGCCACGTCGACAACTCTTCGTATCCGCAGATCACGGTCGACATCCAGCTGACGCTGAACACGCCAGCGAACGTAAGCGGACCAGTACCGGTGATCATGCAGTTCGGCGGATTCGGTCCGGGACGAGGTCGGGCGGGCGCTCTGCCTTTTGCTGCAACTGGCGCGCCATCGTCGGCGACCGAAGCGACTCCGGCTCCGCCACCTGCGACGGGTGTAGCTCCTGCGGCACCCACATGGCAGCAGCAAGTGCTCGCACGCGGATGGGGCTACGCCGTGATCGTCCCGAGCAGCATTCAAGCGGACAACGGCGGCGGACTGACGCAGGGCATCATTGGTCTCGCGAACAAGGGACAGCCCCGCAAACTCGACGATTGGGGGGCGCTCGCCGCGTGGTCCTGGGGCGCAAGCCGCGCGCTTGATTACTTCGAGACCGACACGTCAGTGGATGCGAAGCAGGTCGGCCTGCAGGGGCATTCGCGATACGGCAAGGCGACGCTCGTCGCGATGGCGCTCGACGAGCGCTTCGCGATCGCGTACGTCAGCTCCTCGGGCGAAGGCGGCGCCAAGCTGCACCGCCGCAAGTTCGGAGAAACGGTCGAGAACGTCGCCGGCCTCACCGAATATCACTGGATGGCTGGCAACTTCCTGAAGTACGCAGGCCACTGGGACGCCATGCCAGTCGATTCTCACGAGCTCATCGCGCTCTGTGCGCCGCGACCCGTCTTCATCAGCGCCGGGAAGGGCGCTGACATCAATCCCGATGGGACCGTGCAGATCAACGACGCATGGGTAGACGCCAAAGGCAGCTTCCTCGCCGCCGCCGGCGCGGGACCCATCTACAGGCTTCTCGGGAAGAAAGACATGGGCACGACCGAGTTCCCGCCCATCGAGACGGCGCTCATCGACGGTGACATCGCGTTTCGTCAGCACAGCGGTGGTCACACGGCGGAACCGAACTGGCCGACCTTCCTGACGTTCGCATCACGCTACCTGAAGGCGCCGGGAGCGACGAAGTCGCAGTAAGCTAGGCGACTGTCAACCGGCTCAAGGCCAAAGGCTCTGGGCTTTGGGTCTCCCGCGGCGCAAGCGGCAGTGAGGATAGAGTGCTGTGTTCGAACAAATCCTTAAGAGGCCCAAAGCCCAAAGCCGAAAGCCGAAAGCCTGACCGTGTCCGCCAACCAGTTCGATTCCGACGACGCGGCGCTGTTCGACGTCGCGACTCACGCTGCCGGCCCGGTCGGGTCGTTGCCGCTGACTGAAGAGATGCTGCGGAGCCGCCCGTCCGGCGACCTCTTCGGCTGGACGCAGAACGCCGGCATGGGGTGGAATCCGTCGGCGCTGGGCGGACGCGAGTTCCTGGTGCTTTCGACGCACGGCGGGATTCGCGCGGCGGATGGCACGCCGATCGCGCTCGGATACCACACCGGACACTGGGAGGTCGGCCTGCTGATGGAAGCAGCCGCCCGCGAGCTCACCCGCGCGGGAGCAATCCCGTTCGCGGCATCCTGCACCGATCCATGCGATGGTCGATCGCAGGGAACGGTCGCCATGTTCGACAGCCTTCCGTACCGGAACGACGCCGCCACCGTATTTCGTCGATTGATCCGGTCGCTTCCGACCCGCCACGGAGTGCTCGGTATTGCAACGTGCGACAAAGGGCTGCCGGCGATGATGATCGCGCTCGCGGCAAACCGCGATCTTCCGTGTGTGCTGGTGCCCGGCGGCGTGACGCTCCTGCCGATCGAAGGTGAGGACGCGGGTCGGATCCAGAGCATCGGCGTGCGATTCGTCCATGGCGAGATCACGCGCGAGGAAGCGGCCGACCTCGGATGCCGTGCGTGCGCATCGCCTGGCGGCGGCTGCCAGTTCCTCGGCACTGCGGCGACGTCACAGGTCGTCGGCGAAGCGCTCGGCCTGTCGCTGGGGCACTCGGCGCTCGCGCCGTCGGGTCACCCGATCTGGCTCGATCTCGCGAAACGGTCGGCTCGCGCGTTGATGGCGCTCGAATCGCGTGGGATCAAGACGAGCGACATCCTGACCGACGGCGCTCTGTACAACGCGATGGTCACTCACGCCGCGTTCGGTGGATCGACGAACCTCCTGCTGCACGTGCCGGCGATCGCGTACGCCGCGGGACTGCGTCGGCCGACTGCGCGCGACTGGAGCGCGGTCAACCACCGCGTGCCGCGCATCGTCGACGCCCTCCCGAACGGTCCGCGCAACCATCCGACGATTCAGGTCTTTCTCGCCGGCGGTGTGCCCGAAGTGATGCTGCACCTTCGACGCGGAGGACTACTCGAGACCCGCGCGCTGACGGTCGGCGGCGTGTCGCTCGGCGAGCAGCTCGATGAATGGGAGGCCTCCCCTCGCCGGGCACGGCTTCGCGAGCAACTGCGCGATCGCGACGGCGTCGATCCGGACGAGGTAATCCTTTCGCCGGAGGCGGCTCGCAACCGCGGACTCACGTCGACGGTGTGCCTGCCGCATGGCAACCTGGCGCCGGACGGCGCTGTAATCAAGAGCACAGCCATCGACCCGAGCGTCGTCTCGGCCGACGGGGTTTTTCGATTCACCGGCGCCGCGAAGGTGTTCCTCACCGAGCCGTCGGCGATTGCGGCCATCAAGAGCGGTGCGATTCGACCGGCTGACGTGCTCGTGCTGATCTGTCGCGGTCCGATGGGCGCGGGCATGGAGGAGACGTATCAGCTCACCTCCGCGCTCAAGTTCCTCGAATTCGGCAAGCACGTCGCCATTCTCACCGACGCGCGCTTCAGCGGCGTGTCGACCGGCGCGTGCATCGGTCATGTGTCACCCGAAGCGCTCGCCGGCGGCCCGATCGGGAAACTTCGCGACGGCGATCTGATTCAAATCGTCGTCGATCGCGTCGGGCTCGAAGGATCGGTGGATCTCGTCGGCGAAGATGGCGCGTTCGTCGGTGTCGAGGCAGGCACGCGCATCCTACAGGATCGCTCGCCACGTGCCGATCTGGCGCCCGACCCGGCGCTGCCCGACGACACGCGACTGTGGGCGGCGTTGCAGGACGCGAGCGGCGGCACGTGGGGTGGCGCCGTTTACGATGTGGATGCGATCCTGAGAGTGCTGTCCGCGGGGCGAAAGGCGCTCGGCCAGTGAAGCATTCCGGCTGGCCAGAACCAAAGCCTTACTCAAGAGCCGACACAGAGGACCTCAATGCGACCCGAACAGTGGGACACCTTCAAACGCGCGGCCCGTCTCGAGAAGCTCGACAAAGTGCCCATGGCGCTAATCGTCGACAGCCCATGGATCCCGGGCTACCTCGGGATCAAGCACCTCGATTACTACCTCGATCCCGAGCTCTGGTTCCAATCGAACCTGCGGATCATGCGCGAGTTTCCGGACATTATCATGGTCCCGTCGTGGTGGATGGAATACGGCATGGCCGCGGAGCCCTCGGTGCTTGGCGCGAAGATCAAGTTCTGGCAGGACAACACGCCGAGCGAATACCACACGCTCTACCGACTCGAGGACATCGATCAGTTCCCCGAGTACGAAGTCGAAGCCGACGCGTTCGCCGCGCTCACGCTGCACCGGATCGGGATGCACAAGCAGCGCATTCTCGATCACGGCTACATCCTTCCGCTGGTGACGTCACGGGGGCCGCTATGCACAGCAGGATTCGTGCGCAGCACGACGAACCTGATGATTGAGCTCGTCGAGAACCCCGACGGCTGTCACAGGCTGATCGACCTCTGCACGCGCGTCATCATCGACTGGCTCAAGTCGCAGCACAGAATCATGGGCGACACCGTCGAAGGCATCTTCATTCTCGACGACATCGTCGGTTTCATCAACGAGGAACACTACCAGGAGTTCGCGCACCCGTACCTGAAGCGCATCTGCGATGCGTTCCCGAGCGACTGGGTGAAGGTCTATCACAACGACGCGGAGGTCGACGCCTGCCTCGACCACCTGCCCGACGCGGGGTTCCACGTGCTCAATTGGGGCAAGCAGAAGGACATTCGCGAGGTGAAGGCGCGCGTGGGCAAGCGCATGTGCCTCATGGGCAACGTGAATCCGCTCGAGATTGGCGTCCGTGGCACACCCGACGAAGTGAAGGACGCGACGCTCGACGTGCTCGAAGGCTCGCAGGGTGAAGGGATCATTCTCTCGGTCGGCGGCGGCGTCAGCCCCGGCATGCCGCGCGAGAACATCGTCGCGATGCTCGAGGCGCTCGAGGAGTTCAATTCGCGTCGGAACTGACGGTGACGGAGATCAGAAGCTCTAGAAGCTAGAAGCTTCTGGATTCTTGCTTCTGACGTTGCTCACAGAGATGGCACAGGCGATAAGAGGACTCCGGTGGTGGATGATTGGGCTGTTGATGGCAGGGTCCATCATCAACTATCTCACCCGCAGCACACTCGCCGTTGCCGCGCCAACCCTCCTGAAGGACCTCGACATCACGACGCAACAGTATTCGTGGATTCTCGGCGCATTCCAGGGTGCGATCATGCTGCAGCCGCTCTGCGGCTACGTGCTCGACGTGCTCGGGCTGAAGCTTGGCTTCGCAATCTTCGCGATTGCCTGGTCGTTCATCAGCATGGCCCACGGCCTGGCGCGCAACTGGCAATCGCTGTTCGCGTTGCGCGGTCTGCTCGGACTCGCGGAAGGATGCGCGAATCCGGCAGGGATGAAGGCCACCTCAGAATGGTTTCCTGCCAGAGAGCGCGGGTTTGCAGGCGGCGTGTTCAACATCGGCGCGTCAGTGGGATCGATGCTCGCGCCTCCGCTCGTTGCCTGGGCGATCCTCGCGTACAACTGGCAGACAGCGTTCGTTTTGACGGGCGCGATCGGGCTCGTGTGGGTGGCGTTCTGGATCTGGTTGTACGAATCACCGGCGAAACACTCTGCGTTGTCAGCTCAGGAACGTGAGCACATCCTGGCCGGGCAGGAGAAGCATCTGGAGGCCGACGGCACCAGGCCTTCGATTCCGAATATTCTCCGGCAGCGCAACTTCTGGGGCATCGCGCTTCCCCGGTTTCTGGCCGATCCAACCTGGGGCACGCTGACGAACTGGCTGCCGCTCTACCTGATGACGGTTCGTCACTTCGATCTCAAACAGATCGCGCTCTTTGCGTGGCTGCCCTTCCTTGCTGCCGATCTCGGATGCCTCGCCGGCGGCGCGATCGCCATGACGCTGCAAAAATACTTCGGCGTCGGCCTGATCAACGCCCGACGCGGAGCGTTCACGATCGGCGCGTGCCTGATGATGGGCATGGGGTTCGCCGGGTTCGTCGAGAGTCCGTACGTCGCGATTGCGTTGCTGAGTCTGGGCGGCTTCGCGCACCAGACGCTGTCGGTAACGGTGATCACGATGTCGTCGGATCTCTTCAAGAGAAACGAGGTCGCGACAGTGGCGGGGATGGCCGGAACGTGCGGGAACGCCGGACTGCTGATCTCCTCTCTGCTGATTGGGGGTCTCGTGACGAGAATCGGCTACACGCCGTTCTTCATCGGCCTTGCGATCCTCGACCTCGTCGGGGCAGTGGTGCTGTGGACGCTCGTGCAGGAGCGCGATTCCGCGGCAGTTCGGCGAGCGGCCGTGGCATAGCGGCTGCGACCTTGTGGGGTGCGTTCGGGAAGTACAACGCAGAGTCCTCGCTCAGCGATCTCTGCGTTGTTTTGCTGCCCGAACGCCGAATAACACGATGTTAGACAACGTTCAGCAGATCCAAAACCCGATCCTGCGCGGCTTCAATCCTGATCCGTCCATCGTGCGCGTCGGCGACGACTACTACATCGCGACGTCCACGTTCGAGTGGTTTCCGGGCGTCCAGATCCATCACTCGCGCGATCTCGTTCACTGGCGTCTTCTCACGCGTCCGCTCAGGCGCGCCAGTCAGCTCAACATGCTCGGCGACCCTGATTCGTGCGGCATCTGGGCACCGTGCCTGAGTCACTCGGACGGGTTGTTCTACTTGATCTACACGGACGTCAAACGCTACGGACGGATGGCGCAGCCAGGGGCGGCCGGCGCGTCGATGCGCGACTTCCACAACTATCTGGTCACCAGCCCGTATATCGATGGCGACTGGTCCGATCCGATTGACTTGAACAGCAGCGGATTCGATCCGTCGCTCTTTCACGACGACGATGGCCGGAAGTATCTGGTCAACATGCTGTGGGACCATCGACCGGGACAGAATCGCTTCGCGGGGATCGTGCTGCAGGAATACTCCGCCGCCGCCCGCGCGCTCATCGGCGAACGTCGTCTGATCTTCCAGGGGACTGCGTTAGGGTTCACCGAGGCGCCGCATCTCTACAAACGTAACGGCTACTACTATCTGCTGACAGCAGAAGGAGGCACCGGGTGCGGGCACGCGGTGACGATGGCGCGGTCGCGCGAGCTGACGGGACCGTACGAGCTCCATCCTGACGTGTACATCCTGAGCTCGCGTCATCGACCCGACGCCGAACTGCAGCGTGCGGGCCACGCAGATCTCGTCGAAACGCGGGACGGGCAGACCTATATGGCGTATCTGTGCGGTCGGCCGCTCCGCAACCGCGGTCGCTGCACGCTTGGCCGTGAAACGGCGATCCAGCCGATGGTGTGGTCGCAGGACGGTTGGCTGCGAACGATCGATGGCCAAGGCGTCCCGGCCTCGAGCGTCGCCGCACCGGGCGTGTCGGCGCACCCGTTCGATCCCGAGCCGATTCGGGAAGAGTTCGACGACGCGCGACTGCCGATCACGTTTCAGTGGCTGCGATCGCCGTGGCCCGACGAGCTGTTCAGCCTCACGGCGCGTCCTGGTCACCTCCGTCTGTACGGACGCGAGACGATCGGCAGCCTGTTCCGTCAGGCGCTCGTTGCAAGGCGCCAGCAGTCGCACTGCTTCAGCGCCACAACCGTCGTGGATTTCGAACCGCAGCATTTCCAGCAGGCCGCAGGGCTCGTTTGCTACTACAACGGCGCGAAGTTCCACTATTTCTACATCTCGCACGATCAGACGACCGGAAAACACCTGCGCGTGATGTCGTCTCTCCCGGATCAAGTGCAGACCGACTCGTTCACGACCTCTATCGCGATTCCGAGCGGGACGCCCATTCACCTGCGCGCGGAGGTCGACTACGAGCGCATGTACTTCGCGTACAGGCTGGACGGTCACGAGTGGCGATGGATACCGCAGCAGTTCGATGCGAGCATCCTGTCCGATGAAGCGACCGCGCCCGGCAATCCGAACTTCACGGGCGCCTTCGTCGGAATGGCGTGTCAGGACCTGGCGGGGACCGCGATGCCGGCAGACTTCGATTACTTCGAATACCAGGAACGCGAATATCGGCCGACCATTGGTTAACAGCAGCTCAGGAGTTCAGGAGTTTTGTTGTTCCAAACAGGAAAATCGTCTCCTGATCTTCTACTCTCCTGTAAATGACGGTCGTTCGAATGGAGATCACAGGTCATGATCGTCTCACGTCGCGAGTTCGTCGCGACCAGCGTCACCGGCATCGCTGGTCTGTACGGCGGCAGTGCGCCGGCGCGACGAACCGCGTCGCCGCTGGCCGACGAGGACGGCTACAAGCTGTGGCTGCGATACGCGCCGCCTGGTGAGGCCGCTGCGCGGTACCGCAAGACGCTTCGCCAGCTCGTCGTGCAAGGGAGCTCCGAGACATCGCGTGTGATCCGCATCGAGGTCTCTTCCGCGATTGCGGGCATGCTCGGTGTGGATCTTCCAACCGCGACGCAGCCTGCCGAGGGTGGCGCCCTCGTCATCGGCACTCCAGAGGGCTCGTCGGCGATCCGAGGCCTCGGCTGGCAGTCAGACCTGGTCAAGGCCGGACCGGAAGGCTTCGTCATTCGCACGACGACGCTCGGGAACCACGCGGTGATCGCCATCGGGTCGATCGGGGACACGGGCGCACTGTACGGCGCGTTTCACTTTCTGCGCATGCTGCAAACCGGCCAGGCGATCGATCGCGTGGACCTGACGGAGCATCCGAAGATCCAGCTGCGAATGATCAATCACTGGGACAATCTCAACGGGACGATCGAGCGCGGATACGCAGGGAGATCACTCTGGCAGTGGAGCGAGCTGCCTGAGATGATCAGCCCTCGGTACGCCGACTATGCGCGCGCAAATGCCTCGATCGGCATCAACGGCGCCGTCGTCAACAACGTCAACGCCGACGTGCGAATTCTCTCGCCCGAGTACCTCGCTAAGGTAACCGCGCTTGCGAACGTCTTCCGTCCGTACGGTGTTCGCATGTATCTCTCCGCGAACGTGGCCGCGCCCATGCGGCTCGGTGGTCTGCCGACGGCGGACCCGGTAGACAAGGGCGTAGCGGATTGGTGGAAGGCGAAAGCGACGGAAATCTACAAACTGATCCCCGATTTCGGCGGCTTTCTGGTCAAGGCGAGCTCCGAGGGCCAACCAGGACCGAAGGACTACGGCCGCACGCACGCGGAGGGAGCGAACGTGCTGGCCGATGCGCTCGCGCCGCACGGTGGCAACGTGATCTGGCGAGCCTTCATCTACGACGAGGACGTCGATCCCGATCGGGCCAAGCGCGCGTACATCGAGTTCACGAAACTCGACGGGCAGTTTCGTCCGAACGTGCTGTTGCAGGTCAAGAACGGCGCGATCGATTTTCAACCACGTGAACCGTTCCATCCATTGTTTGGCGCTTTGAAACAGACGCAAGTCGTATCCGAGATCCAGGCGACTCAGGAATATCTCGGACAAGCGAAGCATCTCGTGTATCTCGGCACGATGTGGGAGGAGTTCCTTCGCTCGGATACTCATGCGAAGGGTGAAGGCTCGACGGTCGCGAAAGTCCTCGAGGGGGCGGTTCATCCGCAACGCGTCACCGGCATGGTGTCTGTCGTGAATCCCGGGCTCGATCGCAACTGGTGCGGCCACCACTTCTCGCAATCGAACTGGTACGCGTCAGGAAGGCTGGCGTGGAATCCGGAGCTCTCCGCGAAGCAGATCGCCGAGGAATGGACGCGAATGACGTTCGGCAACGATCCGGCTACGGTCCAAACGGTTCGCGACATGATGATGACGTCCCGCGAAACGTTTGTGCACTACACGATGCCCCTCGGTCTGCATCACTTGATTGGCGGCGATCACTACGCGCCGATGCCGGAGAACGCCAACGCGCAGCGGGCTGATTGGACTGCGACCTACTACCATCAGGCTGCCCCCGACGGCATCGGGTACGACAGGACCATGAGCGGCAACAAAGCGGTCGGCCAGTACTTCCCTCCGGTCCGCGACAGGTTCGACAGCCTGCCCGCCTGCCCGGATGAGTTTCTCCTCTGGTTCCATCGCTGCGCGTGGGATTACAAGACGAAGTCTGGCAAGACGCTGTGGAACGCGCTGTGCGAGAAATACTTCGAGGGAGCGCAGCAGGCCGCGGCGATGGAGGCGACTTGGCAGTCACTCGCGAATCGGATCGATCCGCAGCGGCACCAGGAAGTTTCCGAACGCCTCGCGATTCAAGCGGCGGATGCGGCCAGCTGGCGCGATCACATTCTTCAGTACTTTCAGGGGTTCAGCGGGCGTCCGATCGTGAAGCCCGCCGCGTCCGGGCACAGAGGGGACGTCGCCATCCTTTGTTGATTTGTTCGGGTACTGGACAAAAGCGATACAATTGCGCTTCGCGCGCCTGCTGGCCCAAAGCCTAAAGCCCTGAGCCCAAAGCCGATCAGCGTTAGAAACCGCCATGCCCGACTACGCCCTGATGAACCAGTACCTCTACGAGGGAAAGGCCAAAGAAGTCGAGCAGATGACGAAGGACGCGCTTGCCGAAGGGCGTCCCGTTCAGGAAGTGCTCAACGAGGGCCTGATCGCCGGCATGAGCGTCGTCGGCGAGGATTTCAAGCACAACGTGCTCTACGTGCCGGAGGTACTGATCGCAGCGAGGGCGATGAAAGCCGGCATGTCCGTGCTGAAGCCGCTCCTGAGCGCCAGGGATAGCGGAATGGAACGCGTCGGCGTGTTGCTGATGGGAACCGTACGCGGTGATCTCCACGACATCGGGAAGAACCTGGTGCTGATGATGGCCGAGGGCGCGGGGTTCGAGGTACACGATATCGGCGTCGACCAGAGCGTTGAAAAGTTCCTGGCGGCCGCCGAGAAGTGTCAACCGACGATCATCGGGATGAGCGCGCTGCTGACGACGACCATGACCTACATGAAGACCGTGATCGACGGGTTTCAGACGGCAGGAAAGGGCCACATCAAGATGGCGGTCGGCGGCGCGCCAATCAGCCAGATGTTCGCCGACGAGATTGGCGCCGACGGCTACGGACAAAACGCGTCAGCCGCGGTCGACCTGTTCCTGCGGCTGGCCAGGAAAGCCTGACCGGTGATCACGACGTACAAGATCCTCTACTGGCAGGAAGTTCCCTCGCAGATCAAAGCCGAGGACGAACGCGACGAGGTGACGCTGTCGCTCGATCCCCGATTCATGGAACGGATCGATCAGCTCGCGACGCAACGCGGATTGCTGCAGACCGACGATTACCTGGCGCAGTGGCAGTGGAGCGAAGAGTACCAGCGTGAAGGCACGGCCGAGGAGGTCGCGCAGGCGATCAAGGCGCAGCTCGAATCGGAGATCGACTGGTAGGCTGCATGTCAACGGGACTCGTCATCAACGGCCACCGGATCGAAGTGGCAGCAGGTCTTTCCTTGTTCGATGCGGCCACTCGAGCAGGCGTACGCGTTCCGACGTCCTGCGTGACCCAGGGCAAGTGCAAGGAGTGCATCGTCGAGATTACGCACGGGATGGAGCTGCTCTCGGCACCAACGGTACACGAGCGACACCTCGATCTGAAGCGTACCAATTTCCGCCTATCGTGTCAGAGCCGCGTGATCGCCGACGCCGGCGAGATTCATTGCCACACGATGCGGCGCGGACGGATGCGCATCGAACGTCACGCGCTGAACCTTCCGACGAGTCGCGAGGTGCCCTCGCTCGACCCGGCCATCGTACGTGAAGGGGATCGCATCATCGACAAGATCACTGCCAGGGAGCTCGACCGGTCGACCGGTCCCATTTACGGCCTTGCGATGGACCTGGGAACCACCACGATCGTCGTGCGGTTGCTGAACCTCGAAACGGGTGAGCTCGTTGCGGATGCGTCGTTCGAGAACCCGCAGCGCTTCGCCGGCTCCGACGTGATGTCGCGCATTCATTACGACACCGAGCACCCCGGCAAGCTGCTCCGACGTACGCTGGCCGGGTACCTCACGCACGCCATCGACGACTTCCCTGTCGATCCGAAAACCATTTACGAAGTCGTCGTCGTCGGAAACTCGACGATGCGGGATTTGTTCTTCCGTCAGAACGTGTACTCGATCGGTCAGAATCCGTATCGCTCGATCACCGAAATCGAGATGGCCCACGGGAAGCGCCCGACGACGAGCCTGACCGAGACCGGCCGGCGATGTCTGCTCCCGATTCATCCGAATGCGCGCGTCTACGGGCTCCCGATCATCAGCGGGCATGTCGGCGCCGATGCCGCAGCGTGCATGCTGGCCGTCGGCCTCGCACAGGAGGATCGGCTCGTCGCGATCATGGATATCGGGACGAACACCGAGCTGATTGTCGGAAACAGACATCGCATCCTTGCGGCATCCTGTCCGGCGGGCCCTGCATTCGAGGGCGGGGCGATCGCGTGCGGCATGCCGGGGCTCGACGGTGCGGTCGAAGACGTGGCGATCGACGACGACGGGGCGTTTCGCTTGGGCGTCATCGGCGGCGGCACTCCTGAAGGCATCTGCGGATCGGGACTGGTCGATCTGATGAGCGAGCTCCTCCGCACCGGCCGCATGAACGAGATGGGCAGGTTCGAGGACGGTGCGAGTCGCATCACGCTCGACACGCAGCACGATCTCTTCTTCCTCGAGAGCGATGTGAACGAGCTGGCCCAGGCCAAGGGCGCAAACGTCGCCGGCCTGCACGTCGTGTTCGGCAACTATCCGGTTTCGTTCGACGACCTCGCGGTGTTCTACCTGGCAGGAGGCTTCGGTCGTCATCTGAAGAAGGATGCGTCGAGACGGATTGGCCTGATTCCGAATCTTCCGGACTCGAAGATCGTGCAGATCGGCAACGCCGCGATCGAAGGCGCGTGCATCACCTTGTTATCGGCTGCGAAGCGCCAGGAGCTCGAGGCGCTCGTGAGAAGAGTTGAGCACTGCAGACTCGAAACGCACCCGCGCTTCTTCGACTTTTTCGTCGAAGGTTGTCAGTTCAAGCCGGTCGAGACGGCCGATCGGGTGATCGGGTGATTGAGATCGTCGATACGTGCCCGGACGTGAACGTGCAGCCCGGCGAGTATAAACGGCTGCTCGGGTATCCCGCTGATTGGGTCGTGCGCGATCGTGCGCGCGAGCTGGCCGACTGGGCGCGCGAGTGGTACACGCGCAATGGCCACCCGTGGGTCTACGCACGTCAGGCGGACACGCTCGATTTCGCGGACCGATCGATCCGAATCAACGACGCGTCCTTTACGAGCCCGCGCCTGCTCAAGACGTTCCGCGACGCCGATGCCCATGCGGCCATCCTCGTTGCCGCAAGCGCCGGACCGGACGCCGAAGAGGAAGCGCAGCGCCTGTGGCAGGAGGGAAAGCCCGACGAGTACTTTTTCCTCGAAGTATACGGCTCGGCGATCGTCGAGCACCTGATCACGATGGCGGGCGCGCGGCTCTGCGCGTGGGCGGACGCACGACAGATGGCCGTGCTGCCCCACTACAGCCCCGGCTATCCCGACTGGCCGATCGACGAGCAGCCGCGGTTGCTGGATGTCATCCGTCGCACACGCGCACAGACGTCGCCCATTCCGGTCACCGTTCTCGACTCCGGCATGTTGCGGCCGAAGAAATCACTGCTGGCGGTGTTCGGTCTGACGCGCCACACGCAACGTACCCAACGGCTGACGGCCCTGATCCCGTGTGAGAACTGTTCGTACCTGCCCTGTCAATACCGGCGCAGCCCGTATCGCCGCTCGCCCGAGCACGCTGACCCGGAGCTTCCGGTCAGCGCGGTACAGTTGCGTGAACCCACCAGCCCCGTCGTGCCGTTGGAGCGGAACGCGACGTACACGATCAACAGGCGCGCGCTTCACCGATGGAAGGACGAGCGGCTCACGCTCGATCCACACGCGGACGGCAGCATAGACGCAACGTTTCGTTACGAGGGAACGACCTGCTCAAACATGGGGCGCCGGCTCGAGTTCGTCTACCACGTCACGCTGGGATCTCGCGATGAGGGTTATCCGATTCGGGCGCAGCGGTGCGGCCCGGCGCAGGGCGACG
Organism: Acidobacteriota bacterium; assembly: GCA_046727175.1. Taxonomy (GTDB): domain Bacteria; phylum Acidobacteriota; class Vicinamibacteria; order Vicinamibacterales; family 2-12-FULL-66-21; genus JBKPCD01. Next base: position 5,777 of record JBKPCD010000077.1, on the reverse strand, counting down.
AAGGACACACGTTCATGTGTCGCTACATGAGCAATCGCGAACACCTGATGGTCGCGATCGATCGCGAGCGCCCCCTGCACGGCCGTCCGCTGAACGACGTCCTGACCTGGACGCGGCCGGCCTGCTCGACGGGCTGCTACTGCGAGCCCGACAGCCGTCAGCACAAGTGGGGACTGGTGCTCGAGACGATTCATTACGCGCTGGCGAATGAGTCTTAGCGCTGGCGAATGATCTATAGGGCGCGGGCTTCAGCCCGCGCCGCAGCGGCCGGGGCTGAAGCCCCGGCCTACAGAATCAGAGACGTCGAGGAGAATCGCCCGTGAAACGATCGCTGCTGCAAACCCTCACAGAACGTCCGCTGCTCGGCGACGGCGCCATGGGGACGCAACTGATGCTCGCGGGCCTCGAGCAGGGGAATTGCGGCGAGGAATGGAACCTGACGCATCCAGAACGCGTACTGGCCATTCAGCGCCGGTACGCCGAGGCTGGCTCCGACTGCATCCTCACGAACACGTTCGGCGGCAGTCGGATCATGCTGAACCGTCATTCGAACGCGGACAAGGTCCTCGAGATCAACCACGCCGGCGTGGAGATCGCGCGTAACGCCTTCGGTAGCACGGACGGCTTCGTGATCGGCGACATCGGGCCATTCGGCGGGTTGATGGAACCGTACGGCGAGTTCGCCGAAACCGAAGTACGTGACGCGTTCACGGAACAGGCGCAGGCGCTCGTGAACGCGGGCGCCGACGCGATCATCATCGAGACCCAGACATCGCTCGAAGAGCTGCTGCTCGGAATCGTGGCCGCGAAGGAAGCGGGGGCGCCTTGCGTGATCGGATCGATGGCGTACGACGTGACGCTCGACGGGTCGACGTTTCGAACGATGATGGGCGTCGATCCCGAGCGCGCGGCCGAGTTCATGGTCCAGCACGGTGCAGACATTGTGGCCCTCAACTGCGGGACCGGCATGGACATGGGACGGGCGCGGGAGGCAGCGCGGCGGTACAAGCGCATCACTGATTTGCCGATCATGGTCCAGCCCAATGCCGGTCAGCCACGGCTGGTCGACATGAAGGTCGTCTACGACGAGACGCCCGACCACATGGTCCGCGGCGTCGTCCCGCTGCTCGAGATCGGCGTCAACATCATCGGCGCCTGCTGCGGGAGCACGCCGGATCACATCCGGGCGTTCCGTGAGGCGATGGATCGACATCTGGCGACAAAGGGCGCGAGAGCAGCGCAGCGGTGAATATGTAGGGCGGGCTTTTAAGCCCCGCCGCGGGCGCGGTCTGAAGACCGCGCCCCGCAACAGGCGATCCACCGCACACGCGAAGGACGACTTTGAAAACGAAGCTTTGCGATCTCAACCCGGCGGCGAAGGACCAGCTGCCCGAATTCACCGACGACAAGTCCGGCATCGGCGTGCACTACGTGGACGCCTATCTCAAGCCGATGAACGTGCAGCTCGCCGATGGCACGTTCGTCAAGTGCAAGCGTCGCGGCCTGAAGATCATGCTGTCGGTAGGAGCAAAGAAGGGCGAAGGTCTGATGCGCCGCCTCGACGTAAGTCGGGATCCCGTCGTCATGCTGAATGCGGCGTTGCAGGAGGCGGCACGTGCAGCCGGCGTCGATCTGACCGTCGAAGACGGCGCAATCTTCGTCACGCTTTGACCCGATGCCAGAAAACGGCTCGTGGCTCAGGACCCTGGGCTTCAACCGCGGAGCTCAGCTGTGTTGTCGTGGGGCCGGGTCTTCAGTCCCCGCCTGGCGGGCCTGAAGGCCCGTCCTACATGCAGACAATTGAATCGCCGGGCTCAGGGCGCGAGATGATGCTCTCGACAGGCCGAGAGCCGAAAGCCGTCAGTTCAACGGCTGCGGTTCATTCATCTCCGCCACGAGCGCGCCCCCAGCCGCGCGCTCCGCAGCCGCCGCGAAGACCGGGCGCGCGGGATCGATCATCAGCCAGCAGACCGCGCCGACGAGAAACAGAATCCCAATCAAATAGAGCGGCAGGTTCCAGCTGCCAAACAACGCGACGGAATACGCGACCACCAGCGGGCACATCAGGCTGGCGATCTGGCCCGCGGTATTCATCGCCGCGCCGACGACGCCGGCGTGGTCGCGCCCGATCTCGATACAGGTGCTCCACGCGGCTCCGAGCGTGAACATGCAGACGGCGGTGGCGAACGCGATCAACACCGCGGCAACAATTGGCGCCGACGAGGCCGCGGCGAGGACCAGGAACACGCCGGAAATGGTGTAGGCCACCGCGCCGAGCACGCATCGACCGATCCGCAACCCGTATCGCCTCGCGAGCCGATCGGTGACGACGCCGCCGAACAAATCACTGGGTACGCTGACGATCAAAGGAAGCCCCGCGAAGAACCCGACAGCGGCCGTCTCGAAGCCGTGACGCTGGTGCAGATAGGTCGGCAGCCACGTGATGCAGAAGTAGAAGATCGAGCTGTTCGACGCGTACATGAGACACAGCGCCAGCATGCTCCGGTTGCGGAGGAGCTGCGACCAGTACGCCCAGCCAGCGACGTGGCCGATGTCAGCCGGGCGTTCGGCGACGATCTGCTCGAGCTCCGCGGGCGTGACCGACGGATGCTGCGACGGCTCATCACGAAACCAGGCGTACCAGACCGCTGCCCACACGAATCCGACCGTCCCGAAGTACACGAAGATCATCCGCCACGAGAAGTAGGGCTGCAGCGCAACGACGATGAGCGGCGTCAGCCCGCCCATCAAGTGGGCGCCCGCGAAGAAGATGCCCTGCACGGTGCCGCGTTCACGAGTGGGGATCCAGCGCGAAAAAGTGCGCGCCACACAGGGCCACGCGCCCGCTTCGCCGGCGCCGAAGAGGAAACGAACGACCAGGAGCACGGCATAGCTGGTTGCTGCCGCTGTCGCGATCGTGAACGTCGACCACCACACGACGATCCGCGTCAGGACCAGACGCGTGCCCCGTCGATCGGCCCATCGCGCGGTTGGAATCTCGAAGGCCGCATACGCGAGCGCAAACACGCTGAACACCCACCCCATCTGGACGATGGACAATCCCAGATCTCGCATGATGTCCGGCGCGAGCTTGGAGATGCAGACCCGATCGAGGTAGGTGACCATCGCCAGCAGCACGGCGAGGGCAACGACGCGGTAGCGAATGCGCGACATTATCGGCTGGTAGCTCCGTTATTCGGTTTTGCTGAAAAAGTGTGTGCCGGTACCGAGCCACCGATCTCTCGCGGCGGGCCATTCGTCGGCCGGCCCGTCTTCTTCCAGCTGTTCCAGAAAATGAACGTGCCTCGTTTGGTCGACGTGATGATCTCAGGAGCGCCGTCCTTGTTCAAGTCCACGACGACCGCATCGGAGCCGATCCTTCGCGCGACGTTTCGGTCCCTTGGGCGTCGAGCGTCACGCGGTAGGACGCGAGATCGCCTTCGGTCAACGAGACGAAGATACCCGTCGTCCTGCCGCCGGCCGTCTTCTCGGCTCGAAGCAGCACGCCGGCCTTGTATCCCTGCGGGCAGCGGAACAACGCAAACAACGCGACATCCTGCTACGACCGACTGACGATCAGCCAGCCCCCGGCTTCGGTGCCGACGATTTCGCCGTTGGTGGCTCGCCACTCGGCCTGTCCGAGAACACGCCACCCGCTGAGGCTCGAGCCCCTGAACGTCACGTCCGGGACGAAACCTGCTCGGTCCGCGCCGCGACGCGTTTCGCACCTGATTGTTCTCACCAGTGCAGCACGGCCGGCGGTTGCGTGCGTCCTGCGAGCTCGTCTATTATCTCGCTTCGAAATTCACGAGATAGAGTTCTGCCATGATTCGCCGCTCGCCCATTGCCGCTGTCGCGGTGTTGTCAATCAGCGGGCTTTTGGCTGCGCCTGCGTTCGCGCAATCCCTGGTCACCACGACGGGTGTTGTCGCGGACGCGTGTAACGAACCGTCACAAACCGGCTGCAATCGAGGAATTCTCTATCTCGTGAACGGCGACACGCTGCAGGTCGACGCCACGATTGACCTCTGGCGTGGACGCGCGGATGTCTTCGTTCGAAAGATCGTCGTCCATCCGGGCGGCACGCTTGCGTATGTCGCTCAAGGCATCGGGACCAGCATGTCGGGCTGGATCGATGTGATCGATCTGCGTACGCGGACACGCGTAATAACATACGCCGTCACTGGCAATCTGCGGACGATATCGCCCGATGGGACGGTGTTGTACCTCGTGACCGCGACCGCCGTCCTGGTGATCAACACTGCGACGGGGGACGTTGTCTCGACGATTCCGGCAAATAGTCCCGCGGACGTGGCGGTCGCTCGTAACAGCAACCGCCTGTATGTCGCTGGAGGAACTTTTCAATCGTTTTCAATCGCGCTTTTCGATCGCTCGAACGGGGCGCTCCTCCAGAACATCCCGCTTCCGCGGTTTGCAGGCAAGATCGAATTGACGCCGGACGAGACGCATTTGTACGCGCTCGCGGCGACGAGCCGCATTTTCGACATCGATACCGCGTCGAACACGATCGCCGGCACGATCACCGATTTCGGCGGGCCGACGTCACCAAACGATTTCGCGTTCGCGCGGGGGCGCGCATACGTGAGTGTGTCCAAGCAGTCGCCCGGCATCGGCGCTGGCGAGGTCATCGCAGTCATCGACATCGCGACGCGTGAGTTGGTCGCGACGGTGCCGACGGTCGATCCAGTCTTCGTCGAGGCCAGTTCCAATGGTGCCCGCGTCTGGACGCACGTCCTCGGCGAGCCACGGGTCATCACCATCGATACCGCGACGAACCAGATCATCGGCCGAGTGTCGACGCCCGGCGGACCCGGTGAGCTCGTAGCCGTTCCGACACAACGGACGACGTCGCTCATGATCGATCGCCCTTTAGCCGCGACCCGCGTGCTCCAGCCGGTCTGCGTCTCGGGATGGGCTGTCGACGTAGTCGGCGCACTACCGGGGCCAGGCGTCAGCACGGTACATGTCTGGGCGTTCCCGGCGAACGGCGGTTCGCCGACGTTCGTCGGCGCAGACTACGGTCGTCCGCGTCCGGATATCGGGACGCTGTTCGGCTCCTCGTACACGAATTCCGGGTACCAGGTGATGGTCCGTGGCCTCACCCCAGGCCCGTACGAGCTCAGAGCGTCCGGGTACAGCACGCGTACGGGCGGGTTTTCGATGGTTGCGGCTGTCCCGGTCACGATTGTGTCGGGCGCCCAGCTGGTCGTCGACGCGCCCCGAAATGGCAGTTCCGTTACACGGCGTTTCGATCTGGTGGGCTGGGCGCTGGATGGCGCCGCTCTGGTGGGTACCGGCGTCGACGCGGTGCACGTGTGGGCGTACCCAATTTCAGGCGGACCGCCTATGTTTGCAGGCGCCGCCATGATCGGCGATCCTCGGCCGGACCTCGCAGCGTTGTTCGGGGCACAGTTCGCGAACGTGGGCTACCACCTCAGCGTCTCGAGTTTACCGCCAGACACGTACACGCTGGTCGTCTACGCGCATTCGTCCGTGACCGGCACGTTCAACGTCGAGCAGCAACTCCGGGTCACAGTGCCGCCGCCAAGTCCGCTGATGTACGTCGATACGCCTAGTGCGAACGCACAGATCGGTACCACATTCCGCATCGCCGGATGGGCGGCGGAGTTTTATGCCCCGAGCGGTACCGGTGTCGACATCATTCACGTGTGGGCGACGACGCCATCCGGCGCTGCGACGTTCCTTGGAGCTGCGACCTACGGCCTGGACCGTCCTGATGTTGGCGCGTGGCTCGG
>JBKPCD010000076.1:0-8988 GCA_046727175.1 Acidobacteriota bacterium | reverse complement strand
TGCTGGTCGTCGGTGTCCTGTACCTCGCGAGTTGGTACGGACAGAGACAGGCTCTCCGGTTCTAGACTTCGGTGCCTCGTTATCGGGAATCTTGCGGCGGCGCGCGGCACTGCGTCACGCGGGACTCCAATGTTCTCCTATCCTCTTCGGGACAACTCTTGCATCAATCGCAACCCGAATGGCGAAGACCCACGACTGCACGCCGCCGACCACGGCGACTCTCTTCATGCGGAGGAACTCATGGCGCGCATTCTCATCTTCTACGGCACGACCGATGGCCATACCGCCAAGATCGCCCAGGCGCTCGCCGGCACGCTTCGCTCGCGGAGAAACGATGTGGACGTGATCGAGGCCGGCACTGCCGACCCATCACCCGATGGCTACACCGGGATCGTCGTGGCAGCGTCGCTCCATGGCGGGCGACATCAACGGAAGATCCAGCGCTGGGCTGGCGCCCATGCCTTGGCGCTCGGCCGGAAACCAACGGCGTTGGTGACCGTCTGCCTCGGCATCCTGCAAAAAGACGCAAGCGTTCAGCAAGACCTCGCGGCCATTGTCGACCGCTTCTGCACCACCAGCGGCTGGCGGCCAACCATCACGAAAACCGTCGCGGGTGCGCTCCTGTACACGCATTACGGCTGGCTCAAGCGCTGGATCATGAAGCGCATCGTCCAGAAAGCCGGGGGCGATGTCGATACGAGCCGGGATTACGAGTACACCGACTGGACCGATCTGCAGTCCTTCGGAGAACAATTCGACCGCCTGGTGACCGAAGGCACGACGGAGAACGCGACGCCAGGCTCGCTCACCAACGTCCGGGTTGCCTGACGATTTGCCGGACGCCTGTTTCTCAGGCGCGCTGAGGAAAATCTCGCATCGGTTGGGAATTCTGCGCGGCGAAGCCGACGCGCGAACCACGGACGTCACAAATCTGGTCGGTAGCCAGAGCGTTATGGCGATGCTCTCGAGGCACGATCGTTGCGTCCTTTGCCGATGGGAAAACGCGCCATACAACCACGCATGAATTGGAGGTGCGTCATGTTATTCAGAAAGCAAGGGACCCTCGCTCGTCCCGATCTGGTTGCGGATCCGTTCGCATTCTTCGATCGGATGCGGACGGGGTTCGACCGGATCTTTGGCGAGCCCTCCTGGCCGGCGCTGCGCATGCCGACGCTTCGCGCGATTGCGCCAGAGACACCCACGTTTTCCCCGGCAATCGAGGTGTTCGAGAAGGATGGAGATCTGCTCACCAAAGTCGATCTGCCGGGCCTCAAGAAAGAAGACGTCAAGGTGGAGGTCATCGACGGGTGCCTCACGATTTCGGGCGAGCGGAAGCTCGAAAAGGAGGAGAAGAAGGAGAACATCTATCGGTCGGAGCGCGAGTACGGAACCTTCTATCGCGCGATTCCGCTGCCCGCTGACGTCAAGTACGAGGATGTCAAGGCTACGTTTGCCGATGGCGTGCTCGAAGTGACCGTGCCGCTGCCGATCAAGCCCGAAATGAAGGTCCACGAAGTCGAGGTGCAAACGCCCGCGAAGGCGGTCAAGCCGGCTGCGTAGTGGCGTGCTCGTCGATCGTTGCGTTGGTGCTCGGGTGACGTGAGCGTCTGACCGGGTTGTCGGTTCTGCCGTATTTCGAGGGAAGCATTGTAGACGAAACGCCAGACAGGAATTTGGAACCGGGGACCCGGGGGGCCGGGGACCGGGTCGCGTCGGATTCGGGCTACGCCAGCTCCTTCAGCAGCGGTCGCAGGGCGAGAAGATTCTCTTTGAGGACGTAGCCGCGCGCGCCCGCCTTCATCGCCGCCATGCGCATCCATTTGTCGTCGTACTGGGTCACGAGGACGATCGCGGTGACGGCAGCGCGTCGATGATTTCTCGCGTTGCGGTGATGCCGTCGGTGATCGGCATCTCGATGTCCATCAGCACGCAGTCCGGCTTGTGCAGCACGCATGCCGCGAGCGCCTCGGCGCCGTCGCTGCATTCGTAGATTGGATCCGCGAACCCTTCAATCACCTGCCGAATCGTACGGCGTATCCGATCGCTGTCGTCGACGATCAGGACTGATGGCATCGCTGTGGACATCCGCGGGGGGGACCGGAGCCCGGGACCGGGAACCGAGGACCGGATCCCACACGCCCATCCGACGAATCGAATCGGACCTTCCGGTCCCCGCTCCCGCCTACCGGACTCCGTTCCGCGCCCGCATCATCGCGCAGTCGAATGCGCCCCGGAATTGGTGAACCTACCGAATTCGCATTGGTAGTTGTACGTATCGATCGTGGGTAGTCGTACGGGAGGGATTCGCAGGATGCTGAAAAACGCATCCTGAATGGCAAATGGGAGATGGGAAATGGCAAAACCGCCATACCTTTTGGCCATCTTCCACTTGCCATTTCCCATCAGGCCGTCTTTTTTCAGCGGCCTGTTTAAGGTGTGCCGTCTCAATCGGCGGCGAAACACGCGACTTGAACCATCGCCCTGGGGGGCCGGCGCGATAAAGCCGCCGGTGGGGTGAAAAACCGGAGTCCCGAGCGTTGCGCACGGTGGGTCGAAACGGAGCGTGCCCGCCGGGCGTATTTGTTCCCGGTGGGGTGGAAGCGTCCGCATCATCCAATCCACCCGCGCCGAGGCTGAATAATGACAAGAGCGCACGCTGGATCCCTCCTGCACAAGTTCGGTACTGTCATCATTCTTGCGCTTGTCTTCTGGCAGCCGGGGTCCCCGCTGCGCGTTGTTAGGGCAGCGGGGTGGCAGCCGGGGTCCCCGGTTCGCGTTCTCAGCGCGGCGGGGTGGAAGCCGTGGAGAGCGCTCGCACAGGGGCCCGCTCCTGCGAACGTCAAGTACGCCCAGATCAACCCGGCCGATCTGAAAGAGTGGCTGACGTATCTCGCGTCCGACGAGTTGCAAGGACGACAGGTCTACACCGAAGGCTATGGCCTCGCAGCAGCGTACATCGCCGATCATCTCAAGGCGTGGGGCGTCAAGCCGCTCGGCGACCAGGGCACCTATTTCGAGAACGTCAAGGTCAAGGGATACAAGGTCGCGCGGAATTCATCGGTGACCATCGTCGCGAATGGCGAAACGAAGACGTTCAAGCAGGGCGATCACGTCACGTTCGGATTCAACTCCGGCGGCAAGCAGACATTGACGTTCGATGGCGCCGAGTTCGTCGGCTACGGTCAGTCCTCCGACTACCAGGGCCGCGACGTGAAGGGCAAGCTCGTGATCTGGATGCCGAACCTCGTTCCGGGGTCGGGGGGCCGCGCCGGTCGTGGCGGCGGTCGCGGCGGCGGTGGCATTGCGATCAACTCGTTCGGTGCAAAGGCAGTCATCGGATTCCTCCCGGCGCCGGCCTCTCCGCCTGCCGCGGAACAGGCGCTGGCGCAGGCGCAGGAAGCGCTTCAAAAGGCGACCGACGCGGTGCAGCAGGCGCAAGCGCAGCTGCAAGGGCGTGGAGGCGCGTTCGGCGGACGCGGACGAGGCGGGCGCAGCGCATTGCCGCCGGCGGATCTCACGAGCGTGCAACGCACCGACACGCCCATCCCGCCGCAGTTCACGGGCGACGAAACGTTCTTCGATGCGCTCTTCGCCGGAGCGAACGTCAAATTCGCAGACGTAAAGGCCAAGGCCGAAAAAGGTGAACCGATCGCTCCCCTTTCGTTGCCGGTCAAGGTCACGATCGACATCGACAACTCGTACGAGATCGTCTCCGAGCAGCTCTCGCGCAACGTGGTCGGCATGATCGAGGGCAGCGATCCGAAGTTGAAGGAGACGTACGTGCTGTTCGGCGCGCACCTCGATCACGTCGGGTACAGCCAGACGGGAGGCGGGGGACAGCCGACGCCGGGCTCGTGCAGGTTGCGAAGCGCCGAGTCACAGGCCGCGGTCACGAAGGCAGGGAGAGTCGTTCAGAATCAGGGACGCCGGGGCGGCGCTCCGCCCGCAGGGGCCGCTGCTGCCGGCCCCGCAAACGACGCGACTGCAGCCGCAGCCGGACCCGGTCGCGGCGGTGCTTCACCCCGTCCACTTCCGCCGTTCGACGAGCGCGACATCATCAGCAACGGCGCTGACGATGACGGATCGGGGTCGGTGGCGGAGCTGGCCATTGCCAAAGCCTTTGTCACTGGACCAAAACCGAAGCGATCGGTTGTGTTTGTCTGGCACGCGGGCGAGGAAGCGGGGCTTCTCGGATCTCGCTACAATGCCGACTTCCCCGTCGTCCCGCTCGAGAAGGTGCAGGCACAGCTGAACATGGACATGGTCGGGCGAGACGACTGCGACAACCTCGAAGGGGATTACACCAACTCCCTGTTCGTTGTCGGCGCGGATCGAATCAGCACCGACCTGCACAACCTGATCGTGGAAACCAACGCCACGCTGGCGAAGCCGCTTACGCTCGACTACGAGCTGAACGACGCGAACGATCCGGAAAGCGTCTACACGCGAAGCGATCACTACAGCTACGCGGCCAAGGGCATTCCAATCGCGTTCTTCACGACGGGCCTTCACAAGGACTACCACCGCGTTACGGATACCGTGGACAAGATCACGTTCCCCAAGATGGCGCGGATCGCGCAGCTGGTCTACGAGACGGGGTTCTCGATCGCTCACAGCGAGCGTTCGCTCGAGCGCGACAACAAGGGACCGCGTACCGGGTTCGGGACGAAGGCGGAAGTACTGAAGAAATGACGGCAGGCAGCTACAGAAGACTCTTGATGGTTTCTTCGACGTCTCCTCTGGTCGCTTGACCAACGAACCTGCGGCAGACCATACCGTCACAGCTCACGATGAACGTGGTCGGGAGACCAGACACGCCCCACGCGCGCAGGACACCATCGGCACCTGCGCCGATCAGAATCGGATAGTTCATCTTGTACTCGGCGGCAAATGACTTGATCCTGGCGAGGTCGTCGTCCATGGCGACACCGACGACCTCCAGACCTTTGTCTTTGTATCTGCTGTACATGTCCACGAACTCGGGGATTTCAACCTTGCACCGTCCGCACCAGGTCGCCCAGAAGTCGACAAGCACCACCTTGCCCTTGGTGGAGGAAAACACCCACTTGCGATTGTCGATGTCGCGAAGGAGAAAACTAAGCGTTCGGAGGCCTGCAGCGTGGCGCTGAGGTCCAGCAGATTTTGCCTGTTGGTGACGTAGTTGGCAAGCGTTTGTCGCTGGACCTGCTCCACCGTCCCGGCATTCGGGGTCGCAATACCGCGTCCATATTAGGAGTCCTGCGCGCTGCGCCGTCCCCAGTGTGTAAACCGACGACCGGGGTCTGACCCCGTTCCGCGGCGGTGTGTAATTGGCGTCCGGGGTCTGACCCCATTCGGGCGGGCGGACGGGTGAATTCTGGCCCTGACCGATACCCAGTCTGTCTCGATCCAGACTTCTGACGCATTGATCCCTGAAACGCCTGATTTTTCGCTGTTCGATGAGGGGTACGCCCTGTGCCTCTGGCACAAATGTGGTGACACTCAAGGAAGACCGGCGTGTCTGTCCGGACCGCCGTGCGCGGCCACGAGGTGGCCGTCGAATGACTGATGCTTACCCGCCCTCGTCCGCGGCGCCAGCCTGCGATCACTGCGGCACGATGGAGCTCCAGTTCATCAGCATCACGAGCGGGTTCGATCTCTATCGCTGCCGCCTGTGTCGCAGCCGCCTGTATCTGCTGCGCCAACTCTGATCGGCGGATTCGCCGAGCCGTCATCGCGTTCGACGGCCACGGCCCGTCACTCCGGCGCAAAGGCTGGCTTCGCTTTTCCCTTGTGACACGTGTAGCACGTCATCGGCAAGTCGGCCTTCCCCGTAATCTTTCGCAGCTTCTCCTGCACTTCGCCACGAAGAATCCACATCTCACGCGCGATGTCCCGTTGTCGCTTGGCGCCGCTCGACCAATCGTCCACCGAGTGGCAGTGGTCGCAATCGACACCAAGGTTGGCGTTGAAGGCCATCTCCATGATTCGCAGGACGCGAATCGCCGGCATTCCCTTGAAGACCTGGATGTCCTTGAAGACCTGCTCGGCCGGCTGTTGCTCTTTACCCGCGATCTGCTGTTCGATGGCAGCGACGTGCGGATTTTTCGAGGTCTGAAGCGAATTCTGCGCCTCGACGATGGAGGAACCGAGCGCCGCTGCGATCGCGATCGACGAGCACACGACGATACGTGTCATCATGAATGCCCTCCTCCGATGCCGCGAAGTATAGCTTCGACCGAGTCGCCATGATTCGCGTGTACTGCTGGGCGACGCTCATCGTTGCAACCCTCGCGATCGGCCCAGGGCACACTCAATCCCCTGCCCCGCCGCTTTTCGTGGATGTCTACAGGGCGGGTGAGGCGGGTTATCAGAGTTATCGGATTCCGTCCGTGATCGCGACCACGAAGGGGATCCTGCTCGCGTTCGCGGAAGCCCGACGGACGGGACCTGGCGACACGGGCGATATCGATCTCGTGGTCAGGCGCAGTCGTGACGGCGGCCGGTCCTGGTCGCCAATGCAGGTCGTCGGCGATAGCGGCCCGAACACGTTCGGGAATCCGTGCGCCGTCGTGGATCGGCAGACCGGCGCGGTCCTGCTGCTTTCGACCCAGAACCCCGGGGCGGATCGCGAAAAGGACATCATCGCCGGCACGAGCGAGGGGACCCGCACGGTCTGGGCGATGAAGACGACCGACGACGGTGTGACCTGGTCGGCGTCGGTCGAAATCACGGCGAGCGTGAAGCTGCCCGATTGGACGTGGTATGCGACGGGCCCGGGCATCGGCATCCAGACCGCGGGCGGACGTCTCGTAATACTGGCAAATCACGCGGAGCGGGGCACGGAAGTGCACCGCTCGCACCTTTTCTTCAGCGATGATGGTGGACGGCACTGGAGCCTTGGCGCTGTCGCCGACGTGGGCACGAACGAGAGTCAGGTGGTCGAGCTCGCCGACGGCCGGCTGATGCTGAACATGCGCAATCATCCGCCAAAGACGCAGAATTTCCGAATGGTCGCGACGAGTGCCGACGCCGGCAAAACGCTGTCGACTGCGTCGCCCGACCGAACGCTGATCGAGCCGCCCGCACAGGCGAGCCTCCTCAGGTTGACGTCGGCGAAGACTGCCGATCGCAATCGCCTGCTCTTCGCGAATCCCGCGAGCACACGACGAGAGGGCATGACGGTCCGTCTGAGCTACGACGAAGGGTCGACGTGGCCAGTTGCCCGCGTCGTTCACGCGGGTCCTGCCGCGTATTCGAGTCTCGTAGCGTTGCCCGATCGCTCGATCGGGCTTCTCTTCGAACGCGGTGAGCACTCGCCGTACGAGCGGATCACGTTCTCGCGCTTGTCGCTGGCGTGGCTCACTGATGGGAAGGATCAGTGAGCAGCCGCTACGCGTGGCTCGTCGTCGCACTCCTCGTGCCGGTCGCGCTCCTCAACTATCTCGATCGTCAATTGCTCGCATCGATGAAGTTCTCGGTGATGCGCGACATTCCGGACATCGGCCTCGAAGCGAAATGGGGGACGATCCTCGCGCTCTTCAAATGGGTGTACGCATTCCTCAGTCCGATCGGCGGCTACCTGGCAGACCGGTTCAGCCGCAGGCACGTGATTGCCGTCAGCCTGCTCGTCTGGTCGCTCGTCACGTGGACGACCGGGCACGTCACGAGCTACGAACAGCTGCTCGTGACACGCGCGCTGATGGGCATCAGCGAGGCGTTCTACATTCCCACAGCGCTCGCGCTCATCGCCGACTATCACACGGGGCACACGCGTTCGCGTGCGGTCGGCGTCCACCAGATGGGCATCTATGCCGGGGTGATTGTCGGCGGATTCGGCGGCTACGTCGCGGATCATCCCCATCTCGGCTGGCGCGTTGCGTTCGACGTGTGCGGGATTGCCGGCATGCTCTACGCCGTGCCGCTGTTCGTTCTGTTGCGAAATCCGCCCCGCGTCGCGTCTGACGGTTCCCATCGTCCGTCGCCGTCGAGCGCGCTGCGCGAGCTGCTCGGCAACGGCTCGTTCGTGCTCCTCGTGCTCTATTTCACGCTGCCGGCGCTCGCCGGATGGGTCGTGCGCGACTGGATGCCTGCGATTCTAAAGGCGGAGTTCGGCATCGGTCAGGGGCTCGCCGGCGTGTCAGCGACATTCTATTGGCAGACCGCCGCGATCATGGGCGCGCTGGTGGGCGGCTGGCTCGCCGATCGCTGGATGCGCCACAGCTTGCGCGGCCGCGTCTATGCGAGCGCGCTCGGCATGTCGCTCATCGTCCCCGCCATGTTCGGCGTCGGTTATGCGCCGCAGACCGGCGCCTTGTGGGTCGCCGTGGCGTTCCTGATCCTCTTCGGCATCGGCTGGGGGTTCTTCGACGCGAACAACATGCCGATCCTCTGCCAGGTCGCCCGCCCCGAGTTGCGTGCGACCGGGTACGGCATCATGAACTTCGTCAGCATCAGCTGTGGCGGGTTTGCGGATTGGGGCTTCGGCATCCTGCGCGACCGTCACGTGCCGCTCTTCGGCATCTTCGGCATTTTCGCCAGCGCGGCCGTCGTTTCGATAGTCCTGGTGCTGCTGATACGCCCGCGCCCTGAAACATCGAATCCCTAATCCCTCATCACTGATCGTGGATCCCTTATCCTTGGATCGGCAATCCCTGGATCAAAGATTCGACGATTCGATGATTCAGCGATGAGGGATTCGTGATTCGCGATGAGGGATTCGCGATGAGGGATTCGCGATGAGGGATTGTCCTGTCCGGCCGGCGACCTAGGTAACAGATCTGTCCGGGGACATAGGTAACAGTTTTCTTACCTCAAACATGTTGAAAACGACGCGTGTGGGAGCTGTGGGAAACGCGCTCTTTGCGTTTTTCCAAGGAGTTTGTGGACGCGCTCTTTGCGTCCACAACTCCGGCAGCTTCCACACGCTGCCGCAAGTCAGCCGTGCCGTCGGCCCGCGGGCTCGATGCGCCGGGTGCGTTCATCGAATCGGCCGAGCCGAATCGGGCC
>JBKPCD010000075.1:0-16965 GCA_046727175.1 Acidobacteriota bacterium | reverse complement strand
CCGCGGCGAGTCGATCCGCAGCACGCGTGACAGTGGTCCGCAGGTCATCCGCATAGTCGGTCATTGCTGAGCCTCTTGATAGGAACCCGGATTGTACCTGCAACAGTGATTGAAGACTCCCGCCGGTAGCTCGATGGTTCGGTGGCTCGGTAGCTCGGTAGCTCGGTCACTCTGTAGCTCGTGAGGGGATCCTCGACGTGGTAACACGCGTCTAAACTCGGGATCTCTCGCGCTTCTCGTCGTGGGTTCCGCGAGATATGATGGCGCGTGTCTGGAGGAATGAATGCGACATGCAATTCTCGTGATGATGATGTCGATGTTCGCCGCCGCAGCCGCGTGGGCGCAAGCGCCCGCGCCGGAGCTGAAGGTCGGCGACCCCGCCCCCGATTTCAGCCTGCAGGCCTCCGACGGCAAGACGTACAAGCTCTCGGACTTGAAGAGTAAACAGGCCGTCGTCATCGCCTGGTTCCCCAAAGCGTTCACACAGGGCTGCACGATCGAGTGCAAGTCCCTGGCTGAACACGGCGACATGATCAAGAAGTACAACGTCAAGTACTTCATGGCCAGCGTCGACCCGGTCGAGGAGAACACGAAATTCGGCGCCGAGCATAAGGCCGATTTCCCGCTGCTCAGCGATCCGACGAAGAAGACCGCTGAGGCCTACGGCGTGCTGGGCCCGAAAGGGTTCGCGCAACGCTGGACGTTCTACATCGGCAAGGACGGGAAGATTGCAGCGATCGACAAGGCAGTGAAGCCCGCGACGTCCGCAGAAGACATGGCCGCAAAGCTCGGCGAGCTGGGCGTCGAGCCGGCGAAGCGCGGATCGTAGCCGGACGCCGAAAACCGCATCGTGACCGGCCGCGCCTTTTCACCGGCCGGTCTCCGTCGGCTGGAGGATCTTGATCTCGAAGAGCCGCGGCCAGAGTTTTCCCGTCACGAACAGCCGATCTCCGGCGGCATCGTACGCGATCCCGTTGAGCACGGCGCCTTGCGCGAGGTTTCGCGCATTCATCAGTCCCGAGAGATCAATCCACCCGACCAGCTGCCCTGTCCGGGGCGAGATGCGCGCGATGCGATCGGTCGTCCAGATGTTCGCCAGGATCTCCCCCTTCACGAACTCGAGCTCGTTGAGCCTGTCGACGGGCGCAGTCCCGTCGCGTACGGGCAGCCGGCCGATCTCGCGAAGCGTTGCCGGATCCAGAAACCGCAGGGTGGAGGTTCCGTCGCTCATGATCAACCGCTTGTCGTCGTGCGTCAGTCCCCAGCCTTCCCCCGTGTAATTGAACGTTTTCAGCGGCTGGAAGCTCGCGCGGTCGTAGACGAAGCCCACCCCGGATTGCCACGTGAGCTGGACGAGCGTCTTCCCCCATTCGGTGATTCCCTCGCCGAAGATGGGAGGATCGATGTTCCTCATCTGGAGGATCTCGCCGTTCTCGAGGCGGACCTTCCGAATCGACGATCGTCCGACGAGTCCCGTACCTTCGTAGAGCACGCCATCGAGATAGATCAGCCCCTGCGTGAACGCCTCGCTGTCGTGTGGGTAGCTCTTGACGACGTGGTACCGCGCGACGGGTGCCTTCGCGGCTTGCGCGCGAGGAGAGGTCTCCGAAGCTGGAAGAGATGCTGAAAGAAGCAACGAGGTGGTGAGACCGGCGATCACCAGGCGTGCACGCGTGCGCATTCTGAGTGCCACTGTACCACGCTGAAAGAGCCGCGGGGTCTGAGGACCCCGCGCTACAACCGATGGAAAGAGCCGCGCGGCCTGAAGACCCCGCGCTACAACCAACGGGATCTCGCGCGACAAACCGTTGCGCGTTCGAGAATGTAGGCCGGGGTCTTTAGTTTAGACTCTGGCGCTCTTGGCGATTTCCGTGGCCGATCGCAAAGTGAGGGCCACGAACGTCAGCGTGCCATTCGTGCAGCCCCCGGTCGGTAACGTCGGTGAGCCGACGATGAAGAGGTTCTGGTGATCGTGGGTGCGGCCGAAGCTGTCGCACACGCTCGTGGCGGGATCGGTGCCCATCCGGCAGCCGCCGGCCGGGTGATCGAGATACTGCGAGTCATTGCCGATGTTGAGAATCCGCGCGTTGTTCGCCCGCGCAAGCCTCTCGAATACGTCGGTGATGTGCTCCCTCGTGCGCATCGCTCTCCCGCGCGTCGGTTCGTCGAGTACGTGACGAATGGATGGCAGGGGATCTCCCCACTGGTTCTGTCGTGATGGATCGAGCGTGAGCGCGCTGTCCGGTGAGGGATGGACGTCGTAATACGCGCGGACGCGCGCCGCTCCACGTGTCGTCCGCCGCCGCCAGTCCTGGAGCAGCGCGTCACCGAACAGATACGTTCCCGACGCGTCCTTGAGCCGCGGCTCACGGCCCGCCGAGCTCTCCCAGATGCGCAGATCGTGTCGAACGTACGGGACGTCGCTGCGACAACGAAAAAACTGCCGCGAGATCAGGCTGTGCTGTTCGTTCATCCCCGGATAGATTCTCGCGTCCATCTCGATCTGTGCCGAGATGAACGAGTGCCCTGTCATGTAACGGCCGACGAGGCTGGAGCTGTTCGCGAGGCCCTGAGGGAACTTGCCGCTCGCCGACAACAGCAGGAGGTGGGGCGACCAGCAGTACCCGGATGCGAGCACGAACGTGGTCGCCCGATACTCCATGCGCTCCCCGTTGCGTACTCGGGCGACCCCCTGCGCCGCCTCGATTCGTCGTCCGTCGGGCGAGACCACCAGCCGGCGGATCAAGGTGGCGTCGTGCAGCGCAAACTCTCTCTTCTGCAGCAGCTGCTTGAACGTGAAATCCGGTGAGTAGCGAGCGCCCGTTGGACAGATCTCACACGTGTTGCATCGCATGCACACCGATCGTCCATCGTAGGGACGCGTATTCTTGGCCTGCGGCGTACTCCAGAACGGAATGCCGCTCTGCTCGGCCCAGGCCTTGAGCTCGCGCAGGTTGTGCGACAGAGGCATGGCCGGCATCGGATACGGTTCCGATCGCTGGTCTTCGGGCAGGGGGCTGGGTTCGCCCGACACGCCCAGCCGTCGCTCGGCTTCGCAGTAGAACCGCTCGAGCTCCGCCCAGGGGATCGGCCAATCCACCGCGAGTCCGTATCGCGAGCGCAGCGTGAGGTCCTCTTCCGAGAACCGGTTCGTCACGCCGCCCCAATGCAGCGCCGATCCTCCCACCGCCATCGTCCGCGAGATCACACCGCCGGCAGCCTGGTCCGCGATGAAATCACCGGGCCACGCGTTCTCGCCATAGTCGAGCATTCGCCGACGGTACTTGCCGCGGTTCTCGAGGTCGAAGATTCGCGCACCGGCTTCGACCACCGTCACCGTGAGCGACGGCTGCAGCTCGAGGAGCTTCTGCGCGAGCATCGCGGCGCTGATGCCGCCGCCGATGATGCAGACGTCCGAGGTCACGGAGGTTGCGGAGTTCACGGACAAGGCGTTCACCACAGAGTCACGGAGTTCACGGAGAAACCAACTCCGTGTTGTCATTCATTCAGCGCGGCCGGCGGCTTCTCGGATCCGTCCAGCCCGCGGCAGGCGTCACGGCCGATCCGGGCGCGGTAGCAGAGATCCGCTGCCGCAGACGAATTGAAGTAGAACCCCATCAAATCAGCGGCAATATGGGCGCCAGTCGGACGCTGCGGCAGCCGTTCGACTTTTGCTTCTTTCAGGGCCCCGGCAATCACTGCGCGTCGAGCGTCGAGGTCCAGCGCGACGAACGCATGTCCATCCGGTCCCGGCTTCACTGCGGCTGCCGCGCGATTGAGGGCCTCGAGCTGCTCGGAATACTTCGAGGCAGGCGACGCGCCGGTCGTCCGGATGCGAGTGAATCCGTACCCATGATCCATTTCCGCGTCTTCCCGGTACTCTCGAATCCAGCGGAGAAAATCATTGACGACCCGCGCGGGGCCGTCCGCACCCAGCTCGGTCGGCAGAGCGGCCTCGGCAATCGCTTGCAGAAGCACCGAATCAAGTTCCGGTGATCCTTGCTCGCGGATTGACAGACCGCTCACATGAGCGGCGGCGATTGGTGCAATGGCTGCGGCGCCGAGCGCCTTCAACGCCGAGCGCCGACTGCGCTGCTCCTGCATGAGTGTCTCTCCTGACGACGCGGGTTTATGCGTTCGCGTGACATTCGTCGACGTCGAGATCGTCGCGGGCATTATGCGATCGCCGGAGCGGAGAAGACAGAGGAGACGGGTTTGAAACCCGGCCGCGCGGAATCGGCGTCGGTCGAAGGATCTTTTCGAGCTCGAGTTCTTTTTCCCGGTATTTCATTCGTTGATAGAAGCGTCTGCCCGCAGCATTGCGAGCGAGAACGGCAAGCCGAATGCATCGAGCGCCGCGCGCCCGAGCGTAGTGTTCGGCGGCCGACATCAGCTCGCGACCGATTCCTCGACGACGATAGCGGGGGTTGACGACGAGGTCCGAAACGAAAGCGTAGTCGGACGGATCGTCGTCAGGTTCCTCCGAGGGCACTCGCGCCCACACGCACACAAATCCAACGACCCTGGCTGCCTCCTCGGCGACGAACATCTTTCCGTCCCACTTGCGGCAGCGAGATCGCAGCACATCGATGTAGCGCCGGACCATGACCGGGCCTTTGGGCATCCTGGGGTCGAAGCGTCGTTCGTGGTTCTGGAGCGTGATCACGAGTTCGGTCAGGGCCTGCGGGTCACGGCTCGGATCGAGCTCTCGTACGAGCAAGATGACCTCCTGACTCTCTATTTGTCTGCGGCCCCTTCAGCTCAGTCTTGGCTCATTACAGGAGATCAGGAGGTCAGGAGCAAAGAAATATCCTACGAACACGTCTCTCCTGATCTCCTGACCCCTGTGAGAAAGATGTCAGTCGGCAGCCACAGCCGTCCGAATGACGCTCAGGAGCGATTCCCCAAGGTCAGTAATCTTCTTGTCGCCGATTCCGTAGATCCGACGAAGCGCATCGATTGACGTCGGCTTCACGCGCGCCATTTCGCGCAGCGTCGTGTCGTGGAAGATGACGTACGGCGGCACGCCGCGATCGCGCGCGAGCTGCAGGCGCAGGTCACGCAGCCGCTCGAAGAGTTGACGATCGACGCCCTGCCACGACTCGGTTTCGATGCGCGACCGTTTTGGCAGTCGTTCGTTCGACGCCCGCCGCCGGCGGGCGAGCACGAGATCCGCGGCGCTCGACGCATCCTTCAGCAACGCCACGCCTCTTTTCGTCAACGTCAGCACCGGGTACTCGCCGTCTGTTTGTTGAACGAATCCATGCGCGGCGAGCTGCTCGATGTACCCGCGCACCTCGGCAACCGTCGCATCCTTCAGCAGACCGAAGGTGCTCAGCTGGTCGTGACGTCTGGCCGTCACTTGCGGCGTCGCCGCACCGCGCAGGACGTTCGTCACGTGACCCGCGCCGAACCGCTGGCCGACACGGGCAACGCACGACAGGATCTTGCGAGCGACCGGAGCCGGCTCCGGCACCGGCTCCAGCTCCTCGAGGCAGTAGTCGCAGGCGCCGCAATCGTCCCTGGCGTATCCCTCTCCGAAGTATTCGACGAGGCGGCGGTGACGGCAGCCGACGCTCACAGCGTAGCGCTCCATATCCCGAAGCAGCGCTCGTCGGGCGTCGGTGAGCTCGCCGTTTCGCTCGAGCATCACGCGCCACTTCAGGAAATCGGCGGCCGAGTAAATGAGCACGCACTCTGCTTCGAGACCGTCGCGACCCGCACGCCCCGATTCCTGCTGGTAGTGCTCGAGCGATTGCGGCGCACCCGCGTGCACGACGAATCTGACGTCCGACCGATCGATGCCCATGCCGAACGCCACCGTTGCAACGATGACGTCTGCGCGTTCCTCCAGGAACGCCTCCTGGTTGCGGCTTCGCTCGTCGTCTGCGAGGCCCGCGTGGTACGGGAGCGCACGAACACCCGATCCGAGAAGCCATTCTGCGAGGCCATCGACCTCGCGACGCGACGGGCAATAGATGATGCCAGCCTGACCCTTGTACCGCCCGAGCACGTCGAGCAGCTGACGTCTGAGATCGGCGCGCGCGAGGACGCGATACACGAGATTCGGCCGATCGAAAGACCCCACCAGCTCGATGGCATCGCGCAAACCGAGTTGCGTGACGATGTCGCGGCGCACGCGTGCGGTTGCGGTCGCGGTGTACGCGTGCAGGCTGACATCACCGAGCGCGCAGCGGAGCCGTCCGAGCTGGCGATACTCGGGGCGAAAGTCGTGCCCCCACTGGCTGATGCAATGGGCTTCATCGATGGTGAGAAAGCTGACGTTGCTGCGCGCCAGCAGGCTCGCGAACGAATCGCCGCCTTCCCCAGCGAGACGTTCGGGCGAGACGTAGAGGAGGCGGTAGCGGTTCTCGCGCAGCCCGGCCACGATGGACGACTTCTGATCGGCCGAGAGCGCGCTGTTGTAGCACGCGGCAGGCACGCCGTTCGCAACCAGCGTGTCGACCTGATCCTTCATCAGCGAGATGAGCGGAGACACGACGACCGCTACGCCGTGGCGAACCAGCGCCGGTGCCTGAAAGCAGAGCGACTTGCCCGCGCCCGTGGGGAGAACGGCGAGCGAATCGCGGCGGGAGAGGATCGCGTCCATCGCTTCGCGCTGGAGCGGGCGAAACGAGGCATAACCCCAGTACTGCGCGAGCACGTATTCCAATGTCGGGTCTGCGAGCATCTAGGTTCCGGGGTTCGCAGGGATTGGAGCGTGTTCTCGACGGCCCTCCGCTATGTCGGCGAGCCGATTGAGCTCTTGTTGATAGGCCGTTCGGAGCAGCCGCGTGAGCAGGAACTGCTCGATGAAACCGGTGACGCCGCCCCGAGTCCTCATGACGGTGTCGATTGTCACCCGTGTCGAACCATTCCCCGCTGGTTCAACCGTGAACGTTGTCACGTTCCCGGTGTCCGGGTACGTTTCAACGAGCACCCGTCCCGGTTCCGGCTCGGTGATCACGGCACGAAGCTCGTGCGAGGTCCCGAGGACCCGCATCGCGAAGCGGATCCGCGTGCCGGATCCGGTGGCACCCTCCTCGACTTGCAGCCACGTGAAATACTTCGGCGGAACGATCCGGCGATGGCCGTCGCGATAGTCGGCGATGATCGCGTAGACGGTAGGAGCAACGGCGTTGACCGTCGCCGATGCGGATATCCGATACTCCATCGTAATTGGCTCCGGCTCCGGGCTCCGGGCTTTGGGCTTTGGGCTTTGGGCTTTGGGCTTTGGGCTTTGGGCCTATTGCATCGAAATAATGGTGTCGGCAAATATTCGCAGGAAAATTGGCCGAATCCGAACTCCCAAACCCCAGAATCCCGGCTCGTGCGCGAGCTACCGAGCCACCGAGCTATCGAGCGACCGGCTAAATTTCTGATCAGCTATCGACACAAATATCGCGAACCCCGAAACCCGAATTCCGAGCCCCGGCTCGACTCACCGTTCAGCAAAGATCAAACTGCAACACGTCAGCGCCCCTTCCGCCTTGGCCAGCTCTGAGGTGGGCGTCGTCACGACGCGTAGCCCCGCGCGTTCGAGACGGTCGCGCGTACGAGGAGCGCCCTCAGCGCAAATGACCGTGTCCCCGACGCGCACGACGTTGGCGGCGAACGGCTCGTCGGGGTGCACATCGATCCACTTCGACCCCTCGAATCGCTCTCCATCAATCCATGCAGGATTGAGGACCAGCAGATCGTCAGCCGCGACCGTCACGGCGGATTTGAGATGCAGGCAGCGTTCGACGGCAAGCCCCGTCACTGTGTATCCGTACGGTCCGAGCGCGTCGGCGAGCTGACGGACTCCTTCCGCATTCGTTCGCTGCGAGATGCCGACGTACACGCGTCTGCCAATCTGCAGCACGTCTCCGCCGTCAATCGTTCCAGGCGCATCGATAGAGTGCAGCCGGCGATGCGGCGCCAGCGCCGCCGCAACCGTTTCAATCTCGGGCCGCCGCGATTCCGCCCCCGGACGCGTAATGACTGCGATCTCGTCGAACACGACCGCGGCGTCTTCGACGAAGATCGAGTCCGGCAGCTCGGGCGTCGCGGCGATTCGTTCGACGCGACAGCCGAGCGAACGCAGCGTGTCCTCGTACCGCGCGTGCTGCTCGGTCGCGATTCTCACATCGATCGGGGCACGCTCGACGTGCGTGAGCTCGCAGTGGACGAACGACGGCGGGACCGCGCGTGTCAGTGCCACGTACATCTCTCGGTGCCATTGTAGCGTCGTCCTCGCGCTAATTCGCGCGCGTGCGATGCGCCTCATAAAATGACGTGAGATGGTCACTGAGACGCCGGCCGGCCTCTATTGCGAAGACGGGGACTTCTACATCGATCCCTGGCAACCCGTACCGCGTGCGGTCATCACACACGCGCACGGCGATCACGCGCGATTCGGCAGCAACGCCTACCTCTGTTCGACCGACTGCGAGCCGCTGCTGAGACGACGGTTCGGGCCGGACGCACACATCGAATCACGCCGCTATGGTGAGTCAGTCGCGCTTGGCTCGGTGCGAGTAAGCCTGCACCCGGCCGGACATGTGCGGGGGGCCGCTCAAATCCGCATCGAGGGGTCAGGCGGGATCGCCGTCGTTTCGGGCGATTACAAGCGCGCCGAGGATCGGACGTGTGCGCCCTTCGAGCCAATCCGCTGCGACACGTTTGTCACCGAGTCGACCTTCGGGCTGCCGATCTATCGATGGGATCCGACTGACGCGGTCATTTCCGACATCGTGGGCTGGTGGCAGGCAAACGCTGAGCCAGGGAAGACATCGGTCCTCTTCTGCTACACGCTCGGGAAAGCGCAACGGGTGCTGTCTGAGTTGGCGCGCGTGACCGATCGGACGATCCTGGTCCACGGCATGATGCTGTCGATGATCGACGCCTACCGGGAGGCAGGCGTACCGATGCTGCCAGTGCGCCTGGCAACTGAGCGCCCGCGCGGAACGTCGTTCGCGGGCGAGTTGGTGCTCGCGCCGCTCTCGGCCCGCGGAACGCCGTGGATGCGACGTCTTGGCGACCTTTCCGATGCTTTCGCCTCAGGTTTGATGCGGGTGCGCGGCGTCCGTCGTCAGCGTGCCTACGATCGCGGGTTCGTGCTGTCCGATCACGCGGACTGGCCGGCGCTGCTCGATACGATCGCCGAAACCGGCGCCACACGGGTGCTCGTGACACACGGTTACTCGGAGGCGCTCGCGCGATATCTACGCGAGCGTGGACTCGATGCCGGCGTCATCCGAACCGCGTGGGAGGGAGAAGCGATCGCGGATTAGACCTGACGGCGAACACACCTGAGCCCTGAGCTGACTCTCAGCACATGCGCCGATTCGCTGAGCTCTTCGATGCGATCGATCGCACGACCTCGACGAAGGCAAAGGTCGCGGCGATGACAGCGTACTTCGCGAGCGCGCCAGCCGCGGACGCTGCCTGGGCCGTGTTCTTCCTGACGGGCCGGCGATTGAAGCGGCTCGTCCCATCCGCGGCCCTTCGTGACTGGACGCTGGCGGCGACCGGTCTCGCACCGTGGCTGCTCGAGGAGTGCTACGCGGTTGTCGGTGACGGCGCGGAGACGATCGCGCTCGTCCTCGATCAGCTGCCGTCCGTGCCTGGCAAGGACGTGCCTGCCCCGGGCAATGTCGAGGCGTCGCTCGCGGAATGGGTGGAGCAGCGGATCCTAGCGCTGCGTCATCTGGACCCCGTGTCGCAGCAGAATCGCGCAGTCGCGTGGTGGCGGACGCTCGATCGGCTGCAACGCTTCATCCTCCTCAAACTACTGACGGGCGAGCTGCGCGTCGGCGTCTCGCACACGCTCGTTGTCAGAGCTCTCGCCGAAGCCGCGCAGTTGCCAGCGACGACAGTCGCGGCGCGGCTGATGGGCGAGTGGACGCCGTCAGCCGAGTGGTATGCCTCCGTCTTGTCGCGCGACCGCAGCATCGATGACCGGTCGCGTCCGTATCCGTTCTTCCTGGCATCGCCGCTGGAGGATCCACCAGAGACACTCGGTGACCCTGCAGAGTGGTTGATCGAATGGAAGTGGGACGGAATCCGAGCGCAGATCGTGCGAAGGAGCGGCGCCGTGCACCTCTGGTCACGAGGCGAGGAACTCGTCACGCATCGATTTCCTGAAATCGCGGCGGCAGCGACACGGCTGCCGGATGGCACGGCGCTCGACGGCGAGGTGCTTGCGTTCCGCGACGATCGTCCGCTTCCGTTCGCGGCACTGCAGCAACGGATCGGACGTCAGAAGCAGGTCGCGCAACTCGCGCACGCCGTGCCCGTCGTCTTCATGGCGTATGACATCCTCGAGCAGCACGGCGTCGATGTCCGCGATGCGGCGCTCGTCGAACGACGCGCACGGCTGGACGAAATGATCACTGGAATGAGCGAACCGACCGTGAACGAACGGTCTGGCGTGCTGCGTATCTCACCGCTCGTTTCCGCGTCGTCCTGGGACGAGCTCGCGGCGAGTCGCGCGAGGTCGAGAGAGCTTGGCGTCGAGGGTCTGATGCTCAAACGACGCACGTCGGCGTACGGTGTCGGCCGCAAACGCGGGGACTGGTGGAAGTGGAAGATCGATCCGTTCACCATCGACGCCGTGCTCATCTACGCGCAGCCTGGCAGCGGGAAGCGCGCGAGCCTGCTGACCGATTACACGTTCGGCGTGTGGGACGGCGATGAGCTCGTGCCGATCGCCAAGGCGTACTCGGGACTCTCGAACGAAGAGATCGACGAGCTCGACCGGTGGATTCGGCGGCACACCCGGGAACGATTCGGTCCGGTTCGCCACGTGGACCCCGTTCAGGTATTCGAGCTTGGGTTCGAAGGCATTGCGCGGTCGAGCCGTCACCGGTCAGGGATTGCCGTCCGCTTCCCGCGCATGCTGCGGTGGCGACGGGACAAGGACGCGCGGGAGGCGGATACGCTGGAGGCCGTGCAGAAACTGCTAGGGAGTTGAAGCGGGCTGTCCGCCGTGACGGCGTTTCGCGATCGTGTCCAGGTTGGAATCGAGCGCGCGGACGGCGGCGATCACAGTCGACGTGGCGCCCGTGAAGAACTCCTTCAGGATCGTCGCCGAATCGTCGGTCGGCTGATGATGCTGCTCGTAGTCCTCGACGCCGAAGTAGATGAACGGAATCCCCGCTTCGTGGAAAACATAGTGATCGGAATCGCGCGTCCAGTCCTCGGCCCGCGATCCGGGAACGTCGTGGCCGAAGACAAGTTTCACCGGCGGTTGAGCGACCTTCTCGAGGTACGGCTTGAGGAACGGATACTGATGCGTGCCTACCGCGAACAACCGATTGGTCGCGTCGCGTCCAATCATATCGACGTTGACGTTCACCGCGATCGACGAGAGCGGTACGGGCGGACGACGGACCAGATCGCGAGCGCCGTGCAGACCCACTTCCTCCGCATCGGTTGCAGCGAGGAGCAACGAGTGCTCGGGCCTATTACGGCTGAAGTACGCGCCGACGGCGAGCAGCGCCGCCACGCCCGACGCGTTGTCGTCGGCGCCGTTGTAGATCTGTCCGGCACGAACGCCGAGGTGATCGTAGTGCGCCGTTACCGCGATGTAGCGGTCCCGACTTCGCTCGCCACGAATCACGCCGATGATGTTCGTGCCCGGCCGCTCGCGGCCGTCCGAACCCGCAAACGTGAACGGTCGCTCGTAAGAGGCATCGATCGGTTGAATGCCGACTTCCTTGAAACGGCCGACGACGTACTGGCGCGCTTTGTCACCATCGTGAGTGCCGGGCAACCGCCCTGACATGTCGTCGGCCGAAAGGACCTCGAGATCCCTGAACAGTTGACCGGCGTCGACGAACGCCTGTTGCCCGAGCAGGCTGACGACAGACGACGTCAGCGCAAGGCAGGCGATGCGGATCGTCGTTCGGCGTGCCACGCGCGGCACGCTCCGTGCCGAGGTCATCGACCGGCGGCGGTCGCCTGCTGCTCCGCAGCGGACCCGCGCATCGCCTGACGCCGGCGCGTGAGATGAGGAACGATGCCCAGCATTCGCTGGTACACCATCAGCTGCGCGCGGTGGTGCATCTCGTGCTCTTTCACGCCGAGCAGCATCTCGAGCCGGGGCTTACAGGACGGCACGACCGGCGGCGGAAACGTGACCTGCTCGGCGAGGGTGTCGTCGGTCAGCGATTCGAGAAAGGACGCGAACTGCTCGCCACCTTCGACGAGCGCCTGCACGATGTCCTCCTTCGTCACGAGCTTCTGCTCCTGCGCGGTGTTCTTCGCCAGGTTGGTCGAAAAGAGCTCGAAATCGATGTGCGGGATGTGGTCGGTGTGCACCATGATCTGCCAGCGGGGTGCCACGGCGATGTGGGCAAGCTGCTCTCCGACGCTTCGAATGTCAGGAGTCGGCCTGAACCCGTACTGCTCGGCGGAAAAGTCTTCCGCGATCGTGACCGTGTTCTTCCGGACAGTACGGAATGCATCCGCAAGCTGACGTGCGCCGTATACGCTCATGAGGATCCTCCAGATACCCAAGGCTTGCTGAATCAGGAATCCCAGGAGTGTACTCGCGTGCCGCGCACTCGGTCAAAGCCGCGGGCGATCACCGTCCCGACACGTTTTTCTTGCGCCAGGCGCAGCGACGCTGACAGAATTTCGCATTGCGATACGGGACGAGGCGTCATTTCGTGGCCAGGGCGCTGATCGCGTTCACGCTGCTGTTCGCGGCGCGCGCCGTACAGGCGCATCCCGCGCCCTTCAGCTACGTCGATGTGTACCTTGCGTCCGGCGGCGACGTCACCGGCACGATCGTGCTTCACGCGCTCGACGTCGCCCACGACCTGAACATCCCGGCCGACGGCCTTGCCAACGCTGCCTTCGTGCAGCAGCACGCTTCAGCGCTGTCGTCGCTGCTGACCACGCGGCTCGTGTTCACGGTAGACGGAGCGAACCTCCCGTGGACTGCAACGGACGTGCATCCGTTGCCCGATCGGTCCGCTGTTGAAATCAGGTGGCATGCGCGCGCGAGCCGGATTCCGGGCCGCCTCACGGTCCGCGCAGCGCTCTTTCCGTACGACCCGAATCACCAGACGTTCGTGAACGTCTATGAAAACGAACGGCTCGTGCGGCAGGAAGTGTGCAACGTTCAGCGGACGAGCATCGATTTCTACAGCGGCACGCGCCAGGGGCTGTTTGCGGTCTTCACGAGCTTCACCGCATCGGGCATCCATCACATCGCGATCGGACCGGATCACATCCTCTTCATCATCGGCCTCCTGCTGCTCGGCGGATCGCTGCCGCGGCTGCTCGCAATCGTGACGGCGTTCACTGCAGGTCACAGTGTCACGCTTGCGCTCGCCACCTTGAACATCGTCACTCTCCCATCACGCCTTGTCGAGCCGGCAATCGCTCTGAGCATCGTGTACGTCGGGGCGGACAACCTGCTGGTCGGCTCGCGCGGACGGGACGTCCGGCCCTGGGTGGCGCTCTTCTTCGGGCTCGTGCATGGCTTTGGGTTTGCGAGCGTGTTGCGGGAAACCGGCCTGCCGGCCACCGCGCTGGGCCTGTCGCTGTTCTCGTTCAATGTGGGCGTCGAGCTCGGACAGGCGGTCATCGTCGTCGTGGTCGCTTCGGGGTTGTATCTGCTGCGCGATCGCAACGCGCCGCTCGCGGCACGCCTGGCGACAGTCGGATCGATTGTCGTCATGCTCGCGGGCGCCTTCTGGTTCGTAGAACGCTTGTAGAGTCCGGCTTCAGCCGGACGCGTGGTGTCCGCCTTCAAGCGGACTTGTAGTCCGGCTTCAGCCGGACTTGTGGTGTCCGGCTTCGGCCGGACGACGTGGAGGAGGATGCGAATGAGACGGATCGCATTGCTCAGCACATTGATCGCCGTCGGCGCGACCGGCATTGCCGCGCGGCAGGCGGGACAACAGCAGCAGCCGCAGATCGCGGAGATCGAAAAAGTCCGCGACAACTTGTACATGATCAAGAACGGCGGCGGCAACACCGCGGTGTTCATCACCACCAAAGGCGTCATTGTGGTCGATACGAAGAATCCCGGCTGGGGCGATCGGATCATGGAGAAGATCCGATCCGTCACCGACAAGCCGGTCACGACCATCATCAACACGCACACCCACGCCGATCACACAGGGAGCAACGAGGCCTTTCCCACGTCCGTAGAGATCGTGGCGCACGAGAATACAAAGGCCAACATGGAGAAGATGCCTGCGTTCCAGGGTGACAAGGCGCAGTTCCTTCCCAAGAAGACCTACAAGGACCGGCTCACGCTGCTCGGCGGCGCTGACCAGGTCGATTTGTACTACTTCGGGCGTGGCCACACGAACGGGGACACGATCATCGTGTTCCCGGCGCTGCGCGTGGCGCATACGGGCGATCTGTTCGCCGCGCAGGGCACACCGCTCATCGACATGAACAACGGCGGCAGCGGCGTCGAGTACCCGGCGACCCTCAAAAAGGCCGCGGCTGGAATCAAAGGCGTCGAAACCGTGATCCCCGGTCACAGCGCCGTGACCACATGGAACGCGTTCGTCGAGTACGGCGACTTCAATCAGGCGTTCCTCTCGGCCGTTCAGCAGGCCATCAAGGATGGCAAGAGCGAAGACGATGCGGTTGCTGCCCTGGCGTTGCCGGAGAAGTTCAAGGACTACAACATGGGCCGCGCGAAGGAGAACGTCACGAAGATCTACGGCGAGCTGAAGAAGTGAGCGTGCCTCCGCGCTGGTGGCAGTCTCTGATGGCTGTCTTCGCTCTGCTGTCCGGCCTCGTCCAGGGTCGGCAGCAGAGCGCGTTCCAGCTCGAGGAAACCACGATCGCGCAGATTCATGCTGCGTTCAAAGCCGGTTCGCTCACGTGCCGTTCGCTCGTCGAGCAGTATCAGCAGCGAATCGCGGCGTTCGACAAGAAGGGCCCGGCAATCAACGCCATCGTCGTCATGAATCCCGACGCGTTGGCGCAGGCCGAGGAGCTCGATGGCGGTTCAAGTCGGGCGGACTGTCCGGACCACTTCACTGCGTCCCCGCGATCGTGAAAGACAACTTCGAGACCATCGGGCTTCAGAGCGCCGACGGATCTCTTTCGCTGGCTGGATCCGTCTCGAACCGGGATGCATTCCAGGTACGGCAGATCAAGGCGGCAGGCGCAATCGTGCTGGCGAAGTCGAACATGGCGGAGTTCGCGTTCACGCCGTACGAGACCGTCAGCTCCATTCTGCCGGGCTATACCAAGAATCCGTACGGGCTCGACCGCGTTACGGCGGGCTCCAGCGGAGGCACTGCGGCCGCGATCGCGGCCAACTTCGGCGCGATCGGCCTCGGCAGTGACACGGGCAACTCGATTCGGGGACCTGCATCGCATCAGGCGCTCGTTGGAATCCGATCGACGATGGGGCTCACGAGCCGCACTGGAGTCGCGCCGCTGAATCTTCTCGCGGACATCGCAGGACCGATGACGCGCACGGTGGAGGATGCGGTGGCCGTTTTCAGGGTGGTCGCGGGGCCGGATCCCGACGACCCGGTCACCGTTGCGGAGACGCCGATCGCACGTCAGTTCAGCCCGGCCGGCAGGCCTGCAACGCTTCCGGATTACTCCGTTGCTCTGGTTCGTGACGGACTGAAGGGCGCGCGGATCGGCGTGCTGCGCCAGGCGTACGTGCGCGACACGACCGACGCCGAGATCGTCAAGGTGTTCACCGCCGCGATCGAGGACATGAAGCGCGCCGGTGCGACGATCGTCGACCCGGCGCCGGTCGTGCTCGATCAGACGCGCCGACCTCAGGGCGTCGGCACATGCGGCGGCTTCAAGTACGACATCAACCGCTATCTCGCCAGCCGTGGCGATCAGGTTCCGGTACACAGCCTGGAGGAGATCATCAAGTCGCGCCGGTTCCATCCCACAGTGCAGCGGCGACTGGAACAATCGCAGGAAGGAACGGAGAACGGGCCTGATACGCCTGCGTGCAAGGCGGAGGCGGAGTATCGCGAGCAGGTTCGCGCAGCGGTGCTCGAGACGATGAACACCGGGAAGCTGGATGCGTTCGTCTATCCGACGTGGAGCAACCCGCCACGGCTCATCGGCGATTTGAACACGCCTCACGGCGACAACAGCCAGTTCTTCTCACCGACGACCGGCTTCCCCGCGATCAACGTGCCCATGGGGTACACACGAGGCGTGCTGCCCGCTGGCATGACGTTCTTCGGCCGCGCCTGGGACGAGTCGACGCTGATCAAGCTCGCATACGGCTACGAACAGGCGACGCACCATCGGCATCCGCCGGCCCTGCCGCGTGAAGTGACGAAGTAGGAAGCCGGCATTCGTCCTTCTTACTTCGTACTTTCGGTCACCCGTTTGAACTGCAGGTCCCACACGCGATCCTGCGAGACGCTCAAACCAATGACGTTGCCTCGATCGTCTCGCCGGAATCGGACAAGGCCAATCGGCGCGCGGAACGCGTCCTTGTAAGCCGGCGTGAGCCGAAGCGTCGAGTCGGGACGACGTTTCAGCACCAGCGAATCGCCGTCGAGGGCTGCGGTCATCGTGACTTCCGCTTCATCACTGGCATACGTGCCGGCATAGGAAGCCAGCGTCTCGCGATCGGGCGGCGCAGTCGAGACGCGCTCGTACGGTTCGACCGTGCCGAACTGATCGATTCGCTGAAATCCGTCTCCCTGTCGCTCGAGCCACGATCCGTTCGGCAGGCGGATTCGCGAGGAAGAGACCGCGAGGAGCGAACCGTCCGCACCCGCGAGCTGCAGCCGGCCGTTTACCGTAAGGATCGTCAATGGCTCGAACGTGTCCTTGCTGCGAAACGTGCCGACGATCGATTTGATGTCAGCATCGGTCAGCGTGTACGCGCGTTCAGCTCTGGAACCCGCCTGTTCGCTGCCCCCGTGGTCTGACCCTTGTCTGACCCCCGTCTGACCCCCGTCTGACCCTGGTCTGACCCATGTTTGACCCCGGTCTGACCCCAGTCTGACA
>JBKPCD010000074.1:0-5579 GCA_046727175.1 Acidobacteriota bacterium | reverse complement strand
AGATGCACGTGCCGATCTCGCGTGTGATCACAATTCTTAAGTCGCAAGGTATGTCGTTTTTCACGGATCCGATTCTCGGTTACGGCACGCGAAGGGACGTAGGTGGATTACCTGACGGTGGTCAGAGTAGATGCCGATGAGAACGCCGATGCGCGAGCGGGGAAGGCGGAGGCGTCACCCCCGTATCCACCATTACTCACGCCTGCGTGGGTCTGCCCGTACACAACAAGCTGACCGCGTTCCCCTCATTCAGCATCCGGTTCAAACCCGAATGCTCAGCCGCGCGAAATTGTTCACACTGCGTATTGGGTTGCGCCTCAAGCGCGAGATCGACGTCTCGCGCCTGTGAGTCAACGCCTGCTCGAAAGATGTCGCATTCTATGTGCCCTCGAGGCGCATGATTCCGAAGGGAGGTTACGAGGTCCTGTGCTCGATGGTGTTTACGGCCATCCGTGGCCTCTCGCCGAGAGCACCGAGGACCGGATCGTTCAAACGGTTCACGACCTGGGGCCGCCGAGCTTCAAGCGACGGTGAGTCTCACGGAAGAGCGAGAAAAGCGCGGCGAGGCCGGCGTGAACCGTGCCGGCCTCGACGTTGTTCACGTGCGCGGGCCGAAGAATGTCACAACAGCCGGATGTCACACGGCCATTGCGGGCTCCTTCGACAGAATCTCGGCGAGCTTTGGAACGTTGTTAGACCCGATGATCATCCGATTGCCGATCGCGACGTACGAGAACGTCACGTTCACGTCGGCGTCGGCGATGTGCCGGAAGATGCTCGCGGCAACGCCGGGACGATCTTCGACGTGGCCGACCGCTACCTCTTCTTCTCTCTGCACGTGAATGCCGGCGGGTTCAAGCGCCCGCCGCGTCGCGGCCGCGTCCGGTGTCAGCACGTGCAGTGTGCCGCCGATCTCGGCATAGCCGTCGACGTTGATATTGGCCTTGGCGATAGTCTCGAACGCCTTGGCTAGCATGCCTGGACGATCCGCGCCCAAGTCGATGGTGAGATCTTTCATGAGCATGTGCATGACCTCCTTCTCGGTCGCCATGCCCGACTGACGGGACAAACCATGTTTGCCCGCGGCACGTGTGCGGCGGATTGTAGATCAAGCCGAGTGTCCCGAGCTCGCGAAATACGCCGGCAGCGGCGGATCCTCGACGCCTCACGATGACATCCACATCTCGAGGTTTGCCTAAACGAACTCATCGTCTGCCAGGCCCAGGTATGCCTCGTAGACGCGATCGATTTCGGCGCCCTGTCCCGGGCTCAGCGTTTCGCGCGGATCCAGACCAACGAGCGCTCGCCACCGGGGTGTCCCTCGCCAAAACTGGATCGGGCAAGAATTGCTGAGGCGTAGCGGGCAGAGGCGGCCCAACTCGCTTTGCTGTCGCCGGCTTCGGCGAGCGCCTCCACCTCGTCCGTTTCAAGGCGTCGCGCTGCCGAGGGCAGCACCGAGCGGCGAGGATCTCGCTCATTTCCGTCCCGAGCCGGCTACGCGAACGTCAACAATCCTCAGGAGATCTGGTTTTGGCGAGGGACAGGTCCACACGAAACGTTACACGAGATGCGTGTGCGTATTCGTGAGCTGCGCGCAGCAACAGGCGCTCGATCTCCTTGCGCTCGGAGACGGTGGCGCCGAACACGAAATTGGCATCGTAGATGCGGGGAGGTTGAGTGTTCCGGACGAACGTCGCTCCCTCGGTTTCGAAGACCTCGTGGCCGAGAGCGAGACCGCGCCAATTAACGGTGACCGCAAGCCGTGTGAGTCGATCATCCACGCCAGAAGTGTACAGTCGTTGCCGGTCACCATCGGAACCGCGAGAAAACATCATCATTTAGCGTCGCACAAAAAGGATCGTCGTGAAAATTGTGTACAGGCCTTCTAATGTTGTCTGATCACTGACGCGAAGAATAGTCAGGACCTCTGCGTGACACAATTAGGTGGCAAGATCAGTTGCGGAAGGGGACGAAGTTGTCAGAGCGATCAGCAACTGTCGCTGACGATCCGTTCAATGGTCGGCACCCAACCAGTCACGAACGGATGACGCGACTGCCCTGGGATGCGTCGTACCAGGACGGCCCTGCGCCTTGGGATATTGGCCAGCCGCAGCCAGCAATAGTGCGTTTGGCATCCGAAGGCGGATTCGCCGGAGCGGTGCTCGACGTGGGCTGCGGGACGGGCGAGAACGTTCTTCACATCGCCTCGCTGGGATTGTCGGTTCTAGGCGTTGACGTGGCTGAGACGGCACTCGCGATCGCCCGAGAAAAGGCCGACGACCGTGGGATCGAGGTTGAGTTCGCTGTGGCTGACGCCCTCCAGTTGGAGCGTTTGGAGCGCATGTTGAGACGGTGCTGGACTGCGGACTGTTCCACACCTTCGACAGCGACGAGCGACGAGGATACGTGGCGAGTCTAGCGTCGGTGACCGAGCACGATGGAACCATGTACGTGTTGTGCTTCACTGACAATGGTTGACCTTCGCCAGAAGTCCCGTAGATACGATGAAGCGGCTGGCCTCGTTCGTGCGGTGGTAGCTTCCGCTCCACGCTACGAAGACGCGCTCTGAGGCGCAAGAGAGGAGACCAGCCATGGAGTATGGTGCCATCGACCTGCACAAGAAGGAAAGCCAAGTGCGAATCCTTACGGAGAGCGGGGAGGTGATCGATCAGCGCATTCGCACGACGCGTGATCGATTGACGGCACTCTTCTGGGGGCGTCCACACGCCCGGATTTTGATCGAAGCATCGACCGAGAGTGAATGGGTGGCGCAACATCTCGAGACGTTGGGCCACGAGGTCATCGTGGCGGATCCGAATTACGGCTTGATGTATGGGCATCGCAGCCGACGCGTGAAAACCGATCGTCGCGATGTCGCGGCCCTCGTCGAGGCGTGTCGCCATGGGATTTATCGATGCGCGCATCGTCGGTCGTCGCGCCAGCGGATGGTGCAGTGGCATCTGAATGTTCGGCGCGAGCTGCTGGAGGCGCGAACCCGGCTGATCTCGGTGGTGCGCGCGATCACTCGCTCGACAGGCTATCGGATTGCCGGTGGGCCGACAGAGACGTTTTTGACGCGACTCGCCGCGTTGGATCTGCCGGCGTCGGTGAGTGAGAGCCTCGTGCCCGTGCGTTCGGTGATGCAGCTCCTCGACAAGGAACTGGCCGACGCTGACCAACGCTTTGCGGCCCTCGTCGCGGAGGACCCGGTAGATCAGCGCCAATGGCGCAGGTTATTTCACCAATGTCATCGATATGCCATGATACGGTCACAGAGGGAGTCGATCCCATCGTCAACTACGCGGTACAGCTCGCGGATACCGGCACGCTTCGGCTGCAACTCGCCTTCAACCATACGGAAACCGACATCACCCGAATCAGCCCGACACTGCCTCAGCTCGCAGGATTCGAGAACGCGCTCTTCAGCCGTGTTCCGGCAAACGAGATCGAGATCCGGCGCTTCACCTGCGCGCAGCCGCAAGACAACCTGCGCCTGACGGCAGATTGGCAGAAAGATCTATTCGGGGTCGTCGTGCGGGGCAACCCGTTCGGCGATTACTGCAGCATCGAGGCAACGCACAGATATCCCAGCGCGCCGATCTGAAGTCCTGCGATTTCGAGCCTCAGAGCGTACGGCATGTCCGCTGCACACGATTGAACGTACGCCGCCGGCCGCTGCCGCAGCTCAACCAGGAGACGCAGGATGAGAATTCGTATTGGCACTTCACTCGTATTGGCGGGAGTCGTCGCCACCGCGCTTTACATCTTTGTCACCGTTCAGCGCAGTGGCGCAGCCGCGCTCTTTCTGGAGAACCGCCGGTGCTGTCAGCTCTCGTTCATGCGGAACCTGCAGGTAACGCTCGACGAAACGAGGGGTCTGACGGAGTACTCCTCCGAAATCGGACAGGACAAGTGGGTGCTCGAGAAAGTGTTCCCTGACGTGACCAACGGCTACTTCGTTGACGTCGGCTCCGGTCACGGCACGATTGGGTCCAATAGCCGGACGCTCGAGGAGCGTGGATGGACGGGAGTGTGTATCGATCCCTTTCCTGTCCACATGGAAAGCCGCACATGCAAGATGTTTAAAGAGGTTATCTTCAGCAAGCCCGGCCTGGTCATGGCGTTCCACACTGCCGGAGGACTCGGCGGCGTTGCCGACACGCTAGGCAATTGGAATGAGAAGGCGGCACGCGCGCCGACTGTGAACGTGACGACGGCCACCCTCGACGACATCCTAGCGCGTGCCGGCGCCCCTCAGTTCATTCATTTCATATCCCTGGACATCGAGGGGGCTGAACTGGAAGCGCTGCGGGCATTCCCCTTCGATCGATATCGCGTTGGTGGCTGGACCATCGAGCATAATCGCGAGGAGCCCAAGCGAAGCCAGATCGTGGCGCTGCTCGCACAACACGGGTACCGGCGCGTGAACGAATGGCACCAGGACGACTTCTTCGTTCCGATTGACGCTCGTTACTGATTCGCCACAGGTCACGAGATGCGTATCATCTGGAAGGTAGCGCGGCCACCGTTCCAATCCAGCGATCACATCTTGAGGGCTTGCACCGAGGTTCCGCAATCTGTCTGGCCACAGTTCGAAAAACAAGGCACGGGTGAAGTCGTGTAGCATTTTCTCCGCTCCGACCAGGATTCGGTGCTCTGCCCACTGCGCATCCACCCTGATTACTGAAACGCGAGGCAGCTTTCCAAATGCGTCGACCAGCGTGATCTGGTCAACAGTGACACTTCCACCACGGGTACAGAAGATCCCGTTTACGCGCACTCGCGAGGACCCCACGGCTCGAGTCATCGATGTTGCCGAGATTTACCTGATGAATCTTGACGGCACTGATGCGCCGCGCCTGACACACATCCCCGCTAATGGTCTGCCGGCGTTATCGCAGGACGGGGGAAAATCGTGTTCGACAGCAACCGAACGCGCGCTGCAAGCGACTCGGCTACCACGTCGGTTCTGTTCTTGATGAACGCGGACGGCAGCGATCAAACTTTTCTGACGCAAGGGAGCTCCGCCAGATTGTATCGGGATAGCAAGAGCATCGTATTCCACCTGTGGCTCCTGAAAATCCCATTCTGATTCCAACCGTTGATGTTGCCGCCCTACCGTGGGTACGCTCTCGCCGATGCTGGCCGTCCTGATCTCCGTCTTGCTCACGCTTCGTGATTGCGTGCGCGCACGCGCCGCCCTCCACGTCGAGCTACTTGCGTTACGTCACCAGGTTCACGTGATCGCGCGGTCACGCCCGCTGCGCGTCATCGTCAAACCGGAGACGGTCATCGCCTGGCACCGTCGCGGGTTTCGACGGTTCTGGGCCTGGAGGAGTCGTCGTTTGGGTCGACCGAGCGTGGCCCAAGAGGTGCGGGCGCTGATCCGCACGATGTCTGAGGCCAATCCGCTTCTATGAGGACGGTTGTTGTCAAGGCTCGCTGAATCTCAATACCCGATCATCTTGCTTTCTGAGACCGCCGAACCACGATTCGCACGGCAGAATCCGCGCAGGCGACCACGCCGCCCCACGACACCAGCGTCGACGATTCAAACAGTCACGTTCGCTGCCCTGTTC
>JBKPCD010000073.1:0-42410 GCA_046727175.1 Acidobacteriota bacterium | reverse complement strand
TCCTTCGGCAGGTCGACGGCGCGGTACTCGTTCGGCGGCAGGACCTTCGCGAGCTCGTTCATCCAGTGCTCCCACGCGTAGGTGCCCCAGAAATCGTCCGCCCAGAGAAATCCTCCTTTCATCAGGTACTCGCGCAGCTTCGCGGCTTCCTCGGGCCCGATGTACGCCGCGCCGACTTCCGTCATCATGATGAACGGGCACTGGAACATCTCGGGATCGGTGAGATTCAGAACGAGATGGTTCGGCTCGCGTGACGAATCCAGGCTGATGTGCGTTTTGGTCAGCTCCGAAAGCCGAATCGAGACGTTGATGTCAGCGCGCGGATAATCGACCGCCCAGCCGCCGCCGTCTCCGTCGGCCGCGTACGGAAACATGATCCGGCAGAAGTTGAACGAGCCGTCGAAGCTTTCGGCGGTGGGTGTTCGAATCACACCGAAATAACGGCCGCCGCGGCCTCCCCGCCTGAATTGGGCGCTGGCGACAACGGCCAACGACACCACGAGCGCGGCAATCGTCACGAGCCTGAATGCGCGCGCCGGAACCCTCACCCTCGTATTCTACGCCGCAGCCTGACAGGGACATCCAACTGGGACAGCCAAACGGGACAGCCAAACGGGACAGCCAAACGGGGCATCCACGTGCCCCGACCCAGCCGCGGCTGGGGACATCCAAAAGTGCCAGCCACGTGTGCCTGTCCCCGGTGGGCGGCCCCGGTGCCTGTCCCGGGTGCCTGTCCCGGGGGCCTGTCCCCATTTCGCGCGTGCTAAGATCCTGACTCGCACTGACTCACGCGGAATGGCCACGACCTACACAGCCAAGGACATCACCGTACTCGAGGGCCTCGAGCCCGTCCGCAAGCGGCCGGCTATGTACATCGGTGGCGTGGGCGCCGCGGGGCTTCATCACCTCGTCTGGGAAATCCTCGACAACTCCGTCGACGAGGCGATGAACGGCTATGCCTCCAACATCCTCGTGACGTTGCATCAAGACGGCAGCTCGATCACGATTGCGGACGATGGGCGTGGCATACCAGTCGACAAACACCCGAAGACGAAGAAGAGCGCGCTCGAGGTGATCTTCTCGACGCTCCACGCCGGCGGCAAGTTCGAGCGTGGCAACTACAAGACCGCCGGCGGCCTCCACGGCGTCGGCGCCAGCGTCGTCAACGCGCTGTCGAAGGAGCTGGTGGCGACGGTCCGCCGCGACGGGGCGCAGTGGGAGATGCGCTTCAAGCAGGGGCATGTGCAGGGCGCGCTCAAGAAGCTCGGGCCCGCGCGCGGTTCGGGCACAACGGTCTTCTTCAGGCCCGATACGACAATCTTTCCCAAGATCGAATTCGATCCCGAGATCATCAAGCAGCGGCTCGAAGTATCGAGCTATCTGCACAAGGGCGTGAAGATCGTTTTCGAAGACGAGGGGAAGAACGAAAAGCTCGTCTTCCAGCACACCGAGGGCCTCTCCGATTACCTGAAGAAGATTCTGGCGGAGCGATCGGCGGTTGCCGTCCACGAGGCGCCGTTCACGATTGCGAGAGAGAGCGACGACAGCGGCATCCGCCTCGACGTTGCGCTCCAGTGGACGCAGTCGACCGACGAGCACGTCCGCAGCTATGTCAATGGCATCCCGACGGGCTCCGGCGGCACGCATGAGAACGGGTTCCGCGCCGGACTTGGCAAAGCCGTTCGGAATTTCATCGACACGCACAATCTCTCGCCGAAGGGCGTCACGCTCACGGCCGAAGACATCCGCGAGGGGCTGGTTGCCGTCCTCAGCGTGTTCGTGCAGGAGCCGCAGTTCCAGGGGCAGACCAAGGATCGCTTGAACAACCCCGAAGTGCTCTCTGCCGTGGACGCGCAGGTCAGGCCGGCGCTCGAACACTGGCTGAACACGAACATCAGCGTTGCCGAGTCCATCGTCGCGCGCATTATCCTGGCGGCGCGGGCCCGAGAAGCCAGTCGCGCGGCGCAGCAGGAAGTCGCGCGCAAGAGCGCGACCTCGACCCGCCTCACGCTGCCTGGAAAGCTAAGTGACTGCACGTCGCCAGGTCGCGAGGACAGCGAGCTGTTCATCGTCGAAGGAGACTCTGCGGGAGGGTCGGCGAAGCAGGGACGCGATCGCGCGCGGCAAGCGATTCTGCCGCTGCGCGGAAAGGTGCTGAACACCGAGAGCGTCTCGCTCGCAAAGGTCCTCGAGAACAAAGAGCTGTCGGATCTCGTGACGGCGCTCGGCTGCGGCCTTGGGAAGAACTTCGATCTCGCGCGGCTGCGCTACGGACGCGTGATCGTGCTCGCCGACGCGGACTCTGACGGTCACCACATCGCGACGCTGCTGCTCACGTTCATCTATCGTCACATGCCCGGACTCATCACGTCGGGACGCGTGTTTCTCGCACAGCCGCCGCTCTATCGCATCGACGTCGGGAAGGAAACGTTCTGGGCGCTCGACGACGCGCATCGCGAGCGGCTGCTGAAGCTGCACGGGAACGGCCGCGCGAAGGCGGAGATCACACGATTCAAAGGCCTTGGCGAGATGATGCCGAAGGTGTTGTGGGAGACGACGCTCAACCCCCGCACCCGCCGCCTGCTGCGCGTGGACATCGCGGATCACATCGTCACCGATCGCGTGATCAACGAGTTGATGGGAAAGGATCCGTCCGCAAGATTCCGCTTCATCATGGAGCGGGCGGAAGAAGCTGAGGAGCTCGACGTGTAGGAGCGGGCGAGCGCCTGTGGCTGCGGCGAGCGAGCGATGCGAGTCGAGCCGCAGCTGGGGGGTGGGGCCCCACGCGCATTGAGAAAAGAAGCTGAGGAGCTCGACGTGTACGAGCGGGCGAGCGCGCACGCGGCCATGATTGCTGACGTGAACGCCGCGCATCTCGAGAAGATCCTGCTGAAGACCTACGAACGGGCGCCGGAGGCTCGCGGAGAGAGAAGGGCAAAGAACGACACCACTCCGGACGATTGAATGCCACGCGGCTGGTTGCTTCTCCTGTGCCTCGTGCTGTTCGTCTGGCCGCCGCTATCGTTTGCCGGTGAGGTGGCCTCGACGCTGACGACACTCGAGATGCGTGGCGCACCAGCCGTCATCGAGTTGCTCGCACACGGGCTCGTGGCGGCCGTTTCGGTTGCTGGCGCGTGGGCGCTGTGGAGCGCGAGCCCGGGTGGTCGCGTGCTCGCCGGGTTCGCGCTGATTGGGATGGGTCTTACCCAAGTCCAGAGTCTTTATTGGTCGGTCCTTCCGCGGAACACGTACCCGGGCGACAAGCTCCCGCGCGCCATTGTGGTCGTCTTGCACTCGCTCGTCTGGCTCGCCTACCTGCGCCGATCGCGCATGGTCAAAGAAGCAGCACAACCTTCCCGATGACTTCGCCGGCCTCGAGTGCCCGATGGGCGTCGCCGGCTCGCTCCAGCGGAAACGTCTTGTGAACGATCGGGGCGACAGTGCGCGCGGCGAGCAGCGGCCAGACGTGGGTTTCGAGCTCGCGCGCGATCGCACCTTTCTCGACGACGGTGCGCGGGCGCAACGTCGAGCCGGTGATCGTCAACCGCCGCTGCATCACCGCCATGAGGTTGATCTGCGCCCGTGCGCCTCCTTGCAAACCGATTTGCACGAGTCGCCCGTGCATCGCCAGGCAGTCGATGTTGCGCTGCAGGTAATCCCCTCCCATGACGTCGAGGACGATGTCGACGCCGCGCCCGGACGTGTGCTTCGTGATCGACGCCACAAAATCGGCTTTGCGGTAGTTGATCGCGGTTGCGCCGAGCCGTTCGCACACGGCGCCCTTCTCGTCCGTGCCGGCGGTCGCGAAGACCGTTGCTCCAAACGCCCTGGCGAGCTGAATCGCCGTCGTCCCGATGCCGCTCGTGCCGCCATGAACGAGCACGCGCGCATTTTTGGTATCGCGAAGCCCGGCGCGCTCGAAGAGGTTCGTCCAGACGGTGAAGAACGTCTCGGGAATCGCCGCGGCCTGCGCGGCATCGTAGCCGGCCGGGATCGGAAGACACTGTGGTCCCGCGGCCACGCAATATTCCGCATAGCCCCCGCCCGTCACGAGCGCACAGACGCGATCGCCCTCGCGCCACCGCGGCGTATCCGGACCGAGCGCGACGATCGCTCCGGCAATGTCGAGCCCTGGCAGGTCCGATGCACCCGGCGGCGGCGGATACCTGCCTTCGCGCTGCAGAATATCGAGCCGGTTTACGCCAGCCGCTTCGACGCGAATGAGCACCTCTCCTGCGGCTGGTGTCGGAACGCCACGGTCGACCAGAGTCAAGACTTCCGGACCACCAGGTCTCGCGATCTCTATCGCACGCATTCGATCTCACCTGATCACTAAGACCGACGGCGCTCGACAGGAAATCAGGAGATCAGGAAACGTTTTGCCGGCTGCATTCGACATACTCCTGCCCTCTGGTCTCGTGTTTCTGCATCGGTCCATTTCGAATCGAACTACCGAGCTACCAAATCCGCCGCGAGCGACCGAGCTACCGGACCACCGAACTACCGGCTGCGTGGCGTGTAGTACCTGGTGAGCCACCGGCTGAGTCCATCGAGTCCAGGGAACAACACGCGCTCGTTCACGTTCGCCTGATCGAGCTTGTCGCGAATCTCCCACTTCAATTCGGCGGGGATGCGTACGCGCCGCCAGATCTTCGGGTGCTTCTCGAGCCACTGCCCGAGGTCGGCGGCGGGATTCGACATCAGCGAGAAGAGCGCGAGTTGATTGAAGATGCGCCGGTCCAGCGCCGGCGGCTCGACGAACGCGACGAACGGCTCGCGCCTCAGCGCATCGAACTCCCGCAGCGTTCCAATCGTCGTCAGCATCTCGACGGTAAAGGTGCCCGATCCTTCGTGCTGGAGCAGTCGTTTGAGCATCGCGGGGAGCAGCCTGTTCGCTTCGATGAAGTTCACGCACCAGACAACGCCGTCGGCGTCGAATTCAGCGGTGTTCAAGGTGGCAAAGTGCAGCGCGACGAGCGGTGAGTAGGTCCAGTCGAGCAGCCGAGTGGGCAGGCCGCGGTGCTGACCGAGGGCGAGCCAATCCCAGATCGAGTCGGTCTGCGTGTCTTCGCTGCGTGCGTACTTGCGAAAGTTTCGAAGAAGCGCTGTCTCGAGCCGCCGCACGTCGGCCTTGCCTGCGGCAAGCCTGACGAGCGAGGTTGCAAGGCTATGATCGAATCGTGGCATGCCGCGGAACGCGAACGGCGATCGATAGCGCTGCAGGTCCGCGCTCCACGAACCTTCGTACAACTGTTCGAGCACGTCGAGCCAACTTGCCACCGGTGGACCACCTCGAGTCAAGCTAACGCCGGACACTACACGTTTGACCAAGTCGGACGCTACACGTCGAGTCGGACTCTACCGTATTTGTATTTCTCCGACTTGGACCGCGCGATTTCCTGTGCGGGTCCGATCCGCGCGAATGTCGATGCGACACGCTCGCCGGGTCCCGCGCGGCGGCATCCGCACGCTGCTGTGGCGCCAATCGCCGTCGGTGAGCACGACGCGATCGACGGACCGATCGTCGATGCTGATCGAGACGACGATTGGCCGGTCACCCTCGTTGAACGTCGTTCGCAGTGGAATCGTCACGCCCGGCGCGTCCGATCGAACGAAGAACGACGCGTGGCCGCCCATCCACCGGAAGCGCGTGCCGTTCTGATCCACTTCCCAGGGTCCGAAGCCCGATTCGGTCCTCAGCAGCCAGGCGGGATCTCGCAGATACACCAGCCCCGCGATGGCGACGACGAGCCCGGCTGCGGAAAGAAGTAACGATCGAAATGGAAGCGGTCGAGAGGTCATTTACAAACGCAGGAATACCGAACGGTATTGTTCCCACGTCGTGTCGCTCATCGGCAGCACACGGTTCCAGTACTGGAACATCTGAAAGGCCGAGAGCCCGACGAGGATGCTCGTCGCGCAGGCGACGATCGGCAGGCGTGCGCGGCGTCGTGCACTCCACTCGTAGAAAGACGCGAGGCCGACAGCAAAGATCGGAAGCGAGTCGACGAAACCTCGATGGCCGTAGCTCGCGCCGAACTGCCAGTCCCACCAGCTTGCGATCAGGTAGGTATTCAAGATCAGGAACAACGCAGCCGGCCGCGTGAACGCCGGCGCACCTGGTGATCGCATCGCCAATCCGGCAACCGCAACAAGTAGAATCGGCGACCAGAAGAACAGGCCCTTCTTCACGCTGAACAGCACACCCAGGATTGCCGGCGAGCCGAGGTTGAAGCCGAGCACCCCGTACGGGCTGACGAGAATCCGTCCCGTCGCGCGGTAGTACAACGCGGCTTGCGGCGCGACGACCGCCGCGGCGACGACCGCGATCGTCAGCAAATCCTCCGATCGCCTGAGCGTCTCGTTCCATCTCGTTGCCAAGAGGAGAACCAACACGGGCAGCAGGACGTTCGTGTGCCGTGTGAGCACGATCAGACCAGACACGAGACCGAGGAGGACCGCGAGGCGGCGCGAGGGCGATCTGATCCACCGATCGTGGAGATTCAGGAACGCGGCACACAGAAAGAACGAATACGCGTGGCTGTAGGAGCTGTCGAACGTCGCATAGTGATAGAGATTCGTGCCGAACAGAATCACCATCAGCGTCACGGCGGTTACGGTATCCGTGAAATGACGAACGAGGAGTCGCCGCAGCGACCAGAGGCCGGCGATGGTCCAGAACAGGCCGGAGAGACCGGCAGCGTGCTGGTAGTAGAGCGTGAACCCGTCAGCCGACAGGTTTGACCACCGCGTCAGACCATGACCGATGAGGAACAACGGCGCCTGCATGATGGCCACGCCGATCGGGTGCGCATTGACCCAGTGACGTGTTCCGGGCCAGCGAATGATGGCCGTGAAATCCGGGAATTCGCCACCGCAGCAGTCCTTCGCGACTGCGGCCAGGGTCGTGTCATGAAAGATGAACCAGGCAGGCAGGTACACGTAGTAGCTGAAACCATCCGAGCGTATTGGCTGGTCGGCGCGTCCGGTGGCGTACACGAACACGTACCCGGCGAGGCACAGCACGGCAGCCGCGGCGACAACCGATCGCGAGAAGATGCCGGTCACGTCGTGTTATTGCACGGGCGCCAGTCCCGATGGAAGCCTCGGCGACGACAGCAGGCGTTCGAACTCCTCCCACCGTTTTTGCGGCTGGTCCGCGGCGCCGCCGCGCGACTCGATGAAGCGGCGCACCATGTCCTTGCCGAGGTTGTAGTTGATCACGTAGCTGCGGTACTGATCGAAGAATCGGACTCGCTGCTTCGCTCGGTCCGACGGCATCAGCGCGTACCGCTCGAGCCATGATGCAGCTGCGGCAGCGTCCATCTGTCCATTCAAGTACCGCCGCGCGGCTTCATTGCCCGCGTACGCGAGTTGATCGACGAGCGCCTGAACCTC
Source organism: Acidobacteriota bacterium (assembly GCA_046727175.1). Classification (GTDB taxonomy): domain Bacteria; phylum Acidobacteriota; class Vicinamibacteria; order Vicinamibacterales; family 2-12-FULL-66-21; genus JBKPCD01. The sequence goes on along the minus strand of JBKPCD010000073.1, from coordinate 35,012 downwards.
GTAGTACTCCGCCGCTGTTGCGCCGTCGAGCCCCGCGGCAGGAAAGAGGACGGTCCGCTCGAACTCCACTCGCTCCGGCCCGGGGAATGCGACTTCGATTCCGAAGTTCGCCGTGCCTTCCGCGATCAGCGACTGGGGCGAGAAGAGCGGGTAGACCGAGAACTCGACCCATCCCCGGTCGCGCACGAGATGCTTCTCCAGAAGCGCGTTGTACACGTGATGCCCGGGGTATCCCTCGTGGCACGCGAGGTCGACGGCACGATCGATGTAGATGGGCAGGTCGGTGTTGACCTGAATCAGGCTGTGATAGTTCCCCTGGTACCAGTTATAGCCGCCCCACGATTTGTTCGTCACGTACTCGACGCTGAACTGTTCCGACTCCGGCAGGCGGATGTGTTTGAGTGTTCGCTCGCGACCCGCCCGAATGGCGAGCTGGAAAACGGCATCCAGCTTGTCACGTGGAATGACAAAACCGCGGCGGAATGCATCGTAACGTTCCGCGAGCGGACCTTGTCCCGGGAACCGACGGGCGAGCCGATCGAGGATCTCCTGAAAGTGTGATTCGGAGAAAGTCGGCGCGACCGCATCGTAGAGTGCCTTCGACTCCTCGTCGAAGGACAGGCGTTCGCCTTGCAAGATACGAACGCGTGCCGCCAGGGCCGACAGCTGACGCTCGAGGTAATGCCGTCGCAACTGCTCGATCTCGGCGCCGCCCGGCTTTACGGCGGCGAGATCGCCGAGCAGCCTCGCGCTCCGCGATCCAATCTCGGCGAGCTCGAGCTTCGTCACGTCCGCCTCGCGCTTCCACTCAGGCGGGCCGTAATAGGCGTCGACGTAATCGGCATCGTGTCGGCCCATCGCGAGCACGAGCTTCACATAGCCTTCGGCAATCCCGTTCATCGTCTTTCCCTGCACGAACCCGGCGGGGCCCGGCGAGCCCGCACGTGCGTTCGCGACAACCGCAACGCATGCGAACCCCAGCGCCGATAACAGGCGCAACGGCCTCCGTCTCCACCCCAGCCTCATCGTTCTCATCGTCTCGCCCTCGCAGGTCGAGTGGAAGTCCATTGACAATATAGCGCGCCACCGATGCGGGCCCTCTTCCAGTCGCTTCTCGGATACTTCCTGACGCCCGCCGGCCTGTTCGTGATGGCCGCGCTCGATTCGTCGCTGGTCTTCTTCCTGCCGCTTGGAATCGATTTCGTCGTGATCATCCTCGTCGCGCGGAGGCCTGACCTCTTCTGGTTGTATCCAGTGCTGGCGACGGCAGGATCGCTCGTGGGCAGCGCCGTGACGTTCTGGATCGGCCGCATTTTGGGAGAACATGGCCTCACACGTCTCGTCCGGCCGTCGCGGTTGAAACGCGTTCAGCAGCGCGTCACACAAAGTGCCGCCCTGTCGATCGGTGCGCTGGCCGTCATCCCGCCGCCGTTTCCGTTCACGGCATTCGTCCTGACGAGCGGCGCGCTCGGCGTGGACGTGCGCCGCTTCTTCCTCACGTTGGCCGCTTCTCGCATCGTGCGATTCGCGATCGAGTCGTGGCTGGCCAGGCACTACGGGCGCGGAATCGTTGCGTGGATGAAGACGGAAACTTTCGCGGTCGTCGTCGGTGCTCTGGCGATCCTGGCGGTGATCGGCACCACGATATCGGTGATAGCTGCGCTGCGCGGACCGCGACGACAGGCGGCAGAAGCTAGAAGTTAGAAGTCAGGAGCTTCTACCTTCTCGTGTGAGTCACGCCCTGAAACACAGCAACGCCGCGACGCCGTCGTACGGGGCGAGCAAAGACGTATCCTCGATGAACGTGATCCAGGCGCTCGTGTTCCGGGCTCGCGTCAACAGTTCGTCGGCAACTCGCACGACTTGAGGGTCCGCTTCGCCGCCTCACCCGATAGCGCCAACGGCAGGATCACTTCGTCGCCGGCGAGCAGGACGTGCTCGATGCCCTCCTGCTGTACGATCCGAGCGAGCGCTTCGACGACCTCCTTGGCGTGATGCAGGTGGAAGTTCTCGATGTGCCGTTGAAATCGTGCCTGCGACCAGCCTCCCTGGTCCGTCCGGCGCGTTTTGACTCCGGTCACCTCGCGGGCGTCGACGACTGCGCCCGTCGCGATGACCAGGATCCGTGCGAAGTTGGTGTCCGCAAGCACGGCCGCGTAGCGGGTACTCCGACTCGACACGAGCCAGTGGGTGCAGGGAGGTCGGTCGTTGATCGACATCCAGTGCTCAACGAACGGAACACCCAGCTGGACCGATCCGAACAAATCGCGTCCTGAACAGGCGAACAACGCGACGCGGTTCGTCGAGGGTTGCAGTTCGGTTTCCAGGTATTCGGAACGGGGTATGGCGCAGGGTCGAACGCGGCAACTCGGTCGAGCTGATCTGTCAAGGTCATAGCGTCTGCCGGCGCAACCCGCATGCCGGAGGGTCACAGAGGAGACGGAGAGCACGGACAAAGCTGATCACCGCGAAGGCACGGAGAGCACGGATATAACACTGTTCTTCTCCGTGTCCTCCGTCCCCTCCGTCAGCCCAATTTGACGTCAATCTCCGGATAGCGGCGGCGTCGATGGAGACCGTATCGTGATCACATGTTGAACGAAAACCTGCTCTGGAAGGCGGTCAGCAGCCGCGACGCGCAGTGGGACGACGTCTTCGTCTATGCCGTTGCGTCGACGAAAATCTATTGTCGGCCGACGTGTGCGAGCCGGCGGCCGCGCCGCGCGGGCGTGCGTTTCTTTGCCGCAGCCGACGCAGCGGAAGCGGCCGGCTTCCGCGCGTGCCGTCGTTGCCATCCGGAACGACCCGCGTCGATTCCGCCGCAAATCGAACGCGTTCGCCAGGCGTGCGCGCTCATTGCAGCACATTCTGATGCGCCCCTCACGCTGAAAGCCATCACTCGACGCGTCGGCGGAAGTCCGTTCCACTTGCTCCGCACGTTCAAGCGCACGCTCGGCATCTCGCCGCGCGAGTACCTCGAAGCATGTCGCATCGGCTGCCTGAAGGCAGGCCTGCGCAACGGGAACGGCGTCGCGGCTGCCACTTACGGCGCCGGCTACGGATCGGGAAGCCGCGTCTACGAGAAAGCGCCAGCCGCGCTCGGCATGACGCCCGCCACTTACGCAAGCGGAGGAAAGGGGGAGTACGTGCGTTACGCCATCGTCGACTCACCACTCGGCCGAATGCTCGTCGGCGCGACACCGCGCGGCATCTGCGCCGTGAAGATCGGGTCATCCGACGAGACGCTCGCCGCAGATCTCGGCGCGGAATATCCAGCCGCTACGCTCATTACTGGTGATCGGCAGCTCGAGAACTGGACGTCGACGATCGTGTCCAGCCTGCGGCCAGGCGCGCCGGATCCGCGGCTGCCACTCGACGTCCGCGCGACGGCATTTCAGCGGCGCGTCTGGAAGGAGCTCCAGAAGATCCCGCGTGGACAAACGCGGAGTTACGCGGATGTCGCTCGCCGTATCGCGCAGCCGCGCGCGAGTCGCGCTGTGGCACGCGCGTGCGCAACCAATCCCGTCGCAATTGTCGTGCCCTGCCACCGCGTGGTGCGCGCGGATGGTGGTCTCGGCGGGTATCACTGGGGCGCCTCCCGCAAACGCGAATTGCTGGCCCTGGAGGACGCGGAGATCTCACGAGACGCGGATTCCGGCGGATAGGCGCGGATACGAAGAGCAGTTGAACGAGACGCGGATTCTCGAGGGTGGGCGCGGATACGAAGAGCAGTTGAACGAGACGCGGATTCTCGAGGGTTGGCGCGGATTCGAACCTGGCCCCGGGCACGCCGCGCTGCACTCGCGGCCGAGAGACCTCGACGCGCACCCTGCGCACATCGTGCGATTGCAGTTGCATCAGGCGAGAATTCACGCGTACCTTCGGAATCGCGTTCCAGCACGGATGTGGAGCCTCCGAGTGTGGCCGTGTGAGGCCTCGTTCTGTGGGTCCGACCATCAGTGGGTGATTCCGTGCTATGCTAAATATTCGGATCTTGCCGCGTACTGTGCCGGCCTCAAGCGTATCGAGCCACTCCTGACTCGTCCTCCTGAAGTTCAGCCTAGCTACGAGACGACATCCACCCGACGGCAAGTCCGATGCTCGGGAACGTCGCGATTGCGACAGAGGAGTCCATGTTTATGAGTCGGAAGCTGTATGTCGGAAATCTGCCATACGAAGTTGGAGAGACCGAGCTCCAGGAGCTGTTCGCGCGCGCGGGATCAGTCGAATCTGTGACAGTCATGCGCGATCAGATGACCGGCCGTGCGCGCGGGTTTGCGTTCGTCGAGATGAGCACCGACGAAGAGGCGCAGACCGCGATCCGCGAATTGAACGCGAGCCAGGTCGGCGGACGCAGTCTCACCGTCAACGAAGCCCGGCCGAAGGCCGCTCGCAGTGGCGGGTTCGGCGGCGGCCATTCTCAGCGTCGACGTTCGGAACCGCGCTGGTAATTTACGTGGGCGGGCACACGCGAGGCGCCGTCCGAACGATGGCGCCTGCTCCCAAGCCCCGCCGCCGCCCGACCGGCGGCACACCGTGGGACGGCGAACTCGGGCCGAATCGTCACGCGGTTGATCGGCCAGGGCCACGGGTTCATTCGGCTAACGGGCGATCGTGAAATCTTCTTCGACCGGAGCGACGTGTGCGAGGGCAGGTCCTCAATGACTTGCCGTCGGCGACGCCGTCACGTTCGAGTTGTTCGAGGACCATGTCAGCGGCGCGCGGGCGCTGGGTCGAACGGCGGCGACCACGTCACTAAACCCGACTATACTGAACACCGCTTTTCTGAGCCTTCGGCCGTTCTGGCCCGAGCCCTCACCAAGGCCTTGGGCACTTGTGAGGGCCTGATGCCGCTGCCAATCGGAACGCGATCCCGACTTCGATGCTCGCTGGTCTGCCTGGCTCGCGCGAGGAGCCGCTCACGATCGGGCGGTTCGGCGCCGACTCGTCGTCCTCGTGCCGGTGGCAATTGTTGTCCCGGTCGTGCCTACGCCTTCCTCATTCGTTGACGCGAAAAAGAGGCTCATCGTGGTGAATCGTCCACGCGGCATGAATGCGTTCGAGTTCGCAGTGTTGTCCGGCCTTCGTGCCGCGCAGTTGCACCGTGGATCTACGGCACGCGTCGAGCAATCGGACAAGGTTGCGGTCACCGCACAGCATGAAATCGCTGAACGGAAGGTGCTGCTGTTGCGTGAGACCGCTGAACCCAGCTCGGAACCGATCGAATAGAGGCCCATGCCGCGTGTCCACCTCATTAATCCGAGCACCCAATCGTTCGGCGTCGCGGTGATTACGCCGCGCTGGCTATACGTCTTGGCGTCGGCGACTGGTGCACGTTGGGGCAATCCCCGGATTGTCGACGAGACACTCGAGCACGTCGATCTCGAAACGATCGATCCGGGAGATGTCGTCGGCATCGGCATTCACACCGGGAATGCGCGTCGCGGCTACGAAATCGGACGCGAGGTGCGGAAACGCGGCGCGTGGGTCGTCTTCGGCGGCATTCACGCGACGCTGTTTCCGGATGAAGCCGCCTTCCACGGAGCCGCGCACTCAGTCGTGCGTGGTGACGGCGACGTGATCTGGCCTGAGGTTGTTCACGATTGCCTCGCGGGACTGCCCCGCGCGATCTACGAAGGTGGCCGGATTGGTGGCGATCAGTTCGCCTCGGCCCGATGGGATCTCGCGATTCCCGGAGAGCAGCTCGAGCCTACAGTCAACTGATGTCCTTACCAGCGAGGCGACGATGGCAACGATGAATGGCACGATCAAACGTCTGACGGACAAGGGATTTGGCTTTATCGCGGCAAGCGACGGCAGCGAGTACTTCTTCCACCAATCCGCCTGCAGTGGCACACGCTTCGACGAATTGCGCGAAGGCCAGCCAGTGACCTTCGAGCGCGGACAGGGTCCCAAGGGTCCGCGCGCCGAGAACGTCCGCGTCGCGCAATAGCTGAGTCTTGCAGACGTCGAGCCGAGGACGCCGCCGCCGGATCACGGCTGGCGGCTGGGGCCGCGCGCTTCGCGTTCGTCGTCCGGCTCGGCGTAGCCGCAGACGATCAGGAGTTCAGCAAGTCGTGGTCCGAGCTCGTAGGCATGTCCGACCTGGAATCGAGAGACGTCGAAGGGAATGAACTCGGATTGCCGGGGAGACTTGATGATGCGGATACGCGTCGCGGACGCCGTCGACATTTGCTGGCGGCGCCAATCTGTTGCAAGCTCGGTCGTGCCGTTTTCCCGAGCCGACGCAATCCGTGTGCCGCGACACCTAACGGTGGAAGGCGTGACGATGAACAACACGCGGGACGCACGCCGACCGCTCAAAGCCAAGTTCGACGCGCATCAAGACGGCATGGCGGGCCTGAAGGCCGGCGACTACGAGGCGTTCGGCATCGCTATCCGACGCGAACGCCTCATCATTCAGGAACAAGCCGACTCCTTCGCGGACACGGAGACTGCCACGGCCGAGTCGATCTCGCTGCCGATCGATCAAGCCTGCAAAAGATCCCACCCCGTGATTGGCCTGCGCAGCGGTCCAGGTAAACTCCAAATTCAGTTGGTTGCGGGCCCCCGCAACTAGTTTCCCCATAAATATTGAGGTTTTCTGCGGTTGGGCGGAGCCGTATCCCCACCGTCTCCCCGAGTGACGAGGAACCGTGCAACGCGGGCGCTACCTCAAGGCTAGCAGCTCCTGGTGAACTCTGAATTACGAATCGCAAGAGGGTTCGGCGTGTACGACACTGTCGCCGATGGCGACGGGCAAACGACGACGGCACGCGGAGCAGGCGACCATGTGGGTGTGCCAATCGAGGGCCTGCGCGCGCAGTGCCGCGCACCCGTTCTACACACGACTGAATCAAATTCTCGACAAGCACGAGCTCGAACTAACGTTGAAGGCTTATGTCAGCGATTCGACGCCGAAGACCTCGGCCGCTTGTCACGATGGGCTGCTTGGCAAGTGCATCATCGGTATCCGAACACCGGAGGAAACACGAGAACCACCAGTGCAGCCCATGCGGCGTACACGGGCAGATACGCGATCTGCCATTTTTCGAGAGCAGCAAACGAGCCTTTGCGACGCAGGAAGGACGCATAGAGTCGCGCCGTCCACGTGAGGTTGACGAGCAGAATCAGATTTTCGCCAAGAGCCGCGACGCGGTTGGGAGTGAACCCAAACTCGGAGATCCGGGCCGCGATCGCCGCAAGCGCCACTCCATCGACCACGAGCGCACTGACCACGAGCAGCAACTGGAGGCCGTCGAAGAAGTCGGGGGGTGACTGCGGATCGCGCGCGGAGACGGCGTAGAGAACCAGCCCGACGACGACCGCCAGCAGCAGATCGAAGCCGATCAGGACCTCTCGCTTCACATTGATGGGGCTACCTGTCCAGGCCATCGTGGCCAGAAACGCAAGCAGCAGAAGCGTAAACAGCGGCGTGAACAGCCTGGTCAGCACCGGTGCCATGTTCTCGATGACACTTTGCTTCGCCTCCACCAACCACGATCCGATGATGACCGCCCCCGCCGCCCCGCACGGGATCAGCCAGCCCGCGACGAACCAGTCAGGATTCATGTCGATGGCGCGGAACATCATGAACGTAAAGAGGGTGACGGCGAACCCGCCGAGCGCGATGAGCACGTAGTAGATCGCCAGTTCGCCGGAGAACCGCACGAAGTTCATGCGCCCACCGTCGCCGAACCAGCGGCCTCGGACGTACGCGAAGCCAACGGCCAGCCAGAGGGCGATTGGCAAATGCAGAACCGTCAGCACCTCGGTGTTGCTGCGCGTGCTGAAGGGAAACACATTGGCGAACACTGCCGCGGCCGCGAAGGGCAGCGCCAGCCAGAGGCCGCTTGCAACACCCAACCCACGCTTCCACAGGAAGTACACGGTGAGCAGCGGGAAGACGAACAGGCTGGCGTTCCTGGCGTAAAACAACGGCGGCTCGTCATTAGGGTTGATCGGATGGCCGAACAGCGCCGGCACTTTGACGGCCAACGCGGCGGCGACGGCAAGGCTCAGAACGACGAGCATTTCGGCGCGTCCGGTGTCGGGCGGCTTTTCAGCGTCGGGCGCCATGACCAGTTGCTTCCACAGCCGCTCGGAATGCGCGCGTGCGAACTCGCGCGACAGCGCATCGAGGCTGCCCATGCGCTTGACCGCGACCAGGAACGCTTCATCCCCTGTCAGGCCGGCCTCGGTGAGCGCCACCAACTGGTCGCGCAGATGTCCCTCGAGCTCCTCCACGTCGGGGCCGTGAAGGGCCTGCCGGCGCCGTAAGTACGCACGCCACCGCGCGATTTGCTCCTCGAGCGGTTGATCGGCGAACGTCGTCATACTGTGCACACCTGCATCCAGATACCTCGCAGAGTGCTGTCCACGGTCCGCCACTGCTCCCGCTGCGCAGCGAGCTGCGCCCGGCCTTCTTTAGTAATCCGGTAGTACTTGCGCCTGCGGCCGTTCTCGGATGTGGACCACTTCGCCGCGACATAACCCTGGCGCTCGAGCCGGTGCAGCACGGGATAGAGCATCCCGTCGGTCCACTGTAGGTGCCCGCCCGACAACTCGGCCACTCGCTTGATGATGGCGTAGCCGTAACTGTCGCCTTCGGCAAGGATGGCGAGCACGAGCGGCGTGGCGGACGCCGCAACCAGGTCCTTACTCATGTCCATACGTAGAAGCTTTATACGTTGCTATTCTATGTATGTCGACCTGACATCAAGCGTCTCAGCTTGATGGAACGATGTAAGAGGTTGGACAACCGCGCTGGCAGTGGAAGTCGGCACCTCCTGCGCGAAAAGCGGCCTGTGCAGCGCCGTAGTGGCGAGTTGAGGCCGGTCCCAGTGGGCCCCTGTCCTTGGGGACTACGCCGGAACCGCCGGCGGCCAGCCTAACGCGAAGTCTGTGGCGACATCTGGGTTACGCGGCCCGGCGACGGCAGACGATGGCACGGGCTGGAATGTGATGCGGATGTGAAATGTGCGCTCATTGGTGTTGCGCGCCCCCGCAATTCCATTTTCTAAGCCACTGCCCGTCCGATCGCTCATCGCTTTTCTCCCGGATTTAGGTCCGAGACACGACGCGCATATCTGCCAGAAGAACGCTCGCAGCCGCGCTCGTTTGCCGGGATGCGGGGACGGAATCGGTGCGCGCGAGGGGCACCCTTAAGCCGGCTATCGACGCCGACGAGCAGTCGCAGCACGGGCCGCCGATCTTGCGGGGCTATACGCGCCCTCTTTTCTACTCGCCGGACCCGGTGGGTCTCAGCTGGTCCGAGCTGCTGATCTCCAGCAAGCCACCCTGAAAAGAAAGGATCTGTTCAAGACTCTCGGCTGCACGGTCGTTTGAAGCGGTGGTCGAATTCACGCTGCCTTCCACTTACGTGATCGAGCGATCCGCTGACCGTTGGCAGATTGTCGCGTATATCCCGCACGCCGATATCATGGCGGAACTCCGCCGGAGAGGACTCCTGGCGGCAGGTGCCTAAGATGGGCGATCAGCTCTGCGCGGGAGAAGTTCGAGGATTTGCGACAGGCGAGCGCTCCCAGCGAAGTTTCAGCGCTGAGGAAGTTCCCCATGGGGCCGGAGTCGTTCGTACCGGAGAAGGACGACCCCGTTCCCGAAAGTTCGGGTCTCGGCGAGGCGGAGCAGGACCTTCTCCTTCGAAGGGGGAAAAGGCGCTTCCCCTCGCCAATCTGGATCGGGTGGACGTAGATTCGGTACTCGTCGATCAGGTCTTGGCCCATGAAGGCCGCGGCCAGGTCCCCTCCCCCGACCACGAGATCCCCGCGGGCCCGGAGCTTGAACTCCTCGACCTCTCCCGGCACCACGTCCCGGGCGATCGTCGTGTTCCACCGAGCCGACGCGAGGGTCTTCGAATAGACCACCTTCGGCATGTCCCGCCAGATCCGGGCGAACTCCTTTACGGGAGGAGTGCTCCCGGGGTCGGCGTCGGCGGTCGGCCAGAATCCGGTCATGAGCTCATAGGAGATCCGTCCGTACAGGAAGCCTCCCATCGCCTTGAGCTCCTCGATGATGTGGGCGAAGAGCTTGTCATCGACCATGTGCCAGTCGATCTCCTTCTTCGGTCCCTCGAAGAAGCCGTCCAGGGAAACCTGCACGAAGAGGATCACCTTTCTCATCGCGAGTTCTCCCGTGGTCGCCACGGCTTCGGACGCTCCAGGGATCATACCGGGGCCGGTGGTCTTCCTCGAGCAAGATACGAGACCAGTCAAAGCGCCCTCCGTCGGTGAGGACTGATCCCGTTCGCTCGTCGTTTCCGCTCGTATAATCACACTACCTTTGGCCGTCGCTCCCGGCACGCGCCTCGGCGCCTACGAAATCACCGCGCCGATCGGCGCCGGCGGGATGGAGTCTGTCGGCGACGCTGCCCTTTTATCGGCGTCGGAAACGGGCACGAAGCGCTCTTCCTCACGGAATGTCCAGCGCCCTGACGGAACCCGTTCAGATAGCGCACGAGCAGCGCTACCAATTCGTCCCTGATCGATCCTTTCGACAGATCCTCCGGTCGCTCGACGACCGCGCGATGGATCACGGCGTTGGCCACTGTCGCAACCATCCACATCGCTAGTTCGGGATCGCCGATCCCCGCGGTCGAGCGCGTTAGGAACTCGCGAAATTCGGCAAACAGCGGCGCGTCCATCGTCGCGACTTCCGCGTAGGCCAACTGCGGCAGGTCCTCGGCAAAGACTCGTTGCAGTTCAGGATTGACCGCATGCGCCGCAACGCCCATCGACACCAAGGCTCGAAGCGTCGTCTCCAGATCGTCACCGCGGTGTTTGATGAGGGCGCTCCGAACTGCGGCACGTTGCTCCGCGCCATGCCGACGACGGAGCTCGGCAATGATCGCGTGCTTGCTCGGAAAATACTGATAGAGGGACGCGATGTTGACGCCGGCGCGCTCGGCGATGCGGTTCGTCGTCAGACGGCCGACGCCCTGGCGCACGAGAATGTCAGTCGTCGCCTCAAGCAGAGCCTCCACTGTCGCGTGCGAGCGCTCCTGCCGTGGCAGTTTCCGCGGAGAAAGCTTGGGTCTACGAGTCACAGCCATCGCCAGAAATGCAAGCTGACAAAAATAAGTGTCTGCTTACATTATACGGGCATGACAGAGCCTGTCCGAAAACGACGCGTGGCGTATGCGCGACGGCCCGGCGGGCCCGACGTGCTGCAGGTTGACGTCGAGGATCTCGCGTCCTTGAATGCAGGCGAGATCCTTGTGCGGGTCGAAGCAGCCGGGCTGAATCACGTGGAACGTCTGATTAGGACGACGCGTACTCGATCCGGATTCCATGCTGGTGTCACCGCGGCGGGTCTGGTCCGGCACTGGCCGCTCGAGCCAGGCGCGTCGGCAATCGTATGGGGCGCAGCCGGAGCGGTCGGATTTGCTGGTGGCCTATCTGGCGGAGCGAGGCGTGCGCGTCATCGGCATTGCGAGTGGGGCACGCATCGACGCTGTGCGCGCGGCTGGAGCCACCCACGTGGTGGATCGCGCAAGTGAGGATGTGTACGACGCGGGGTTGCACGCCCCCGCAAAACCAAACTCAACCAGAGACCCGCGAATGATTTCGCGGGTCTTTTCATGTACGGAAAGGCTTCCCGTGAACGTCAGTGCTTGATGAAAAGCTGACCCACCAGTTCGCGCCGGCTGCGGACGCCCGCTTTGTCGAGATCCGCTTCAGATGGTCCTGAACGGTGTGCGCCGAAATGCGAAGGCGAGCCGAGATGTCTTTCGTCGCGAGGCCGCGTAAGACTAGCTGGCAGACCTCGCCTTCGCGCTGTGTCAATCCCAGCATCTGCGTGATGAAGGAGCGAGCTCGAGATCCTCCAGCCGCTCGATGACGACCACCGCCCGGGGCGCCAAGTGCGGGCGGTGAAGGCGGGAGGCATGGAGCAGGAGCCAGTCGCCGCTCCTCGTGCGAACGCGCAGGCGAGGTTGCGGAAGCGCCGCAGGATCGTCGGCGGCCTCGATCGCGCTCAGTCGGGCGACGGCCGCAAACAACGCCGGCGGAATTCCGCCTTCCGCTGACGAATCGCCTTCGGCCATGTCAGCGAGCCAGACCCTGGCCGCGTCGTTGATCGCAGCCACTTCCAGGGGTGTCGGTGAGTTCCAGCACACCGGGGCCAGGCACGTCTGACAGCGGCCCAGACGCTGGCGGGATCAACAGGGACTTTCGCAGGCTGGGGCATACCGCTCCACGATTACCTCGCGGCGCATCCCGACGATGCAGCGTTCTTCAACGACGCGATGATTGGCTTCCATGGCGCCGAGCCACCGGCGGTGGCGACGGCGTTCGACTTCTCAACGATTCGGACGCTCGTGGATGTTGGCGGCGGAACCGGCAATCTGCTGGCGACCAAACTGCGCGCGCATCCGCAGCTTACAGGAATCTTGTACGACCGTCCGCATGTGGTATCCCAGGCTCGCGCGAATCTCACCGCAGCGGGGCTGGCGGATCGGTGCAGCGCGATCGCGGGGGACTTCTTCGAGTCGGTACCGAGTGGCGGCGATGCCTATGTGCTCTCCCACGTCCTTATCGACTGGCACGAAGAAAAGTGCCTCACGATCCTCGGCAACTGCCGGCGGGCGATGGTGCCGCACGGGCGCCTGCTCGTCGTCGAATCGGTATTGCCGGCGGGCGATGTCCCGCACCCGGGCAAGATCCTCGATCTAGTGATGTTGACCGTTCCGGGCGGCGTCGAGCGCTCCGCCGAGGAGTACGAGACGCTGCTCGGGAACGCCGGGTACCGCGTCTCGCGGATCGTGCCGACGACGTCCGCGGTGAGCGTCATCGAAGCGATGCCCTCCTGATACACATATGTACTCGAATGGGAGGTGCGAAGATGGCGCAAGTCGACGAGATCATCGATGGCATCTACCGCGTCTGCAGTCTGCCCCCGGGCCAGTACCCGGTCGGCTTCAACCAGTTCCTGATCGACGACGAGCGGCCGACGCTCATTCACACGGGCTTCTACGAGTCGTACGAGGCTGTTCGCGGCGCGGTCGCGCAGGTACTCGACCCGAAGCGGTTCGCCGACGTCGTCCTTTGTCACTTCGAATCAGACGAGTGCGGGGGATGGGCCGCTTCCTCGCCGACGCGCCCGCGTCGGTGCTCGTCGGCAGCGATTGGAGCGCGGCAGGCAACATCGCCCACTGGGACTATGCCGGCGCCGTCAGAGACATGCGGGACGGAGACGTGCTGGAGCTCGGGCGGCACCGGTTGCGCTTCCTGGAGACGCCGCACGTGCACCATTGGGACTCGATGATGGTGCTCGAGGAGACCACAGGCAGCCTCTTCCCAGCCGACCTTTTCATCCAGCCGGGCGATCAGCCCGCGGTGATCAACGAAGACCTGAGCCCGGCGATGCTGGATCCGATCTGGATGACTCCTAGTCTCGGTCGAGGGTCACGCCGCCACGCTCCACAATTGCAAGTGGCGCCGGTTGCACGCCCATGCAACTCAGCTGTACTCGCGCGTGAGGCGTAATGGCTTCTAGTGTGGTCCACGCGTCGATCGATCCCCACGACATGAAAACCGGTACGGTGGACCGACCCGGTTGCGCGGGTTGACGGTAATTGCGCGCCAGGCGAGTGTTGATACGTCTAAAGTTGTTGATCCGCGTCTATCCGCGAAATCTGCGTCTCGTAAAAAGTTGTCGATTCGCGTGTATCCGCGAAAATCCGCGTCTTGTGAAAAGTCGTTGATCCGCGTCCATCCGCGAGAATCCGCGTCTCGCGAGAAGTTCTTGATCCGCAACGATCGGCGCGAATCTCCGGCACCGACGCGGGATGTGAGTTATCGATCCCCATGTGAAATAATCCGCGTTTGATGATTCGACACGTTCCCTTCTGGCTCGATCGCTTCCCCAAAAGCCGGCGTCCCTCGTATCCGCGATTCCGTGGCGAGGCGGAGGCGCGTGTCGCGATCATCGGCGGCGGGTTGACCGGCTGTGCGTGCGCGTGGTCGTTTGCTGCCGCAGGCATTCGAACGATTGTGATCGAAGCCGACAGAATTGGCGCCGGCGCGACCGCCAGCGGTCCGGGCATGGTGCGCGAAGACTTCGATGCGTCGTTCCAGGAAACCGCATCGCTGTACGGATTGCGCGCCGCTCGGGTGTTGTGGCAGGGAATGCGACGTGCATCGCTCGAATTCGCGGCCACCTTGCGCCGGCTGCGGATTCGGTGCGATCTCGCGCCCCAGGATCTGCTGACGATTGCTCTGCGAGATCCGGACGCAGGACGTCGTCTACGACGAGAATACGAGGCTCGTCGAGCTGCCGGACTCGATCACACCTGGATGACGCCGGCAGCCGTCGGGCGATCGGCAGCGATCGCGGCAGCGGGTGCGATCAGGACACGTGGCGCGGTCGTGGATCCGTATCGCGCGTGCGTCGGCCTTGCGGCGGCGGCTGTCGCGCGCGGGGCGCAGCTTTTCGAGCAGTCACGAGTCCTGCGGATCCGCACGAGCCGCAAGCGAGTCGAGATTGTCGTGAAAGGCGGTACGGTCCGCGCCGAAGCAGTCGTTGCCGCGGTCCCGGCCTGGCCCGAGCCTGGTCAACGGGCCGCTCTGACCGATTTGCGAGCGTTGCGTCGTCACCTCCGGCCGGAGCACGGGTACGCCGTCGTCACCGGATCTTTGCGCGCTGAAGTACGACGCGAGCTGGGCACACGGGCCGCGGTGCTCCGCGACGATGCTGAGCCGCCGCACGTGGTGCGATGGCTGCGTGAGGATCGCGTGCTGGTCGCAGGGGCGGATCAGCCCCCGGTGGCTACACGTGCGGCAGACAAAGTGCTGACGCAGCGAACCGGGCAACTGATGTACGAGCTGTCGACAATCTACCCGGCGATATCCGGAGCGATGCCGGAGTGGTCGTGGCAGTACGCTCATGAGGGAACCATCGATTCGTTGCCGTACGTCGGCACGCATCGAAACTTTCCGCGCCATCTCTTTGCGCTCGGCCACAATCGTCACGGGCTTGCGGTGTCGTGGCTCGCTGCCCGCGTGCTGTTGCGGAATTTCCTGGACGAACCAGCCAAGGGCGATGAGCTGTTTGGCTTCAGCCGAATCCTTTCCAGCTGAATCAGGCCGTCTTTTTTCAGCGGCCTGCTAAACTCTCGCGCCGCGAGCCACCAATTCGACGTTCGCCTTGATATGCGCCTCCCGGTGCACGTCAGCGAGTCAAATCGTTTCGTTCGCGCTGAGGTAGGCGTAGGATAGCTCTCCACTGTAACTCCCGGAGATGCAGATGGCGATCGGGCGGGAACAGGAGATCGACCATATCCTTCGCCGCGCCGGATTCGGCGCGACAGAGGAAGAAGTGACTGCGTACGCGAGGCTGGCCTACGGCGGACCGAGCCTCGTGCTGGCGCGTCTCCTCAACTACAAAGAGATTCCCGACGACGTGGATGCGGCGATCGGGCGGCCCGGATATGTTGGCATCACGAGCCGTCAATTCTCGCCGTCGACGAACATCACCGACGCGCGCCAGCGGTGGCTGTTCCGGTTGGTCCACACCAATCGGCCGCTGCAGGAGAAGATGGCGCTCTTCTGGCACAACCACTTCGCCACGGCGTACTCGAAGGTGTCGGGTCAGTTTGGCGCGGAACAGGGCACTCGCTACATGGCGGCGAAGCCGGAAGAGGATCCCGCTCGGGTGAGGGGCCAACTGGAGCTCTTTCGTCAGTACGCGCTCGGGAACTTCCGCGATTTGCTCGTCGAGATCGCCAAAGACGAGGCGATGCTGATCTGGCTCGACGGCCGGACGAATTTCAGATTGCGGCCGCAGGAGAACTTCGCGCGTGAGCTGATGGAACTCTTCACGATGGGCGTCGGCACGTTCTCCGAAGAGGACGTCTACGCCGGGGCGCGTGTGTTCACCGGGTGGAACGATCTCAACCGGGGTGGCTACTGGTCGTTCAACTACGCAGCTGGCCAGCACGAGACTTCTGCGAAGACGTTCACGTTCGCGATCTATCCCGACGGCAGCAAGACGATTCCCGCCCGATCGGCAGACGGCGGCATGCAGGATGGCATCGACCTGATCACGGCGGTCGCGCGGCATCCTGCTACCGGGCCTCGGCTCGCGAGGAAGCTTTACGGGTTTTTCATCAACGAAGTCGACCTGCCTGACGAGAAGCTCATTCAGGATCTCGCCGCGACGTACTACGCGAGCAACTTCGAGATGGAGCCGGTCATCAGGAAGCTAATGCTGTCGCCACAGTTCCGCGATCCGGCGAACTCCTACAAGCGTTACTCCTGGCCCGTCGAGTTCGTCGTGCGGTCGCTGAAAGAAGTCGGTTGGAACGGGTTCTCGGTCAACGACGCGCTGACACCGCTCCTGAATATGGGACAGCAGCTGTTCGAGCCGCCGGACGTTGCGGGGTGGGAGCTCGGGCCGGGATGGTTTTCGAGCGGTTCGATGCTGGCGCGCATGAACTTCGCAGCGCAGCTCGCATTGAACCAGAAGTTCAATCTCAGAGATCTCTCGCGCGAACACGGAGAAACACCAGAGGCGTTGCTCGCGCACGTGCTCGATCGACTCACGCCGCCCGATTTCGTCGGCGACGGCCACAACGCGCTCCTCGACTACACGAGAGCAGGTGAAAGCAGCTGGACGGGCTCGGATACGCAGCTGGCCAACAAATCGGCGGGGCTCGTCCATCTGGTTGTCGGGTCGGGCGATTATCAGTTGGTGTAGACGCTCTGGGATCGGGTCAAAGGAAAAGGGAAAAGGGACAAGGGAAAAGGGACAAGGGAAAGGGAGGGGGAAGGAAAGAGAAAGGTGAGGACTTGTCCCTTGTCCCTTTTCGGTTTGTGAAGCATGGCGATCACGAGACGTGAGTTCGTGCGGGGTGGCGTTGCCGCATTTACCCTCAGCTTTGCGGCACCGACGTTCCTGTCGGATCTGGCGCGCGCCCAGGGGCGGTCGCGACGCAATCTCGTCGTCCTCTATCTGAGCGGCGGCAACGATGCGTTGAGCACGCTGATTCCGTACACCGACTCGCAGTACTATGCACGTCGTCCGGGTCTGGCGATCGCGGCCGCCAACGTGCTTCAGATCGGGACGGATCGCGCAGGGAACGCGCTGGGGCTGAACCCGCGCCTGACCGGACTGCGCACGATCTTCAATGCCGGACGGCTCGCGATCGTTCAGCGCACCGGGTACCCGAACTCGAGCCGCTCGCACTTTCAGGGCACAGACATCTGGTCGACGGCCAACCCTTCCGCGCCCACGGGAACCGGCTGGCTCGGACGCTATCTGGACCTGCTGCCATCGCCGGTCGATCCGCTGAGCGCATGGTCCACCGTCCGCGAAACGCCACGCACGCTGCAGGCGAGGACCGTGGGGGTGCCATCGATTCCGAGCGTGTCCGGGTATTCGTTCATGAGCCCCAACAACACGACCGACGGGCAGTTCGCGCGGCAGAGTGCGACCCGCATCGCGTCGCATCTTCCCGTGGACCGGCCGCATCTCGCGTTCGTCAACGGCACGGCCCAGGCCGCGCTCGCGACGCTCGATCGCGTGGCGCAGGTCGGCACGTACGTGCCAACGGTAACCTACAACAACAATAACGGCCTCGCGCAGGCGCTTCGTGCCGTCGCCGGTGCGATCGCAAACGGCGTGGGGACAAAAGTGTTCTGGGTGCAGACCGGAGGATACGATACGCACTCGGGTCAGAACACGAACGTCGCCAACGGCGCATACAACAACTTGATGACAACGCTCAACGACGCGCTGTTCGCGTTCTACTCCGACTTGCTCAATCAGGGGCTGCTCAACGACACGCTCGTGCTGCAGTTCTCGGAGTTCGGCCGCCGCATCAGCGAGAACAGCAGCACCGGAACCGATCACGGCGCGGCGGGCCTCATGTTCGCGATGGGCGGAACGGTCCGCGGCGGACTTTACGGCACGGCCGCGAATCTTGGCGCGACACCGGATAATCCGACTCTGGAGAACAACGGCGGAGACGTGCGCCACGAAACCGACTTCCGATCGGTCTACGCGCGCGTGATCGACGACTGGCTGGGCGCGAGCTCGGTCTCGATCCTTGGCGGCGATTTCAGGGAAGGCGCTCCTGCCTTTCTCTGATACTTGTCCCTTTTCCCTTTCCTTTGGTTTAGTCTCCGAATATTCCTCTGAATGCCTGATCGATGTCGGGATAGCGAAAGTGGTAGCCGAGCGCCTGGGCGCGCGCGGGAATGACGCGTTGACCGGTCACGATTGAGTCGGCCATCTCACCAACGATCAGTTTGAGCGCGAACGTGGGCGCGGGCACGAGCCTCGGTCGGTGGAGGGCGCGACCCAGTGCGCGCGCGAGCTCTTTGTTCGTGACCGGTTCCGGTGCGGTCGCGTTGATGGCGCCGCGCACCTCCTGCTGCTGCACGATCCAGCGCACGAGCTCCATCCAATCGAGACGATGGATCCACGAGAAGTACTGCCGGCCCGAACCGATGCGTCCGCCGACGAACCAGCGGAACGGTGTGATCATTCTCGCCAGCGCACCTCCGGAACGTTCGAGGACGATGCCCGACCGCACGATGGCGAGACGCGTTTCCGCGCGCGTCACGCACTGCGCTTCCTTTTCCCAGTCCTCGCAGAGCCCGGCGAGGAAACCGCGACCGGCAGGTGATGCTTCGGTCAACGGCTGATCGCCGGCTGGTCCGTAGAATCCGACCGCGCTGCTGCTGACGAACACGCGCGGTGGAGCTTTGACGGCCAGAATAGCCGTCGCGAGACTCCGTGTCGCAAGAAGACGGCTGTCGCGCAGCCGGGCTTTCCGCTGAGGCGTCCATCGTCCGGCGTCAATCGATTCACCGGCGAGGTTGATGACCGCGTCAGCGCCGTCGAGCACGGTAGCCCACGGTCCGCTCTTCCCGTCGGGCACCCACCCGACGCGCGTGACTCCCGGCACGCCCGTTCCGGGATCGTGCCGGAAGTCGCCGGACATGAGGGAGCGCGTGAGGACGCGCACGTCGTGCCCCTCTTCGGCATACATCTCGGCGAGTGGACTGCCGAGGAACCCCGTGCCGCCCGAGATGACTATCCGCAAAACATTGAGTCCCTAATCCCTAATCCCTGATCGTGAATCGCTGATTCGTCGAGCAACCGAGCGTCCGGCAGCGCTTTCTGAGCAGCCACCAGGACCCTGAACGTCGAGCCGCGATATCCCGACCACCGAGCCCGAGCAAACAAATCAGAAATTGTTTGACGTGCGAGGCGCGGCGAAAGTTTGCTGCAGCCGTCAGCGGGGGCCGAAGCGGGTCAGGATCCGGCGGCCCTCGTTCATCCCCTGGGCGCCCGCAAGGATCAACAGATCCCCCGGCTTGCTACGGTCGAGTGCGTCGCCGATGGCGCCTTGCAGGGTGTCGTGCCAGACGAAGCGGCGTCCCCTTTCCACTAGCGCCTGCCGCGCGGCGTCGACTTCGGTTGCCGATACCTGATCCGGCGCCCCGGTGCAATCCGTAGCAGCCGTCACGATGAGCGTGTCGACGCCGTGGACCGCCGAAAGGTCAGCAAGCGCGATTGCATTGCGGCGGTTGATGTCGGCGCCCCGACTGCCGCGGACTGCGTAGACCAGCGTTGAGGCGCGATGCGGCAGCAGCGCCGCCACGTCGAGGGTGCCGCGAAAGCTGTCGGGATGCGCGGCGCTGTCGTCGAGCACCGTCCGCCCGGCGATGTCGTACCGTTCCATGCGACGCGGGAGCGGGACGAGGCTTCGCAGCACGGTGGCGGCCGTCGAAACCGGGAGGCCGGCCGTCAACGCGTAGGCAAGCGAGAGGCCGACGTTTCGAAGGTGCCCGCGGCCGAGCAGTGCACTGTGAAGCCGGATTCCGGACGCCGCTCTCGACGCCGCGCCAGTGATTGTGAAGGTCGTGCCACGCTCGTCGAGCTCGACGTCGGACAGCACGAGATCGGCATCGCGGCGTTCGGTCGAGTAGCCAACGATCGTTGCGACCTGCGCACCCATCGCGATGCGACGGGCGGCGCGATTGTCGGAGTCGTATGCGAGCACGGCATGGGTCGTCAGGTGATCCAGAAACCGCCGCTTCGCGTCCACGTAGTCGTCGTACGACCGGTGGAAGTCCGTGTGCTCTCCCGGCAGGATTGCGGCGAGCAGGCCACCGTCGAATCGAATCCCGCGGATCCGCTCGAGCCGCAACGCGTGGCTGGTCACTTCCATGATGGCCGTATCAGCGCCGGCGACACGCAACTGTCGCAGCGACTTGTGCAACTCCACCGGCGCCGGCGTGGTCAAGCCCGAACCCGAGTCGAAGTAATCTCCGTAACGCGCGCCAAGGGAACCGAGAACGCCGGTGCGAGCGCCGCCGGCATCCAGCAGGAGGCGAAGGATCTCGCTCGTGCTCGTCTTGCCGAACGTCCCGGCGAAGCCAATCGTGCGCAGCTGCGCCGCAGGATTGCCATAAAACCGTGCCGCGAGCTCCGCGAGCGCCACGCGCGCCGACGGAACGCGGACCGATGGCATTCCGGGCGGAACGGTCCCCGTACGTTCGGCAACGATCGCGGCAGCGCCCCGCGCCGCCGCGTCTGTGACGTACGCATGTCCGTCCAGCGAAGTACCGGGAACGGCGACAAACACCATGCCCGGCCGAATCCGGCGGCTGTCTTCGCTGAGGCCGCTGATTTCGGGATCGACGCCGGCCGGCGTGACGATATACCCGGCTGCGAGTTCGGAAAGGCGCATGGGCGATCGAACCTGGCTTTGGGCTCAATGCTTTGAGCTCTAGGCTGAAACCCAAAGCCCAACGACCAAAGCCGAAAGCCAAGAGCCGGGAGCCGAGAGCCGAGGGTCAGACACGATTTTCCTCCCGCAACCACTCGTACACCTCATCGAGGACGTCCGCGAGCTCCGATCGCCGGCGACGGAGCCGCTGCCACGTGTCGTCCTGAGCGCGGCGGAGGAGAAACCACGCGCGCACAGTTTCGACGACGGCGGTCTCACGTTCGATCGCGAAGAGGGACGTCACGGCGATCGGCGGCACAACAGCGATGGTCAGCAGTCCAATGAGTGGACCGCCGAGCGTCCACGCGATCGCGGACAGGATGGCCAGCCAGACGGCGTAGATCGCAGCGCCGGTGAAGACCTGCGCCGTTGCGATCACGTCGCGCTCGCGCGTGAAGAGTCTGGCGACGAACCCGGTGAGCTGATACGGGACGAAGAACACCGTGAACCCGATGACACAGAGCGGTAATAGCACGACGGCCGCGAACAGCTCTCTGACTGCGAATCGGATCGCATCCGTCGACGATACCTTCCAGTCGAGGTGGCGATCCTGCAGCCCGAAGCGGCGCAGTCGCTGATCGTAGCGGCGCAGCCGAAGCAGGATCGCATCGTAGCGGTCCGACGCATCGGCGCGCAGGCGCTCGAGGCCTGTCGCAATCGCGCGACGGCGCGCGACACGCTCCGCGGGATCCGGCGGCCGGCCGCGTGCCGCCGCGTACAACCGGTCCACGCGCTCGATGAGCGCGGCGTCCGCGTCCGGATCTGCTTCGATCAACAGGCTGCGCATGTGCTCGGCAATTCGATCGGTGAGCTCGCGGATCGCCCGTGAGTCCGCCTCGCTCTCGGCCGGGACGAGATCTTGGGCGGAAAACGCCGGCCCGTAAACCACGACGACACGCGACCGGAACATCGTCTTGCGGTCGAAATTGAGACCAACCGGGACCAGCGCGACACGAACGCCGTGACGCTCGGCGTCGATTGCCATGCGCGCCGCACCGGTCCTGAGCGTCTCGAGGCGCCCGCTCGAATGGCTGATCCCTTCAGGAAAGATGCAGATCGCGTCGCCGGAGGTGAGCGCCGCGGCGACAGCCGCGAACATCTCCACGTTGCGCGATGTATCGGCGCCCTGATCGATGCGTCGATAAACGGGGATAGCGCCAGCGCCGGCGAGGATCGGGCGCAAGGGACCCTCGAAGAGGGTCGACTTCGCGAGAAAGCGAACGTCTCTCCCGGCCGTGGCCCAGACGACGGCTGGATCGAGCAGCGCATTCGGATGATTGGGGAGGAGTATCGCGGCCCCGTCCGGCGGCACGTGACCGACCCGATCGACGCGGTAGAACACACGGCAGACCGCTCTCGCAATCCAGGGGACGATCGGCGGCCGCGTCGTCTCTGCCCCTCGACTCGGCTGCGCGTCGCCTCGCTCGGGACGGGCCCATCGACTTGGCTGCGCGCCGCCTCGCTCGGAACGGGCCATGTCACGCAGGCAGGACGTCGGCCTCGGCTGCGCGCGCGGCCCGCCGGCCCTCGTCGACGTCGACGAAGGCGAGAATTGCCGCGCCGATGACGAAGAACGCGATAACCGACAGAATCGCGTTGCGGCTCGTGCCGCTCCGCTCGACGACCCACGCGAAGACGGCTGGACCGAGAATGCCCGCGTAGCGCTCGAACACACCGAAAAAGGCGAAGAACTCCGACGACTTGTGCCGCGGGATCATGCTGGCGAACATCGACCGGCTCAGCGCCTGCGTGCCTCCCTGCACCATGCCGACGAGCAGCGCCAGCGCGAGGAACTCGGTCGCATTCGTCATGAAGTACCCCAATACCGTGATGAACGCGTACACCGCGAGCCCTACGAACACCGCCGTTTTCGGACCGATGCGGTCGGCGAGGTACCCAAACAGAAATGCGAACGGCACACCGATGAACTGAGTAATCAGGAGCGCGGTGATCATCGCGCTCTCGTCGATGTTGATCTCGCTCCCGTACGTCGTCGCCATTCGAATAATCGTCTGGATACCGTCGTTGTACAACAGGAACGCGATCAACAGCAGAAAGGCCTGCTTGTAGCGACGGAGCTCGAAGAACGTTTCGATGAGACGGTGCACTCCGGTCGCGAATACGTTCGCGCCCCGCCGCTCGCCCGCTTCGACGCGTCTTGCCGGCTCCGGCACTCGGCGGAAGAGCGGGATCGAGAAAACCAACCACCAGACGCCCACACTGGCAAGCGACAGCCGCGTCGCGGTCGCAGCGTCCGGGAGGCCGAACCAAGCGGGCTTCTGGATCATCAGCAGGTTGACGGCGAGGAGCACGCCGCCGCCGAGGTATCCGACGGCGTATCCCGCCGACGACACGCGATCGAGCTCAGACTCGCTGACGAGGTGCGGCAGCATGGACTCGTAGAAGACGATGCTGCCGGCCACACCGACGTTGCCAATTACGAAGAGCACGAGCGCGAAGAGCCAGTCGCCGCGCTGGATCCAGTACATCGCAATCGTGGCAATCACGCCGACGCCGAGGAACACGGCGAGCAGCTTCTTCTTCATCGCCGCGTAGTCGGCGATCGCTCCGAGCAGTGGCGCCACGAGGGCGACGATCAGAATCGCGATAGTTGTCGCCCAGGCGAACTTGCTCGTAGCGTCTGCCGGAGCCAGATCGGCGGCGGCGACGGTGTGAAAATAGATTGGAAAGACCGCCGCGATGATCGTCGTCTGGAACGCGGAGTTCGCCCAGTCGTACATCGCCCACGCGCGCAGGTCCGGACGACCCAATCCCAGTCGTGCAAGTAGTTGCTGCATCCCGAAACCCAAGCTCACGACTTCGGGCAACTGACAACAGGAGACCAGGAGATCAGGAGATTCGTATTCAAGAACATTGAACCTCCTATTCTCCTGATCTCTTGTGAAACTCGCTCTGGCCGCGGAAGCGACCCCAAATCCCGCCCCCCATCGACGTCAGTACGTGCGCCGTGCAACCCATTCGCGAAACAGGGAGTCGACGACGACGTAGCGGTCCCCCTCGCGCGCCAGAACGTCTTCGCGGATCAGTGCCGCGAGCGAGGCCTGCACCGTTGACGCGCCGCTGAGGCGGTATCGCGCGCGGACGTCTGCGCCCAGGAGCTCCCGGCCATCCTCGAGGACCGCCGCGCGCAGCGCGCCGCGCTGTGCGAGCGTCAGGCGCTGCCACGTGGCCTCGAATAGTGCCTCGTGCTCGCCGAGAAGCCGCTTGAGCGTCGCGTGCAGATCGTCGAGGTCTGCCGTCCGCCTCCCCGCTGCGCGCGCGTCGTCCCACACTTCGTGGGCGAGGCGCTGGACGTCGTAGGGCAGATTGCCGGCGAGCTCGATGATCGCCGCGCCGAGACCGTGGGCCGGACGGAAACCGCTGGCACGAAAGCGCGCCTCGATGAACGGCGCGAACGTGCCGGCTGGGATTTTCTGCAGCCGCAGCACGGGACCGGCCTTGTAGAACGGACGGCTCCGGCCGAGCATGCGTTCCATCAGTGTCGGCTCGGAGCCGCAGAACACGTAGCCGACGTCACGCTGCTGCTGGACGGCGGCTCGCAGCGCATGCTCGACGCTGCCGCCGTTGAACGCGCCAATTGCCTGGAACTCGTCGAGCGCCACGGCCATCTGACGTCGCCGCGCGCCGGCAATCTTGCCGGGCAGCGCGAAGACCTCCTGCGCGAGCTGCGAAACGTCGCGGTCGGTTCTGACTGCAGGAAAAGAGACGGCAAGGCGGCCGCGTCCAGCGTCTCCAGGCTCGAGACGCACCTCGGACCGAACGCCCAGCATGTCACGCAGCCAGGTGCGCACGCGATCGGGCTGCGTCTCCACGGACACGAGCGCACGCGCGTAGCCTTCAAGGAATCCTACGTACGAGCTGTAGCTGCTGACGGTGACGTCCACCGCCAGGGCGCCGCCCCGGACCATGGCCTTGAGCGCCTGACGGACGAGCGATGATTTGCCATATCGCCGCGGCGAGATGAGGAAGATCTTCTGCGCGGCCCGCAGGTCGCGCGTGAGGCGCTCGAGCTCCTCCTCGCGGTCGACGAATGCCGAAGCCGGCACGACTTCGCCGTAAACGAAAGGGTTGGTCACGAACGACCCCCAGGCACCCTGCTACGTCAAACACCGTAATGGCTACGGATTTTAGCGTAATGGCGGCACCGGGGCAACGACCGGCACGAGCCAGGTGGCGGCGGCGGACCACACCGTTCGATCCTGGGGCAGCCAGGCGGGGAGGCTCTGCCAGCCGTCGCCGCCGGGGAAGCGGGCGCTGCTGGCGACGACGAGGATTTCGTTGAGGCGCGCGGCGTCGGCGTTCCTGAAGCTGGCGCGGAAAACCACGCCATCTTCGAGCGGCGCGATGTAGGTCGCCGTCCAGCGGCCCTGCCGCGGGATGCCGGGAAGATTGTGGCGCACAGGCGTGATTCCGGTGGGCAGCACGAACGCGAGCGCGAGGCCCGGTTGGCGCGGAACCACTGTGAGAGACAACTCGACGCCGCCGGCGAGCGGTTGGAGCGTCACGGAACCGATCTGGACGGGCGCAGCACCGAGTGATGGTCCCGTGGTTCGAAAGACGAACGGGTGCGGCAGAATGCCCCAACCGCTCGGACCGGCGGCGCCCTGCGCCACTCGTGTCCACCCGGCGGGCGCGCCCGGCCGGAGATCGACCCCGGGTTCGAGCGAGGCGACCTCCCAGATCGCGGGGCCGTCTGCTGTCTGTTGCAACGCTCTGACGTGACGACGCAACGGCTGCTCGACGGTGTACGCCGGCGCCGTGTATGCGAGAGATGCAAAAACAGCGATGGCAAGAAAGCAGACCGCCGTCAGAATCGAAGGGCGGACGAGCGGACGCGATGCGGCGATGCTCGCGATGAGCGGGGGTGCGATCATGATGCCCGCCACGCTCATCACGGCCGCGTACGCGTAAACGGGTGTAACGATTGGCAGCCGACCCAACAGCGCCACGATGAAATAGAGCAGGTCGATCGTGTTGGGCAGCCACAGCGTCCCTGCAACCGCCAGAACGACGATCGACGATACGCGCACGAGCGGCTCGCTCGACGGGCTCACGATCGACGTGAGGGCGCCGGCAACGAGCAAGGGAATGACCCAGAGATACGCTGCGTTCGGCATCAGCCAGAGCGAGACGCTTGCGAGAGCAATCCATAACGGTAGAGCGACGGTCCACGCGACGATCGGATGCCGCAGGCCGTGCGCTGGTGGCGGAATCCATCGTCCAATTCTCGCGACGGCCCAGCCCACGGAGCACGCGACCACGACGAGAAGTCCGAACAACCGGTCTGGCCTCGCGTACCACGGGTGATAGACCTCGCGCGCGGCACGGAGCGCCCACGTCGCCGCGATCATTGCCGCGATCACCGCGAGCGCCCCGATCACGGTCCACACGACGGTCAGCAGCCATCGCGCGATGCCCTCGATCCGAATCACGGATGCAGTCACTTTCACCCATGCAATCACGCCGAGGACGAGGGCGGCGACGGCGAGCGTCCAGTCGACGCCTGGTCCGTAGCTGATACCGGCAGCGCCCGCGACATCGAAGAACGTCGGAGCCCCGGGCGTTCGTCGGGTGATGTTCTGATCCTTCAGGGCACTCAGGATGGCGACGACGTTCTCGCCGGTCTCGCGGACCGTGCGACTCGAGAGTCGCTCCGGCGTGTCACGAGGGGTGTGATACGCGTAGCTGTCGCCCACCGGTGCGAAGTTGAGTCCCGGAATTCCGAGGCGCTTGATGATCGAGAAATCGGTGTCGTTCGGAAGCCTGCGATAAATCTCGATCGCGAACGAGCCGCCGCGCGGGTGCGGCGCTCGCGACGCCCACGGCGAGACCAGCCACGCGTTGTCGGGTCCCGTCTCGAAGAGCCACGCAGGTCCGGACGCGCCGGTGGACTCGATCTGCACGTACGCCTGCAGGCGCCTAGTGACCTCACGGTCGGTCATGAGGCCCGCGGCCCCCATCAGGTTCGCTTCTTCGCCGTCGGTCACGAGCACCATCAAGGTCCACGTGCGATTGGGCATTCCTCCCAGCACGCGAGCCGCCTCCAACGACACCCCAACTCCGAGCCCATCGTCCGCCGCCCCTGGCGCTTCGGGTGCGGAGTCGTAATGCGAGACGATTCCGAGCGCCTCGCTCCTCGAGCCTGGCAGCGTCGCGATGATGTTGGAGACGCGCGTGGTCCGGCCAAGCTCCGGCCGCCGTGCGTCCGTCTCCTGGACTCGGACCTCAAACCCGAAAAGCTTCAACTGATCGATGATGTAGACTCGTGCGCGCGCGTTCTGCGGGCTGCCCACCGGCCGGCTGCCGATCGTTCCCGCAAGCATGCTGATGTGGGCGCGGGCGTTCTGTTCCGAGAAGAGAACCGGTGCACGACTGCAGCCGACGGCTACCGTTAGCAGAGTCGAGATTGACAGAATGAGTCCACGGCGCATCGGGTCAGCCTAACTCATTCCAAGTTGTCGAGCGATCGCGCGCCGACCCCGAACCCTGAACGAAACTCCGATCGACCGACCGTCCGAGCTACCGAACACCGAGCGATCGAGCTACCGGCTCTGAATTTCCTACCGTTGCGGCAGCTTCAGCACGCCCGTGTAGAGCGCCATGCCGACGACGGCGTCGATTCCGATCGCGTCGAGCGCGTCGACTTCCTCCATGGTCGTAATTCCACCGGCCGCGGTGATCTTCCGTGCTGTAGCGGCTGCGACTGCCGTGATCGCGGCGACGTCGGTGCCCTGCATCAGGCCTTCGCGATCGACGTGTGTGTAAAGGAATTCGCCAAAGAATGGTTCCAGCGTCCGTACGGCGTCCACGGCCGTCAGCGGCACGCGCGTTTTCCAGCCATGAATAACGACTTGGCCTGCGCGGCTGTCGACCGCGGCCATCAGACGGGCTGCGCCGAGCGCGTCGGCGAACCGCCGGGCGGCGGTGGTATCGACGCCTGACTCGTTGAACAACGCCGATCCGATGATGGCCTTCGTCGCTCCGATTGCGAGGAGATCCCGCGCACGCTCGACGGTCCGGATTCCCCCGCCGACACGGCAGGGGAGTGCGCGGCAGATCCTCTCGACAAGATCGCGATTGCTTCCCTGACCCTTCGCAGCGTCGAGATCGATGAGCTGAACCTTCGGTTGACCCATGAGTCGCTCGATCCACTCATCGATCGCGTCCGTTTCGATTGCGACCCGCTCGCCCTGGACCAGTTGAACGATTCGGCCGCCCTGGAGGTCGATTGAAGGGATGAGCATGAGAACAATGTCAAGGGAAAGGGACAAAGCGCCTGCGGCCGCGCCGAGCGAGCGGAGCGAGACGAGCCGCAGCGAGCGGGAGTGGGGCCCCGCGAGCACTGAGAGAGAAGACAAGGGAACCAGAAGACGGACACGGGTGAAGAAACCCACTCACACGAGCCTGACGGGAACACCATTGTCGTGAAGGAACCGCTTGAGATCCGAAACGGCGTGCTCCGCGTAATGGAAAATGGACGCCGCGAGCGCAGCGTCGGCGCAGCCGTCGGTGAACACCTCGCGAAAGTGATCGAACGATCCGGCGCCGCCGGACGCAATCACTGGAATTGAGACCGCTGTCGACACCGCGCGTGTGAACTCACAATCGAAACCGGCGCGCGTGCCGTCACGATCGATCGACGTGAGCAGGATCTCACCCGCCCCGCGGCTTTCGGCCTCCATCGCCCATTCGACCGCATCGCGGCCAACGGCAACGCTTCCGCTGCGCGCGAAAACGGGGAACATCGGCGGCTGCACCCGGGCCCCCGCCCCCCGGTCGCCGACTCCCGGTCCCCGGTCCCCGGCCCCCGGTCCTCGGTCACCGACCCCCGGCTCCCGCTTCGCGTCGATCGCAACGAGAACAGCCTGGCTGCCGTACCGCGTCGCCAGTCGCGTGAGAAGTGACGGGTCTGCAAGTGCGGCCGTGTTGAGGCTGACTTTGTCCGCCCCCGCTTCGATCGCCGCTTCAGCATCCGCCTCGCTTCGGATTCCTCCACCGACAGCAAGCGGAATGAAGAGCTCCGCCGACACGGCGCGCAGCGTTCGTTCGAGCGCACGCCGGTTCTCTATCGTGGCGGTCACGTCGAGGATCACGACTTCGTCGATACCTTCGGCGTTATACCGAGCGGCGAGCTCCGCCGGATCACCGGCGCGACGCAGTCCCTCGAAGTTCACGCCCTTGACGACAGAACCATCGCGGACGTCGAGGCAGGCGATGATGCGTTTCGACAACATGTCAATCGAAGTACGAAGTGGGAAGTTCAAACCAACGAACAAGAAGAAAACAGTAGAGGAATCAAGCCACACATCCCTTTCTTTTGTCCCCCTTCTTACTTCGTACTTCTTACTTCGTACTTTCTGCGACGATGCTCACGAAGTTCTTCAGAATTCGAATCCCCGCGCTGCCGGACTTCTCGGGATGGAACTGAACGCCGAAAACGCGTCGACGCTCGACGATTGCCGCGAACGTCGCGCCGTGCGTCGTCGTGGCAAGACACGCCGCCGTCACAGGCGCGGCGTACGAGTGCGTGAAATAGACCTGTGTTCCATCAGCGACGCCGTCGAGCAGGTGCGATGGCCGCGTGAAACAGAGCGAATTCCATCCGACGTGCGGAACCTTGAGATCGTTCGGGAGCCTGGAGCAGCGGCCAGCAAGCACGCCGAGGCCCTCGATCTCGGGAGCCTCGTCGCTCCCCTCGAACAGCCACTGCAATCCGAGGCAGATCCCCAGAAGCGGCGTGCCACGATCGACGGCCTCGCGGATTGTCGCGCGCCATTCACCGTCCAACGGTGCTGTCGCAGCGAAATGCCCGACGCCCGGCACCACAATCGCGGCTGCTTTCGCGAGCGCCGACGGATCTCGCGGAATGGTCAGCTCCACGCCAGTTGCCGCGAATCCTTTTCGGACGGAGGTCAGGTTTCCAGCTCCGTAGTCGATGAGAGCGATCACGTCTAAACTGCCTTTCCTTTCTTGGACGCCTTTCACTGTCACGCGCCGCCGACGTTTCTTCGTGGTCTCCGTGGGTCGTCGCTCGAGAAATGTGACAAGTCAATAGTGCTCACATCAGTCCTTTTGTACTCGGCAGCACGCGCGCGAGGCGTGGATCGCGGGCGCAGGCAACGCGCAGCGCACGCGCGAACGCCTTGAAGATCGCCTCGACCTGGTGGTGACTCGAACGGCCATAGAGCACCTTGACGTGTACGTTTGCACGTGCGCCCTGCGCGAATCCCTCGAAGAAGTCAGTGATCAGCTCCGCCTGAAGATCCCCGACGCGCATGGCGTGCAGGCGAAGATCGACGACGGCGTGAATTCGTCCGCTGAGATCGATGGCCGCCACGCCGAGCGTCTCGTCCATCGGCATGACGAAATATCCCGCGCGATTGATGCC
Source organism: Acidobacteriota bacterium (assembly GCA_046727175.1). Classification (GTDB taxonomy): domain Bacteria; phylum Acidobacteriota; class Vicinamibacteria; order Vicinamibacterales; family 2-12-FULL-66-21; genus JBKPCD01. The sequence goes on along the minus strand of JBKPCD010000073.1, from coordinate 4,842 downwards.
CTTTCGGGAGCCGAGCGCCTTCGATACGGCCTCGCCAAGTGACACACCGACGTCTTCGACGGTGTGATGCTGATCGACGTCGAGGTCGCCCCTCGCGTCGAGTCGAAGATCGAAGCCGCCATGCCGCGCGACCAGCTCGAGCATGTGATCGAGGAACCTGATGCCCGTGCTGACCGCGTATCGACCCTGTCCATCCAGGTTCAGCCGGACGACAATCGATGTCTCGGTCGTGCAACGCTCGATTACGCTGCGCCGCACACGACCTCCTCGAGCACCTCCAGGCACGTGCGAGTGTGCTCGACGATGCCCGTCGTGATTCGAACGCACCCCTCGCAGCCCGGGTCGCGCGATCGATCGCGCACGTACACCTGTCGCGCGGCAAGCCCGGCGATAACGCGCCCTGCCTCAGTACCGAAGTCCGCGAGGACGAAATTCGCCGCGCTGGTCCAATACCTGACCCGAAGACGATCGAGTGTGTCGTACAGGATTGCCTTCGATTCGCTGACCTGGGCGACGTACCAGTCGTAGTACGCCGTGTCGCCGAGCGCGACCGGCAGCGTAATCGCCGCGCACACGTTGATGCTGTAAGGCGGAACGACCCGCCGCAAAGCTGCGAGCGTCTCACGACGGCCAAACACGGCGCCGGCACGGAGCGCGGCGAGCCCATAGGCTTTCGCGAACGTTCGGCCTACGACGACGTTGGGCACAGCCGACAGTCGCGGGTCCGCAACGAGTGACTGATCGGCGAAATCGGCGTAGGCTTCGTCCACGAACACCAGCGCGCCCGGCGCAGCCTTCGCTATCGCCAGCACCGAATCGGTGGCGATAATCTGTCCGGTCGGATTGTTCGGGTTCGTGAGGAAGATCAGGCGCGTGCGCGGGCCAATTGCCGCGAGCACGCGGGCGGTTGAAAACGTGAACCCTTCATCAAGCGGGACCTGGACGATGCTGCCGCCGGCGGCGTCGGCGCAGGCCGCGTACATGTCAAAGGCGGGAACGACGACGATGGCCTCGGATCGATTGGGCGATCCGTCATTTCGAAGCGCGGCAACGGCTGCCGCCAGGATGCCTTCGTCGAGACCGTTGGTCAGGAGCAGTTCATCGGCTGCGACGCCGAACCGGGTCGACACGGCGGAAATCGCTGCGTCGTAATCCGGATAGAACGCCGCCTGTTCACGCGTGAGCCGGTGGAGCGCGTCGAGGACCTTCGGCGAGCATCCGGCGGTGTTCTCGTTGAGGTGCAGCCGCAGCCCGGTCGAAGGCGTGACAACGCGCTCGTACTCGTAGGTCATGCGCGAGCTCCCCGCGTGAGTCGAGACGATGAGCGAATCCGCAGCGAGGCGGCGTGTGCGTGGAGACCTTCAGCCTCGGCGAGCGTGATTCCGGCAGGCGCGATCGTGCGCAACCCGATCATCGTGAGCCGCTGTACGGTCGAGAGGCGGACGAAATCGGCGGCGCTCAGGCCGCCGCGGGCGACCGCGCCGCCGCTCGTCGGAAGAACGTGGTTCGATCCCGTGATGTAATCGCCCGCAGCCTGTGCGCTGTAGTTTCCAACGAAGACTGTTCCGGCGCGCGTCACGCGTGCCGCGACCCGATCCGAGTCGCAGACGAAGTGCTCCGGTGCAATCCGTTGCGCGAGCGCGATTGCCTCGTCCAGCGAACGCGTCACGATCGTGCCGCCGCCACGGCGGAGGGCGCTCGCGGCAGGGCCGTCGGACGGCCTCTGACTCGCGATTGCACGCGCGACCGACGCTGCGAGACGGGCGACTGGAGTAATGAAGATCGCGCGGGCGTCGGGATCGTGTTCTGCCTGCGCGATGAGGTCCGCCGCAATCCACTCCGCGCGGCCGGACGTCGAGACGATGACGATCTCGCTCGGACCCGCGATGAAATCAATCGCACAATCCGCCGCGACGCGCGCCTTCGCCGCCGCCACGTACGCGTTCCCCGGCCCGACGATCCTGTCCACGCGAGGAACCGTCGCGGTTCCATAGGCAAGCGCCGCAATTGCGTGCGCGCCTCCCGCACGGAACATCCGACTGACTCCTGCCTCCCGCGCCGCACACATCATCGTCTCGTCCGGCCTGGGGCAGACGACGATGATCTCGCGAACGCCCGCGACGGCTGCGGGGACGGCGGTCATGAGCAGCGTCGATGGCAGCGGATATCGTCCGCCAGGGACGTAACAGCCGACACGATCCAGCGGAAGCACCCGCTGTTCGATGCTCACTCCAGCGGCCGGGCTCGTAGACCAGGGGCGCGGAAGCTGTCTGCGTGCCACGTGACGGATGTGCCTTGCCGCCACCCGAATCGCCTTGCGCACATCGCGCGAGACCTGTCGCGCGCCAGCCTCGATCTCGTCGCTCGTAATCTCGAGCGGCGTTCGCAACCCATCGAATCTGCGAGCAAACTTCAGGAGCGCCTTGTCACCATCCTGCCTGACGCGCTCGACGATTTGCGCGACCCGACGCTCGACGTCGCGATCGCGCTCGGGACGGCGATCGACGAGGCGTGCAACGGCGCGTGTGTCGGTCGAAGAGATGATCCGCATTAGATGACAATCTTGTTGAGTGGATATTCGACGATTCCTTGCGCCCGCGCTGCCTTCAGCTTCGGAATCAGATCGCGCACCGTGCGCTCTTCGATGATCGTGTTCACCGCGACCCATTCGGTGTCACTGAGCGGAGAGATCGTTGGACGCTGCAAGGCCGGCAGCAGTCCGAGGACGGCTTGCAGATCCGCGACTCTCACGTTGAGCATGATTCCCACACGTCCCTGGGCTTCGATGGCGGCTTTCAGCAGCAGCGCAACGTTCTCGAGCTTCGTCTGCTTCCAGGGATCCTCGAGCGCGCGCGCGTTCGCGATCAGCTGGGTGTTGGACTCGAGCACGGTGTCGATGATGCGAAGTCTGTTCGCACGCAACGACGACCCCGTTTCGGTGACCTCGACGATCGCGTCCGCGAGCGTGGGCGGCTTGACTTCCGTCGCTCCCCACGAGAATTCGACGTTCGCGTTCACGCCCAGCCGTGCGAAATAGGCCTGCGTGGCTCGTACCAGTTCCGTCGCGATGGTGGCCCCTTCGAGGTCGTGTGGCGTCCGATACCGCGACTCCTCGGGAACGGCGAGCACCCATCGCACCTTCCCGAAGCTCTGTTTCGCGTAAATCAGATCGGCCAGCGGCACCGGTGCGGGCGACGAGTTTCCCGCTGCCGCGTGCTCGGCGATCCAGTCCTGCCCTGTGAGACCCCCGTCGAGCACGCCATCGCTGACGTAGCGCGCCATCTCCTGTGCGCGGATCAGCATGCAATCGATTTCCGGATCGTCGATGGACGGAAAGTACGATCGCGTGCTCGCGTAGATATTGAACCCCGCGCGAGCGAACAGCTGAATGGTTGCTTCCTGCAACGAGCCTTTCGGAATGCCTAGCTTGAGCTTCTGTACCATAAACCGCTGCGCTGCTGCCGGGGCTCGGGGTTCGCCTCTCGATCGCGGGTAAGCCGACAATCGAAACAGGAGGTCAAGAGATCAGGAGGTCCTGTCAGGAAGAAAACAAAAATCTCTCCTGATCTCCTGATCTCCTGTGTTCCGTCGCAGCGCGTGGCCAACCCCGAGGCCCCGCACCGAGCCCGAACTCATGAACTCCGAACTCCCGAACCCCGAATCCCGAGCTACGAGTCGCGCACGTAGTCGCGAAAGAAACACGTGCGCTCTCCCGTGTGGCAGACGTTCCCATCCCCAAGCCGCTTGACCCTCAGCAGCAGCGTGTCCTCGTCGCAGTCGACGAGCATCTGCTCAACCTGGAGTCGGTTGCCTGAAGTCTCGCCCTTTGTCCACAACGCGCCGCGTGTACGACTGAAGAACGTCGCGAAGCCGGTCTGGACCGTTCGCTCTACGGCGTCCGCGTTCATGAACCCGACCATCAACACCTCGCCGGTCGCGTGGTCCTGCACGACCGCGGGAATCAGGCCATCGAGTTTCGAGTAGTCCATGGTGATTGGCTCTAGGCTCAGGGCTTTCCGCTTCAGGCGGCCCAAAGCCCAAAGCCGAAACAAAAAAGCCCCGCCAGTGTCCCGGCGGGGCTCGATCTTAATTCGCGTTGAATGTTTCGGGTCTTCAGCGCATGCAGAACTCGACCGGCCCGCCGGAGCAGGATCCGTGATGGTGCCGGTGATGATGCAGCGACTGAGACATTCGACCCACTCAGCCTAGCAGGTTGGCCGCGAACTGGCAACTATTGGCGCTTGGCCTTCTGCCTCGTCCTTGTCCCGTTGTCGGTTGGGTTTGGCACCGATGCCTTCGAGTCCGTGCGCCGGTCCCGCTCGCCGTACGGCGTCCCGTCGGGGGCGATCCAGATGGTGTGCGCGTCCCCCTGGTGATCGCCCGTGCGCACTTCGTGGCCCATCGCTCGTAATTTATCCAGCACGTCATCGGAAATCGTGAACCGTTCGACCGTGACACGATCCGGGAGCCATTGGTGGTGAATCCGCGGCATGTCGACGGCTCTTCGACCATCGAGACCGTACTCCGTCACCGCGAGAACAACGGTGAGGACTGTATTGATGATCGTGCGTCCCCCGGGCGATCCGGTCAGCAGCAGGAGCTTGCCATCCTTGACGACCATCGTTGGCGTCATGGAGCTCAACATGCGCTTTCCGGGCGCGATCACGTTCGCGGGCGTTCCGATGTCACCTCTCCTGTTCGTGTCCCCTGGTTTTCTGTTGAAATCGCCCATCTCATTGTTCAGGAGAAACCCGCCGTCCTTGACGACGACGTGCGAACCGTAACTGCCTTCGAGCGTGTATGTATCTGTCTCTTATACACATCTGACGCTGCCGACGAATG
>JBKPCD010000072.1:0-56856 GCA_046727175.1 Acidobacteriota bacterium | reverse complement strand
GATTCGAGATAATTCGACGGGATGGTCTCGTAATACGTCGTGCGATCGTTCGACGTCGTCCCGTTGTTCGAGCCGCCGACGCCTTCCGTCAGCTTGTCATGGAGGCCATACGGAACGTGTCCTGAACCGGTGAACATGACGTGCTCGAAGAGATGCGCAAAACCGGTTCGTCCCGGCGCCTCGTTCTTCGACCCGACGTGATACCAGACATCCACGGCAACAGTGGGCGTCGTGCGATCCGTTGAAAGGATCACGGTCAGCCCGTTCGGCAGCGTGTACGTCTCAAATGGAATCGCAATCGCGTCGGAACCTGCGCGTGGCGCGGTAGCCGGCCCTTGGACGGCAGCTGAACCGGCGACCACAGCGCAGCCAAGCACCATGACACGGTGAATGCTCCTGAGCACTTCCATTCTTTTCTCGTGATTTAGTTGTGATCATACTGTGGACGTAAGGCGGGGAACGCCGAAGGGAGTTGACTGCCACGCTCTCCCGCATACGATCTGGAAGGAATGACTCGAGGTCAACGACTTCGCGCGATCGCTGCGACAGTTACTGTGGTGATTCTCGGGCCTGCATGCGGCGGGAGAACGCCGCAGGAATCGAGTTCGGCGCAGCCATCTGCTGACTCGACCATCGAGGCCATCGAGAAGTGGCGCGCGAAACACGAAGCGGATTACAGACGCGATTGGGCCACGATTGCCGGCCTGCACCCCCTGAAGCCGGGCGCCAACAGCGCTGGAAGTGCCCAGAACAACGACATCGTATTGTCCGCCTCGGCGCCCGCAACGCTGGGCGTTTTCGTCCTCGAGCAGGGACGCGTTCGCTTCGAGCCTGCTCCGGGGGCCCACGTCCTGCTCAAGGACGCGCCGGTTACCGCGGCGATCGACCTGCACGACGATTCGGCACGCGGGTCGGATGAACTGGTCGTGGGCGACATCCGACTGGTCGTTCACGTCAGCGGGGACAAGAGGGCGATCCGGGTGCGCGATCCGAACGGTCCTCAGGCAAAGGGATTCCTCGGCTTCTCGTGGTTCCCCATCGACCTGCAATACCGCGTGGTCGCGCGATTCATCAGGGACGCACAACCGCAACGGCTGAAAGTCATTAACACGTTTGGCGATCTCGACGAGTACAACACCGAGGGTGTGGTCGAATTCACCCTGCTGGGGCAGACATTTCGCTTGCGACCGTTCACCACCAGGCCGAAGCGCTTCTATATCGTCTTCAAGGACGCATCGAGCGGGCGTGAAACGTACGAAGCCGCGCGGTTCCTGTATTCGGATCTGCTGGACGACGGAACGACTGTGCTGGATTTCAACGAGGCGTACAACCCGCCGTGCGCGTTCAACCCCTACACGACGTGCCCGATCCCGCTGCGCGAAAACAACCTGCCTGTCAAGATCCTTGCCGGGGAAAAGGCCTACGGAAAACACTGAATCCATGATCCCTGATCCCTGATCGTGAATCCCCAATCGTCGGATCACCGAATCGTCGGTTCAGTGAGCCCGCTGATGCTGGATTCAAGGATTGTCCGATTCACGATGAGGGATTAGTGATGAGGGATTCATTCATTCCGCGCGAAGCGCGACCATGGGATCGACGCGCGACGCGCGGCGCGCGGGCAGGTACGCCGCGAACGTCGCTACCACGATCAGTGCGCTGGTCGCGGCGCCGATGATCATCGGATCGGTAGCCTCCAGGCCGAACAGCAGCCCTGAAATCTGGCTCGAGGCGATGCGTGCCACAGCCAATGCGGCTGGCACGCCGACGAGAATTCCGATCCCGACCAGCAGCCACGCCTCGCGTACGACCAACCACACGACGTCGGAGCGCCGGGCGCCGAGCGCCATGCGTACGGCCATCTCGCTGGTCCGCTGAACCATCGCGAAAGCGAGCAGCCCGTAGAGGCCCACGCATGCGAGGAGCAGCGCAAGGCCGCCGAACAGGCTCGAGAGCAACGCGATCAACCGCTGCTGGACCAGCGCGGCACCCATTTCTTCTTCGAGACTATGGACGTCGAACATCGGCATCGAGGGATCGACGGATGCGACCTGCTCGCGGATACGCTGGACGACTTCACTCGGGTTCCCGGTGACGCGCACGTGCAGCACCATTTGTCCTCGACCAGTACTGGTCTGCAGGAACGTCCTGTAAATGAGCGACGGAAGCTCTCCACGCGGGTTGCTGTAACGTGAATCCTTCACGACTCCGACGATCGTGAATGGCTCCGTAGGCGGGGGGGGATTGTTCTGGAAACTGAGCAGACGAGCGCGGCGCCCCGTGTAGCACGGCTTGCCAAGTGGATTCTCGCCCGCGGGAAAGACCTGCCGGACGAACGCCTCGTTGACGATGCACACGCCAGGCGAGGTTTCCGTGAGGTCTGACGTACCGAAGTCACGACCGCTGACGAATGGCGTGCCGATCGTCGCGAAGTAATTCGGATAGACCATCAGCATCGGGATTCGAACCTGTTCGCCCGACGCAAGACGCACGGGCGCGCCGGCGGTGGAGGTCGGCTGCGTGGGTGTGCCGTTCGCCATGCTGGCGAGGCGTACGTTCGGAGTCTCCTGGGCTCTCCGGATCAGTTCGCGGTAGGTCCGATCCAGCCGCTCGGTCGTTCCCGGAATACTTCTTTGATCGCTGCCCTTCGGCTCCACCCGCAGAATCAGCACGCTCTGACGCAAGGCGGCCGTTTCGTCGCCGTTGAGTTTCTGGAGGCTCCGCACGAACAGTCCTGCACCAACGAGCAACAACAGTGACAGCGCGAGTTGAGCGATCGACAGTAACCGGCCCGGTCTCAGCCCGCGCGTGAGCGCGGTGCGTACGCCCTTCAACGCTGACGTCAGATCAACCCGGGTTGCGCGCCACGCTGGTGCAAGACCGAAGAGAATGCCCGTCGCGATGGAGACTGCCACGGTGAACGACAGGATTCGGACATTGGGCGCGAGGTCCAGCGCGATCGCGGTCCGCCCCCACGACATATAAGCCACGAGGAGTTGCGTCGTCCATCGCGCCACGAGCAGGCCGAACACGCCTCCAATCGCGGCCAGGACGATGCTTTCGACGAGCAGCTGGCGAATCAGTCGCGGGCGACGCGCGCCCAGAGCCAGACGCATCGCGAACTCGGGCCGGCGAGCGGCTGCGCGCGCCAGGAGCAGGTTCGCGGTGTTGGCGCACGCCGTCAGCAGCACGACGCCAACCATGGCGAGCAGGATCGCGAGGGGTCGGGAGAACTGACGGCGCAGATCGGATAATGCCGTTGCGGGAGTGAGCACGAGTCGCACCGGCGGACCTTGAGGACCTCCCTTCGGATCACGCATTTGCGGCGGCTGCGCCGCTCGCAACGCAGCGTCCATCGCCGCTGCCGCCTGATCCGCGCTGAAACCCGGATTCGTCCGCGCGATTGCTTCAACCCAGCTGCGGTTCACGATCGGGTTTTCCAGCAGGTTCTCGAACGCCGGCATGACGGTCGGTTGCATCATGATCGGCATGAAGATGTCGGGAGCCGTCCCGACCTTCACCCCGAAGAACTCGGGCGGCGTGACGCCGATGATGGTGAACGGCATCGCCGAGAGCCGGACGGTGCGGCCGAGCACGCGCGGATCACCGGCGAATCGCCGCTGCCAGTAGCCGTAGCTGAGCATCGCAACCGGGTGTCCGTTCGGTACGCGGTCATCCTCGGGCCCAATTGCCCGGCCGATGATCGGAGTCACGCCAAGCAGCGAGAAATAATCGCCAGACACGAGTTGGCCCTCAATGCTCGGTTCGGGTGGACCATCGACGCTGATGTTGATCGGGGCTGACGTGTATCCGGCGATACGCGCCATCGTGCTCTCGCGGAGCAGCTTGAAATCGTTGTAGTTGAACCCGGTCCCGACGTCCTCACCCTGTTGTCGCGCGATGACCAGCAGGTGCTGCGGATCCTCAATGGGCAGCATTCGCCACATGACCGCGTCCATCAACGTGAAGATGGCCGTGTTTGCCCCGATTCCCAACCCGAGCGACAACACGACAGCTGCCGTGAACCCCGGGCTCTTCCCGAGCAGTCGAATTGCGTACGCACAATCGTTCCACATGGGCGCACTCCATTACCGCCTTTAAGACGAATCCGGCGCCCATTTTGATGGTCCGCATCGTCGTGGCACCAACGAAACCGTCTGCCGGTGCGTCTGGAGGATCATGCGAGACGACCTGAAGACAGCGTTTCGATCTCTCCGGTCGGCGAGGACCTTCACCGCGGTCGCGCTGACCGTGCTCGCACTCGGCATTGGCGCCAGCACAGCCATCTTCTCGGTCGTGGACGCCGTCGTCCTGCGTGGCCTTCCGTTCGACGAGCACGATCGACTCGTCGCCGTCGGCGAACGACGGCCGCCAGGTCCGCTCGACGCGACGATCGACCCGCTAGCCATTTCCAGCATCGCCGCGCCGAACTACCTGGACTGGACGGCCCAGCAGCAGGTGTTCGAGTCGATGGCGGCGATCGTCGGTCCGCCCTTCAGTTCGTTCACCCTTCGAGAGCCTGGCGGTGAGCCCGAAGATCTCGTGGGGTTTCGCGTGACCGCCGATTTTTTCAAGGTGCTTCGGATCCGTCCGGCACTCGGCCGCGCATTCACGTCCGAGAACGAAGTCGAGGGACGTCATCGCGTCGTCGTGCTCAGCGACGCGTTCTGGCAACGCCGCTTCGGCGGGAATCACGACATCATCGGTCGAACGATTGCGCTCGACGACGGGGCGTCCGAGGTCATCGGAATCCTGCCTCCGGACGTGACGTACCCCGTCGGTGCCATCCGCTCCACCGAGGTCTTTGCTCCCTACGTCATCCCGGCGAGAGAGCGCATCAGAGACCCAAACGGGCGCGTGATGATCATGCGCGGCATCGCACGGCTGAAGCCCGGCGTCTCCATCGCACAGGCACAGGCACAGATGGATCAAATCGCAGCGGCGCTGGAGAAGGCGAACCCCGTGTGGAACAAAGACAACAAGGTCGGTGTGCGGCCATTCCGCAACTACCTCGTCGGCGCCCGCACCAAGTCGTGGCTGCTGATGCTGCTCGGAACGGTCGCGATGGTCCTGCTGATCGCCTGCGCGAACGTCGCCAACCTGCTGCTCGCGCGCGCCAGCGCGCGCGAGCGCGAAGTGGCCGTCCGAGCGGCGCTTGGCGCGAGTCGGTGGCGTCTCGTCCGGCAGCTCATGGTAGAGAGCCTCGTTCTCTCAGCAGCCGGAACGGTGATCGCGATGCTGCTTGCCTGGTGGGCCGTGGGGATCCTGCGAAACTCGATGCCGGAAGGGGTCGCGCGAGTTGCGGCAATCGCAGTCAACATGCGAGTGTTCGCCGCAGCGTCGGGTCTCGCATTGGTGTGCGCGCTCCTGTTTGGAGTCGTTCCGGCCCTGCAGCAGTCGCGGCCCGATCTGAACACCGCATTGAAGGACACGACGCGCGGCACGAGCGCTGGACGCGGACGGCAGCAGGCACGAGCGGCCCTGGTCGTCGTCGAGGTAGCGCTTGCGGTCGTTCTCCTCGTGGGAGCGGCGCTCTTCATCGGCAGCTTCCTCGCGTTGATGCGAATCGACCCGGGGTTCAGCATCGAGCGTGTGCTCGTGGCTCAGGTCTCTCCGCGTGGCGATCTCGGCAAACGTGCGCCCGAGCTTGGAACTGCGCTGGCACAAATCATCGAACGCGTCAGCCAGATTCCCGGTGTCGTGAGCGCCTCGGCGATCTTCGGAGGTCTGCCGCTTCGTACGGGCACGTTCATCACGAACATCAGCGTGCCGGGCAAACAGCTTGCGGGCAGTGACGCGGACATCAGCCTCCGAGTGGTGACCACTCGATACCACGAAACGCTGAGGATCCCGCTCGAGCGTGGCCGCCTGTTCGAGGCCACCGATCAGACCAGAAGCGCGAGCGTTGCGATCATGAATGAATCGGCGGCCAGGAAATATTTTCCCTCCGAGGATCCGGTCGGACGCACGATCAACATCAGCAACGAGGCACGCACGATCGTCGGCGTCGTGGGTGATATCCATCAAAGCAGCCTTGAGACCGCCCCACGCGCGGAGGTTTACATCCCGATGGCGCAGGCGCGGGCATTCGGGGGAGACCTTGTGGTCCGCACCAGTGCCGATCCACATGACGTGCTGCCTGCCGTCAGAACTGCGGTAGCGGCGGTTCTGCCCAACGTGCCGCTGCGCAACGTGATGACGATGGAAGAACTCCTGGCTCGGCAGGTCGCTCAGCGCCGTCTGAACATGCTGTTGTTTGGCCTGTTCGGCCTGCTCGGCCTCGTGATCTCCGGCGTTGGCATCTACGGCGTCGTCGCGTATCTCGTGTCTCAACGAACCCGCGAGATTGGCGTCCGGATGGCGCTTGGCGCAACCGGACCGAACGTCGTCTGGATGGTCCTCGGCAACATCTCCGGACTCATCGTCGCGGGCCTCACGGTCGGCAGTGTGGGCGCCTGGAGTCTGCAGGCAACGGCGCAGAAGTTCCTGTTCGGTCTGGAAGCGACCGATCTCCGCGCCTTTGCTGCAGCGCTCGTGTTGCTCGCCTCTGCGGCGCTGATCGCTGCCGCCGTCCCTGCAAAGCGCGCCGCACGCGTGGACCCGATGGTCGCGCTTCGAGCCGAGTAGCCGAGGTCGATCAACGATCTTCCGAGGTTGTGCGTCTATTAGTCCTACAGAGAAGGGTAAAAAAGGGAAAAGGGAAAAGGGCCCGATCACGGCGCCGTGGATGATGCCTTGCGCGATCTGCGCGGGGGGCATCGGCAACCGTGAGAAAAGCGACCAGAGCGAATACCGGCGCCGACGACATACCGAGATTCTACGCCAGCGCTTCTGGGCAACTGGACTGGTGCGTCCGCGAGACGGAACGTGTACGGTGAAACCGTCATTCCGCGCGCGGCGCGAATCTTGCCCCGGCTGCGACGTCGAAGTTCTCGACGATCCACACATCCGATCGCGACGAGTAGACGGCGCACACGAATCGACGTCCGTCGGGGAACATCCCAATGCCGCCGACTTCGTCGAACGGTAGCTCGACGACCGTCGTCGGTTGACCGCCGTCCAAAGGCACGTTCAGAATCTTCACTTCGGTGACCGTCTCGCCGAAAGCCGCCGAGAGGCCGCGATGCGCTGCGCGTTTGCTGTCGAGCGCGTAAATCGAGGCGCCATCGATCGACCAGCCAATTGGCAGCAGGTTCGCCGTTCCCTCGATTGGTGTCTCGCGAGCGGTCCGAAGATCGATCACCCACAGACCTCGCTTCGGCGGGCGATTCCAGTACAGCATGAGTCGCGTTCCGTCGGGCGAATACATGGCGCTGGAGCCCCAACCCACCGAGCTGTCTTTGATCAGCAGCCGCTCCTGCCGCGTGCGGGGATCGATCAAATAGAAGTTCCGATAGCCGACTTGCTGGTAAATCAATTCCGGCCCTGGCGACCAGGCGATTTCGTAGTTGTCGCTCATCTCGCCGGTCGAAACCGGACGCGGCGAGCTTCCGTCGACATTCACGAGCCATACGCGCGCACGTCCGCCGTTGGTCGAGGCAAACGCCAGCGATCGGCCGTCCGGAGACCATGTTCCTCCGACGCTGTACGAATCGAGATGCGTCAGCCTCTGTTGGGGCCCGCCATCGGCGGCGATGACGTACAGGTCGGTACGGGACTCGTACCCCTTGTTGAAAACAATCGACTTTCCGTCGGGTGAAACTCGAGGCCGTTCGACGAGTGAGGTGCCATGCGTCAGCTGAGTCTGCCGGAGCGGCTGACCGCGCTCCGGGCGACCCACGTCGACTGTCCACAAGTTGGAGTGATACGGGTTTCGCGCGTAGACGAGACGGCTGCCATCTGCAGAAACGGCGAACGATCCATCGGTCTCGAGGCCGCTAATCAGCGGCGCTGCGTTCCGATCATCCGACTCGCGAACGGGCTGCGTGGCGACCTTGTACAGCGAGAAGGTCTGGCTGACCCGCCGTTTGTAGTAAATGGCACTTCCATCGGACGTCCATCGCGCAGCAGATATCTCGGTCTCGGCCTCTACGACCTTCGTCTGGTTGCTGCCATCCGGCTGCATGGCCCAGATGATCGAGCGCCCCTGATCGTTGTTGTCGACGACCAGAAGCCGGCCATTGGCGCGCGACCAGTCGAGGTCAGCTATCCAACTCCGCTTCTCTGGAAGAGTGATGCTTCTCTGGTGCTGTCCCGATTTACTCAGAAACAAAATCTTCCCCGCCACGAAGAGTCCGATAGCAATCGTCGACGAGTCCGGAGACCAACACGCAACGAAGGTACCGCCGGCAATCTTGCGGGGGCTGCCTCCGAGCTGCGGGACGACGTACGTGCCCGTAAGACCGTCGCCTCGAGCCCAGAACAGCAGCTCCGCGCCATCGGGCGACCACCGAAGCCAGCCGGCTTCCGGCGCACTGAAAACCGTGACCGCCTGTCCTCCGCTCAACTCCTGCACCATCACCTTGCGACGGGGTGACTCGATCGAGACGTACGCGATGCGCTTCCCATCGGGCGAGAGCGTGGGCGTGACCTCCCTCCCGGTAAACGTCAGCTGACGATGAATGGACGGTCCCGATGCGATCGGCAGGCCGTTCGGGTTACGTCGACCGAAAACGGCGTAAGCGATCGCGCCGATCGCGAGGACCGCAGCGGCGCCGATTGCGAACCGGCGCGTTGAAGGAAGCCATCCGGACAGCCGCGCCGTAGCCGTCGGCTCTGGCGCTAACCCTCCTACGACTGGTGCGATTGCACCAGAACTCACCCCCTCCACAGGAGGTTCCACAGCGGCGGGTGCACGGACCGGCGCGATGAATCGGTATCCGCGTTTGGGCACCGTCTCGATGTATTTCTGATCGGCCGGGCCTTCACCGAGCGCCTTCCTGAGTACCGATATCGCGCGATTGAGGTTTGCCTCCTCGACGAACGTGTCGGCCCAGATCTCCTTCAACAGTCGTTCTTTGTCGACCAAGTGTCCGGCGTTCTGAACGAGGACCGTCAGGAGGTCGAAGATCTTTGGAGTGAGCGGTACGGACTGGCCGTCACGAAGCAGGCGCTGCTCCGCGAGATCCAGGCAAAAGCCTCCGAATTCGTACATCGAAGGGGGCTGCGTCATACTGCGAAGCGATGGTGGCGAAATTTTGGAGCTTTTTTGGATCTTTCTGCAAGGACTATTGGCCGTGTTCGGCGTTATTTCCCCTGCTCGACCGTCACCAAAGAAGGTCTGTCCGGGACGCGAGCTGTGGGACGAATGGCGCGAACGTCCGATCTATCGACAACACTCCCTCGCGCGCATTCAGTCATGCGGGCGTTGGGTGTCGCAGTGGCAGTGCTGCTTGCGGCGTGTGAATCGACGCCGGGATCCCAGGTTCCTGTTGCGCCGTTGCACCAGTTACACCGGCTCCGCCCGCCCCGCGCACCCACACCCTTTTCGGCGTAGTCACCGCGGAGGGACGACCGGCCGTCGGCGCTCGTGTCACGGTTCTGGAAACGCAACCCGAACCATCGGCGACGACCGACGACACCGGCCGCTACAGCATTTCTCAGCTGGAGACGTCACGGGTTTGGGGACGCTCGCTCGTGCGCTTTTCGAAGGCGGGCTGATCACGTCGGTGCGATGACCTCGACCAGGACGTATCCGGCGATCACCCCAAGAGAAGAAACCATGCGAGACCACAGCAGACGACTGGCGATTATTCGTTCCGTGATAGCGCCGGTCACGGTCGCAGCCGCTTCGTTCGTCTTGTCGGCAGTCGGGATATGGGGCGCAGGCGGTCTTCAAAGTTCATGCTACGTGACGTTGCCTGGCGGTGACGTTCAAGGGCAGAACTTCGGCACCTCATGCGGGTTCCTCGGCGTGCCGTACGCGGCTTCGACTGCCGGCAACAACCGCTGGCGACCGCCGCAGGCTCGGACGCCCTGGGCGCCGCTCATCATCCAGGCTACGGCGGGTGTTCCGTCGTGTCCCCAGCTGCAAGGCGCGGCGGTCTCGGGGACCGAGGATTGCCTGTTCATGAATATCTGGACGCGTGATCTCGAGCCGTCAGAACCCGCGCCCGTCCTCGTCTGGTTCCCGACCGGCGGGTTCACCAACGCCTCGGCCAACTTCGCTGGAAGCAATGGCCGAAGGCTGGCGGAGGAAACAGGCACGGTCGTCGTCTCACCGAACTACCGGTTGGGGCCCCTCGGGTTCCTCGCGCACAGGGCGCTCGTTGCGGAAAACCCCGCGCACCCGACTTCGGGCAACTACGGCCTGCTGGATCAACAGGCAGCGCTTCGATGGGTTCACGACAACATCCGCCGGTTCGGAGGTGATCCTGACAGAGTTACGATCGCCGGCACCTCCGCTGGCGGCACCAGCGTGGCCCTCCAGCTCGTATCCGCAGGGAGTGGCGGCCTCTACCACCGCGCGATCGTGCAGAGCGCCGACCGCGCGACAACGCGTCTCACGACGCAGGATCAGTCGCTCGCAACGGGCGATGCATGGGCGACCACCATCGGCTGCACGGATCCGCAGCAAGTCGTCGCGTGCATGCGGTCGAAGACACTCAATCAGGTGCTCACGGCAATCCCGGTCGGGACGCTGCAGGTAGCCTCACCGCCGAACAGGGTCTACTGGGAACCCATCGTCGATGGGATCGTCATCCCGGATCAACCGCGAGTCCTATTCGAGCAGGGTGCCTTCGAACGTGTGCCGACCATTGTTGGAGTCAATCGGGATGAAGGATGGGGATCGTTTACCAGCCAGTTCATTACCCAGAGTTTTCCGTCAGGGGTGAGCGTCGCAGACTACGAAGACTGGGTAGCGAAAGAGTTCGGCCCACACGGGCCGAACATTCTCGGGATCTATCCAGCCGCCGGTTTTGGCTCGCCCGCGGAGGCCATGGCCCGTATCGTGGGGGACGCGCAATTCGTCTGTGAGGCGCGCAGAGTCGCACGCGCGATCGAACGGACGCGGACGCCGACGTACCTCTATTCGTACGAATACATCATCGGCGACCTTTCGCTCGATCGTGTGCTTCATGGCGTCGAATCGAACATCCTTTTTGGCAACAACTACATTCCACCAATATTCCCGAATCACCCTCTCAGCGGCGCTGACGAGTCACTCCACGGAGCGATGAGCGGGTACTGGACACGGTTCGCAGCCACGGGAAATCCGAACAGCGACGACGGGGCTGCGATCCACTGGCCGGCGTTCAAGCACCCCACTGGGCGCGGACGCGGATCCGACAAATACCTCGTGCTCGACACGGTCATCCGGGAACAACTGCGCCCGCGCGAAGCGCAGTGCGATTTCTTCGAGCCGTTGTTCTTGCGGTCGCTGCTTGGCGGTCTTCCCGCGTGGGCGCAATAGCACCGGCGCAACGCCCGCGGCTCTGAAGACGCAGGTCGACTCCGTACTCTGCCCATCCGCAATCCCGGTCAGATCGCTGAAGTGCGCATCGTCGGCGGGAACGGCGGGTTCGGCGTGAATCCGGGTCGGTACGGCAACCTGCCGCAACCAGTCTGGCGGGAGCTTCGAGCGCATCAGCAGGCGTTCGGGATGACGGCAAGCCGGGAACGATTCTCGATCAGACGAATCATCGTCGTGACGCAGATTGCGCTGTCACTCGTGTTGCTCGTGGCGGCGCTGCTCTTCGTTCGCAGCTTTCGCAACCTCATGACGTTCGATCCGGGAATGCGTCAGGCGGGAATCACTTTCGGCTTCTTGAGACTGCCACTGACCGCACTGCGGCATGAGTAGACTCGCGGATTGCCGAGCGCGGGCTGAAGCCCTACAGCTCTCGTGACGCGAATTCCTCTATCGGCCATCGGCATGACGCGCCCAGAGCCGATCAGGAAATACTTCCCGCGACGATCTGCCATTGATTGTTCTTCTTCAACCACACCCGCATGAACTTCAGCCTAACGACGCCCTGTGGCCCTTCGTAAACACCCTTGCACGTGACGACAGCGGCGGTGCCGTGATCGATGATGGTCATGTCGCTCATCTCGACGCGCGTGAATTTGGGCCCAGCGCCTGGCCGGTGCGCCTGAACGATCTGCGACTTCGCGATGGCTGAGTGGCCATCCTGCGAGATGAGCACGGCGTTATCGGCGAGATGGGTTTCGAAGAATTTCGCATCCGGGCCAAACTCCGCCTGCCTGAGTTGTTCTTCGAGCGCAGCAATTTCAGCCTGGATGGAACTGGCCTGAGCTGTACTCATACGCACCTCCACAGGTTGGTCTTCTTCTCGAACATGGCGTTTGTCCGCTGCAATCTCCCGGCCACAGAGCTCGCGCGTGACGCTACTCGCGCAGCACTTCCTTCAGCGCTCGAGTCGCGGCGAAGTATCCGCACATGCCGTGCACGCCGACTCCGGGAGGGGTCGACGCCGAACACATGTACAGGCCGCGAACGGGCGTCGAGTACGTCCGCCATGTCGGACGTGTGAACAGCTGTCGGAGATCGCTCGCGCCCGCGCCGATGTCTCCTCCGACGAGGTTCGCGTTGTGTCGTTCGAAATCGGCTGGACGCCTGATCGACCTGGATAGCACGCGTTCGCGAAATCCGGGCGCGAAGCGCTCGATCTGCCGCTCGATCCGATCGAGCATGTCGACCTCCGAGCCGTGCGGCACGTGACAGTACGCCCAGGCCGTGTGACGACCGTCCGGCGCGCGTGACGGATCGAACCGCGTCGGCTGGGTCAGCAGCACGAACGGGCGCTCGGTGATCCGTCCCTCCCACGCGTCCCGCTCCGAGCGCGCGAGCTCCTCGACCGTTGCGCCCAGATGGACCGTCCCTGCTTCGGCGCACTCGGCCGCACGCCATGGAATGGGCGCATCCAGCGCCCAATCGACTTTGTACGTCCCCATTCCGTAACGGTAACGTTCGAGTTTGCGCCGGTACCAGCCGGGCAGACGATGGCCGGCGACGCCAAGGAAGGGCTTCGGCGAAAGATCGCACAGAATGGCCTGCGCTCGCGGCAGCTCGTCGACAGACGTGACCGCATGGCCGACGACAATGGTGCCGCCGAGCGACTTCAAGTGGTCGGCGAGCGCGTCCGCGAGGCGCTGCGCGCCGCCTCTTGGCATGACCCACCCGGCGACGTGCGCCATGACGTTCAGCACGAGCCCAATTCCGGCTGTCGGCAGGCGATCGAGCGGCAGCATGCCGTGGGCACACAGGCCCGCGAACAGCGCTTGCGTACGCGGCTCCACGAAAACGCGAGCGAGCCCCTCGGCCGAACGCATCGCGTGGAATCCGAACTTCGCCATGGCGACCGGATGTCGCGGCCATGCGACGGGCCCCAGCACCGATTTCTCGATTCTCGACCACCTGTCAGCGACCGTTCCCACGAGGGCCCGATATGCGGCCGCGTCGCGTCCGAGCCGTGCGGCTGTGCGTTCGACCGAGCGATAAATCACCGCGCAACTCCCATCGTCGAACGGGTGCGCGAGCATTACCGGCGGCTCGATCCATTCGAGCCCGTGCGACGCAAGAGGCAGCGTCCGGAAGAGTGGTGACGCAACCGCCATGGGGTGGATCGCCGAGCAGACGTCGTGAACGAAACCGGGCAGCGTCAGTTCCGCGGATCGCAAGCCGCCGCCAACCGTCGAATCCGCTTCGAAAACCGTGACGCTGCGGCCGGCGCGCGCAATCACAATCGCCGCCGCCAGCCCGTTCGGTCCCGAGCCGACTACAATGGCGTCCGGTTCCTTCATTGCTTCAGCATATGTCGTGCTCGTGGCCTTCCGACGTGGCGACTCATGAGTGACGGAACCAGGTCGTACTGGACGTCACGGTTCGTTTTCGAGCGGGCGCTCGCGTTCATCTACCTCATCGCGTTCCTGTGTGCCGCAAACCAGTTCGTGCCGCTCGCCGGGGAGCGCGGACTCCTTTCACTGACCGAGTTCGTGCGTGACGTGCGGTTTCGCGCCGCTCCCAGCTTGTTCTTCTACGCTCCGACGGATTCCGCCCTTCGAGTGGCGGCGTGGCTTGGGATCGTCCTGTCATGCGTTCTGCTGACGGGCCTAATCCGGCGGTTCGCCATTCCGACTGGCGGCGCGTGGTGGGTGCTCTGGGTCCTGTATCTCTCGTTTGTGAACGTCGGACAGACGTTCTACGCGTTCGGATGGGAATCGCTGCTCCTCGAGGTAGGGTTCTTCGCGATGTTCCTTGGCGGCAGCACGTCGACTCCCAGCGCGCCTCTGAACTGGATTTATCGCTGGATGTTGTTCCGGGTGATGTTCGGCGCGGGTCTCATCAAATTGCGTGGTGACGCATGCTGGCGCGACCTCACGTGCCTGCATTACTACTTCGAGACCCAGCCGATCCCTAACATGCTCAGCTGGTATTTTCACTGGCTGCCGGCGGGCGTTCACCGCGCCGGCGTATTCTTCAATCACGTCGCCGAGCTGGGCGTTCCGTTCGCGTACTTCACCCCCCAGCCGGTGGCTTCGATTGCTGGCCTGATCACAATCGCGTTCCAATCAACGCTGATCGTCAGCGGCAATCTGTCGTGGCTGAATTGGATAACGATCGTTCTCTGCATCTCAACACTCGACGACCGTTGGTTCAGGTGGGTTCCAATCACCCGACCCACACTCCATGAACCGTCGACTGCGCATCGCGTGATGACTTACATCGTCGTCGCCATCGTAGCAATACTGAGCGTCGGACCCGTGATCAACATGCTCTCGCCCGGACAGCTGATGAACTATTCGTTCAATCCAATTCATCTCGTGAACACGTACGGCGCGTTCGGAAGCATCACGCGGACGAGAAACGAAATCGTTATCGAAGGCACCGACGCTGCGACGATTACGCCAGATTCCGTATGGCGTGAATACGAATTCAAGGGGAAGCCAGGCGATCCGGCACGGCAGCCGTCACAGATCGCGCCGTATCACCTGCGGCTGGATTGGCTGATGTGGTTTGCGGCGATGTCGCCTCCCTCGGAGCATCCGTGGTTCCCGCAGCTGATGGTCAAGTTGCTGGAGGGAGATCCGGCGACGCTCGGACTTCTGCGCACGAACCCGTTCCCTGATCGCCCACCTCACTACGTGCGCGCGCACTACTACGAATACAGGTTCACGACGCCGCAGCAGCGCCGGGAGACGGACCGCTGGTGGAATCGACAGTTGCTTGGTGAGTACGTGGCGCCGGTCGCGTTGACCGCGGGTCGGCACCTCCGGCGGGAACGATAGAGGTGCCCGGAATGTCCGAGCAACGGCTGAGGTCCGGTCTTATACTTGATCGGTGACTCCTCCCAGCAATCGACCACCCGCCGATCGTGCCGCGACTGTTCCCGCAGCGGTGGCGCCGAGCCGTCACAGCCGGTGGCGCTTGTTCACGGCCGTCGGCGGCGGGCTCGCGCTCGCCGTTGTTGCGGGCACGCCAACCGCCCGCGCGGCATGGCAGGAGCTCGCGCTGTTTCTGAGCCTTCAGGGGCGGCCGGAGCCGGCTTCGGCAAACGTGCTGTCGGAGCATGAAATCGAAGTTCTCGATCGGATGTCTCCACAGAATCAGGCGGAGCTCCTCCTCGAGCGATCGATCAACCACTACCGTGGCGCGAACGATCAGATTGCGGCGCGCGTCGCAAGCTGGCGCGGAAAGATCAAGCTCGACGCACGCTTGAACGGCCTGTTCACGACTGCGCTCAATTCGGGTGACCTTCGCGTACGGGCGGCGGCAATCGAAGTCGACCTCGCGGCGCGCGATCGCGAGAAATCATCGGCGACCGTGGACCGCCTCGAGCCGGACGCGCGTGAGGGCGAACAGGAACCGCGCGCGAACGCGCTCTGGGACATCGCGCTTCTCGGCAACCGGGGCATCGAGCCGGAACGCGCCGCGCAGATCCTGATCGCGGCGGTGGACGATGCGAATGTCAACATCCGGTACTGGGCCGTCGAAGGGCTCGCGTACCTCGGGACCGATGAAACGATCGCGCCGCTGCTCGAGGTGTTCCGTCACGATCCATCGCCGATCATTCGCGAGCGAGCCGCATGCGGTCTCGCGCAATCGGGAATGCTGAGCGAGAAACAGCGTCGTAAGGCGGTGCCGCACCTGCTCGACTTCGCCGACGATTCCTCGCTCGATCCTGAAACGCGGAAGTGGGTATTCCAGGCGCTGCGAGACATCACTGGTCAGACCCTGCCGCACGACTCCGCCGCGTGGAGAACGTGGTACAACTCGGGTGGTGCGCGCTTCAATCCGGTCACGCGCGACTCGAGGTAATACGCTCTCGGTCACTGTTGTCCTCACGATCTCCCACGGAGCGTAACCCATGAGACTCGTTCGCCTGATTACCAACTTCGGCGTCGTCGTCTGCCTCTCGGCCGCGGCCCACTCGGCGGCTGCACAGCTCGCCTCGCGCCCCGCCGAAGAATGGACGAAGACACTCGAGGGGCCGGCGCGCGTCGCGTCGCTCAAGATCGACGAAGTCGTGGCCGCGCTGCAGCTGAAACCAGGCCAGTCTCTCGCCGACATCGGCGCGGGCCCCGGAGTTTTCGAAGTGCCGCTGGCCAAAGCCGTCGGTCCGAGCGGACGAGTCTTCGCCGTCGAGATCGACGCCGGGTTCTTTCCCGAGATCAGGAAACGCGCAGACGAGGCGGGCGTCAAGAACGTTCAGACGGTACTCGGCAAGTTCACCGACCCGGCGCTGCCGGCCAATGTCGACATGGCGCTGTTCCACGACGTGCTTCACCACGTCGAGGATCGTGCGGGGTACCTCAAGACGCTGGCCCGCTATCTGACTCCGTCAGGCCGGATCGCAGTTATCGACTACGAGGGATCCGCGGGACCGCACAAGGGCCAGCCCGAACTGCAAGTGACGCGCGAGCAGCTTGCAACGTGGATGAAGGCGGGCGGGCTGACGCAGGTCGACGACGTGAAGCTGTTTTCGGACAAGTTCTTCGTCGTCTACGCGAAGCAGTAGCCGCGACACCACCGCCAGCTCTCGACAACTACGGGTGCGATTGCGGCGACCGCGTCGCAACGACGAAATACGGCGTCGCGGTCGCCGGATCCGGATAGAACCATCCGGTCTTCTCCTCGTTCAATACCTCGAAGTAATACAGGAGATCCCACCGCGAAGAGATGTGCTCGCCAGGGATCGTGAACGATGGGCCGCCTTCGAGCGTACGGAAGCTCTCGTTCTGATTCAGTGCGCGATAGTGCAACCGGATCGAAGTTGGACGGGCGCCCTCGACCTTCAGCGCGATCACCAGCGGCTGACCCGCGACGGCTGAAGCTGGCGGTTCGTGTGACATGGTCGGCCGCGCGCGCATCACGCGGACAGGAAGCGAAGGCGTCTGCGCGCGTGCCTGGGGCCCTTCGACCACAAGGCCGCTCACCGTCCAGTCACCGCGCGGGAAGCGAATCCTGAGAAAGCCGTCCGACGCGACTATCGATTCGGTTCGAACCGTTCGGTCCGGCGACAGGAATTGCACCTCGTAGGTCGCGGCCGACGCTCGGACGAGGAATACCTGATCCCCTTCGCCGCGAATGTAGTCACGGAACAGCATGTCCCGAGGCAGGCTGTGGGGATTTCTCGCAACGGCGCGGACCTCGCGGTATGGCGTCAGCGCCACGGCGCCGGCCTCCCGCCCGCCTCGAGGCATCCAGCCGTACCTGGTCTTCTCGTCGTACTGCGTCTCCGGCCCGACCGGGCGGAAGCGCGGTTCGACGTTGTTCGTGAGCACGTATGGAGTCGCACGAAACGACGGCGCCGTCGAAGCTGCCGAGACCGGTGCGCCGAAGTCGAACCCGAAATCGAACGCACCAAAGCGCTCGAAGACCTCTTCGCGCTCACGAATCAACTCCAGGTCATGACGCACGTACGGCAATTTGTCCTTCCAGTGGCCCACATCGTCCGGACCGCTTGCCATCTCCGGAGGATAGAGTCCGTCGGTCAACTTCACCAGACTTTCCCATTCGGTCACTGCCGCGGTCAGGCTCCTTTTGGCGCTTTCGAGAGCGTCCCGATTCGACGTGGTATCGAACCATTCCACATTCAGCGCTGCGCGTTGCTTGTGCGCGTGATACCTGGCGAGCGAGGCGAGGACCTGAAAGTCGGGGCGCGAGCCCTCCCATTCCCGGTGTGCGTCGCGCATCTTCGACGACGCGCGGGTCACCGCGTCGTCGATGCGCCGCGCGATGCCGTCGAGACGGTCTGCGGTCTCGAATGCCGTCTGTTTGGCCGATGCGCTGCCGGTGAGCAGATTGCGGACCGTTTCAGGAATCGAGGCAACGTAGCGCCAGTCGCTCGGCAGAACCTCTTTGTACGAATCGATCAACCCGCCAGGGTTGATCTCGGGCCAGATGTACATGTTCGGGTCGGCGAGATGCACGGCGACCACCTCGTTGAGGACTCGACTCGACTCACGATACGCGTCGAACACATCAGAGGCTGCCGGGCCAAATCGCCGGCGCATCTCGTCCATCCAGACCGCGTCGGATGTCTGCGGGTCGTAACTCAAACGCCCCCAGAGCAGATAGAAGAGCCAGTACCGCTCGAACTCCCACTTCCAGAACACGCGCTGCTGCTGCGAGGCGGTGAAAATTCCCCACACTCCCGGACGGTTTCCATACCCCTTCTGCGCGAGCGGCGCGTCGATCTCGAATCCGATCGAGTCCGACAGCCGAAACGTCGGAACGGCGCGACGGACGAAATCCGGGTTTCCCCAGAGCAGCAGGCGATGCGAACCGAGACCCCAGAGCTCCCAGAAGAACTGGTAGAACCGAGGTTTTTCCAGGAAGTCCAAATAGCCGTAACCGGCGTAGGTCTCGGGGACCTGGTAGGGCCGGCCGACGTCCTCGTCCCAGTATTTTGCCGATATACGAGTGTTGACGCCGAGCTCTTTCGCTGCCGCCATCATTCCAGCGGCCACGCGCCACGCGCGGAAATCCAGCGTGCGGCCTGCGGCCTTGATCGCGGGAAAGATGTGGTCGCGATAGAACTCTACTTGTTGATCGTCGGGAATGCCGGATTCGATGTTGGTGCGAACCTGCACCGATCGGATTGCCGGACAGAGTTCGAGAATCCGCGCGAGAGCGGCGCCGCTGTAAGCACCCACGTTCTCGGGCATGAGGCCGTCGACGGTTGCCGTCTCGTTCGGACGGACGTTGTGCTCCCACACGCCCAGCGTGAACTCAACCCCGTGATCGGCGGCCGACTGGGAGATGTAGCGCAGCATCTTCAGGTTGCGATCGCGTTGCGCGGCCGACAGTCCGGGGACCCGTATCTGAGGAAAGTCGGGCAGCTCGATCCAATACGGGTACGGAGGCGCGAGGTAGTTCGTTTGGTGCGCGAATACGAGATTGAACCGGTTGAACCGATTGGTCGCGAGCATCGAGAAGTACGCGTCCCAGTACTCCTGCGAGTAGTACCAGCTCTTCTCGAGGTCCTCGTTGTGGATGAAGGTGCGGATGCCCCGCATCGGCGTTGCCGGCTGGCCGGACGCAGACGTCAATTTACCAGCCGTGCGGATCTGGGCTGCGGCTTCCAGCAGGCCGTACATCAGCCCGCGCTCGTCTCCACCGACGATGCGGCCAGTACGAATCGACCAAGTCTCGGGCGGCCCCGATCGAAGTTCGATTACGATCGACTCCGCCTTCAGACCGCGCGCGCGCAGCGCTCGGTGCAACTCGGCTCTGCCGAAGTCGACTGGACCAGCGTCGGCAAATCCGGAGCCGACACATAACGTCAATCCGGCGAGTATTGACGCCATCGAGCTCGCGCTGAGGAATCGGGCGCGCAGAATGCCGAACGCTATAATGAGTAACTGATTCACCTTGTGTGAGGCTGTTAGCACGACATTGTCCCCCTTCGTGGAGCCGCCGTCGGCGCGTGACAGTGAACATCGTTTGATATCAGTGGAGTTATCCCGTGTGTCGCAATATCCGAACGCTCGCCAATTTCGAGCCGCCCGCCACTGATGAGGAGATCCGCGCGTCTGCGCTGCAGTTCGTCCGGAAAGTGAGCGGCGCGACTCGCCCCTCGCGCGCGAACGAAGCGGCATTCAATCGCGCGGTCGAGGAAGTGACCGCCGCGGCCGAACGGCTGATTCGGACGTTCACGACGAGCGCGCCGCCGCGGAATCGTGACGTCGAGCGTCAGAAGGCCCAGGAGCGCGCAGCAAAACGCTACGCCTGACAATGGAAGATGGAAGATGGTAAATGGAAAACGGTGAACGGAAGTCTCTTCCATTTACCATTTACCATTTACCATCTTCCATCCGTTACGGTCTAATCACGGTCCCGTCCCGGCGCCGCGTTGTCCCCCACGAGTAGTCGAAGTTCGGCGGCGCATCGGCGACGGGGAACTTTGCCGCGAGCGTCTCGTCGATCTCAATCCCGAGTCCCGGCTTTTCCTGCGCGAGCATGTAGCCGTTCTTGACTTCCGGGCACCCAACGAACACTTCCTGGGTTTCCTTCGGAAACCCACTGCCTTCGTGCACGCCGAAGTTGTAGCTTGCCAGCTCCAGCGCCAGCTGCGCGGCGTGCGCGATCGGCGATGCATCTCCGGGGCCATGCCATGCGGTGCGGACGCCGAAGTACTCGCTCAGCGCAGCAACCTTGCGCGCCGGACTCAAGCCGCCAATCTGCGAGATGTGAATGCGAATGAAATCGATGAGGCGATCCTTGATCAGCGGCAGGTACTCGTGTTGCGTGTTGAACAGCTCGCCCATCGCGATCGGGATGCTCGTCTGCTGTCGCAGCAGCCGGAAGTGCTCGTTCTGTTCGGGCGGAAACGGATCCTCGAGGAAGAACAGCCGATAGGGTTCCAGCGACTTGCAGAGATTGACCGCTTCGTTCAACGTCACGCGCTCGTGCACGTCGTGAAGGAGCTCCACCTCGTCGCCGAGCTTCGAGCGCAGATGCTCGAAGAACTTCGGCAGCATGCGCACGTACGGCCCTGATTCCCAGATTGCCCTCGGATTCGTGGGACCGACGGGTTCATCCTGTGACCCCGTGGGCGCCGTGGGAGCGGTGCCGCGCGCGCCGTACCCGGCGTACCCTGGCGTGGCCACCTGAACGCGGACGTGCCGGAATCCCTGCTCCATCGCGCGTCGCGCGTTCTCTTCGACTTCGGTGAAGCTGTTGCCGCTCGCGTGGAAGTAGCAGTCGGCGCCCTGCCGCACCTTGCCGCCGAGCAGTTGATAGAGCGGCATCCCCGCGCGCTTGCCCTTGATGTCCCAGAGCGCGATGTCGACGCCGCTCATCGCGTTGAACAGCACCGGCCCGTTGCGCCAGTACGAGCTCACGTACGAGCACTGCCAGATGTCTTCGATTTCGTCGACGCTGCGGCCGATCAGGAACGGCTTGAGAAACTTGTCGATGGCCGTCTGAACGACGAGGGCGCGCTGCGTGAACGTGGCGCAGCCCCAGCCGACCAGCCCGGGCTCCGACGTTTCGACCTTCACCACCACCAGGCGAATGCGATTCGGCGCCGTCAGGATCGTTTTGATCTCCCGGATTCTGACCGGCGCCGTTCCCTTCACCGCTTGCGCGTACCCGGCATTCAGATGGGGACCGAGCCCCGCAGGGAGCAATTCTCGAGAGGCGAGAAAGGAGGCTCCGCCGGCAAGAGAGATCGACTGGATTGCATCGCGACGATTCATAACGCCTCCATGACGGGTTCCAGGTTCACAGGTTTCCTGGTTCCAGGTCGGTTCCGCCCGCCTCCGTGACAACCTGCTTGGAACATAGAACCTGCCTGGAACCTGGAACCTGTGAACCGGGAACCTTACCAATGCGTGAGCGACCCGTCCGGCCGTCGATAGACGTTCCGGCGGCCCGGTTCCGTGACCTCGCCGATCATCGTCAGCCGCTTCATGTCGAGCGTCACGCCAAGTCCCGGACGTTGGTTCGTGTACGCCTTGCCGTTCTTGAAATCCAGACACTCGGGCAAATAGTCTATCGGCCGTCCGCCGTAGTTGTACTCCATCATCACGGGACCGGAAAATGTCGACAGACAGTTGACGAGCGCGGCTGTTGCGATCGGACCCGTGAAGTGCGGGATGATGCCGACCGCATGCGTCTCGCAGATGGCGGCGGCCTTCATCATCTCAGTGATGCCGCCGACGTTCGGCAACGTGGATCGAATGAAGTCGACGTCGTGATTCTCCACGAGCCTGTTGAAGTCCCAGCGCAGCCCCCACTCTTCACCGTGCGTCAGCGGCACGCCCGTCATCTTCCGGAGCGCCGGGATGTCCTGCAGCGCGTGCTCGTCGCGGACCGGATCCTCGACGAAGAACGGGTCGTACTCCTCGATCGCCTTGCAGAGGCGCAGCGCATCATTCAAGTCGAAGCGCTGATGAAAGTCGATGCACCAGTTGCCGTCGGCCCCGATGGCTTCGCGGACCTCCTTGCAATCCTGCGCAACCCGCCGCACGACCGAGCGCGTGTCGTACACACCTCCGATGGCAACGTCGGCAGGCGCCATCCGAAACGCGCGATACCCGGCTTCCATGGTCGCCTTCGCTCGGTCCTTCAAGCTCACCGTCGCACCCGGCTTTGCGTCGGGTGGACGGACGCCGCCGGTCGCGTAGCATTCGCAGTAATCCCGCGCGACGCCGCCGAGGAGCTCGTGCACCGGAACCCCGAACGCCTTCCCTTTGATGTCCCACAGCGCGAGATCGAGCGCGCCGAGGGCGTGCGCCTTCTCGCGACCCGGCGGATAGAACCACGCGATATAGGCTTCCTGCCAGATCGCCTCGATCCGAAACGGGTTCTTCCCAATCAGCGTCCCGGCAACCTGCTCGAGCGTGTCCTTCGATCCGCCCTCTCCGACGCCCGTGATACCGGCATCCGTCTCGACGGTCACGACCATGTTGCTCTGGTTGAACAACGGGTTGAAATCCGGCGGCCGATAAATGCGCACCCGCGTGATCTTCGCCTTGGGCAACTCGGCCCTTGCTTCCGCGGGACGCAACAGTCCGAGCGCCGGCGCGGCGGCCAGCGCGTTGAAGAAGACTCTGCGATTCATGGCGCCTCTCTTCGTAATGCGCGTGGCAAAATCCCCGACTCCCGTTCCGCGACCTGACAGGAGGTCAGGAGATCAGGAGAAATCCAGAGGTCTTTTCTCCTATTCTCCTGACCTCCTGTTTCGTTCACGGCTGCTGCAAGTAAGCGGAACGTGAGCGGGATGAGAGTATATGGCCTATAGACTGGAGATGGATCGTGGAACACGCCGTCTCGCCGCTTGCTGCCTGGGAAAGCTTCTACGTGATCATCGGCTCGTCGGCCGCTGCGCTGACGGGTCTGCAGTTCGTCGTCGTCACTCTGGGCGCCGAAGCGAATGCCGTCACCGGAGGGGCGATGCGCGCCTTCGGCACGCCGACGATCGTCCACTTCTGTGTGGTCCTGCTCATCTCGGCGATCCTCAGCGCGCCGTGGCATGTGCTGTCGAGTGCGGGGCTCGGCCTCGCGGTCTGCGGGCTCGGCGGCCTGGTCTATGGCGCGATCGTCCTCAGGCACGCGCGTCGACAGACCGATTACGCGCCCGTGTTCGAGGACTGGCTCTGGCACAACGCGCTCCCAATCGTCGCCTACGCGACCCTTTTCGCCGCGGCGATCGTCCTCCACCGCCGGCCCGAAGGAGCGCTCTTCGTGATTGGCGCGACCGCGCTGCTCCTGCTCTTCATCGGCATCCACAACGCCTGGGATGCGGTGACGTACATCGCGTTCACGAAGAGAGACAAAACGTCAACAGGAGAACGGGAGAAGACGAATTAGCAGGAGAAAGGGGGGAAGGAGAAGACCACGAATTTTCTTCTCCTTTACTCCCTTCTCCTGTTTACCCTCTTCTCCGCGCTCTCCTGTTATTCCGCCCGATACTCTGGGTCCCGCTTCCACCCGACGACCATCGACACGAAGTTCTTCCATCCATGCACCGCCACCATCACGAGGTGGCCGGGAATGAATGCCAGGAACCCGCACATCGCGAGGAAGTGCCACACACGCGCTCGGGAGAATCCGCCCATCAGCCACGTCAGCCATGAGAACTGGACAGGATTGAACAGCACGAGACCGGTCGCCACCGAGGCAACGCCGAGCAGAATCGTGCTCGTGTAAGCCAGCTTCTGGAGCGGATTGTACGGGGCGGTTAACAGCGGTTGCGGATGTCGCAGAGCGTAGTGCTTCACCATCGGCCACACGCCGGCCACGTCGCGGCGCGTGAACAGCACCATTCGATAGCGGCCGCTGACACATTGAAAAATGAGATACGCGACACCCGTGGCGATGAAGATCCACATGAACGTGAAGTGCCACATCAGCGCGCCCGCGAGCCAGCCACCAATTCGAAATGCTTCGGGAATCTCGATGAAATTCTCTTGAGGGATCTTCGGTCCGAAGCTCGGAAAGGCCATGAAGATTTGGAGCCCGCTGCCAATCAGCACGAAGAGGCAGACCGCCGTCAGCCAGTGCGTCAGGCGCACGAGCCAGGGATGTTCGTAGGCCGCGCGAACTTCGTACGCGAAGTCAACGGCCTCGGGCGCCGGCCACTGGGGTTCGGGAGATTCAGAGACCGTAGAACCAGTCATAGCCTTGATCTTCCCAGTATCCCAGCGCCTGGAGGTCGTTGGTGACGGTCATCGTGATCAGGTACTTCGCCGATTTGTAGCCAATCTTGGTGGGCAGAAGCAGTCGCAACGGTGCGCCGTGGCCCCGCGGGAGCGGCGCATCGTACATCTCGTAGCAGGCAAGCGACTGCGGGTGGAGAGCGGTCGCCATATCGAGCGATTCGTAATACCCGTCGGCGCACTCGAACGTCAGGTAGCGAGCGGTCGTGTCGGCGCCGACGAGCGCAAGCAGGTCCGCGAACCGCGCGCCACCGAATCGCCCGATGACGTTCCAGCCCTCGACGCACACGTGCCGCGTGTTCTGCCGCACTTTCGGCAACGCCTGAATCTGTGGCAGCGTGTAATCGCCCGGTCGGGCAACCAATCCGTCGACCTGTAGTGTCCAGGCGGCGAGATCGATTCCTGGATCGTCGCCTGCATAACTGTTGAAGGGAAATCGCTCGATCGGGACGACGTCGCTGTCCGCAAACGTGGGCGCCAGATGCCGTCGTCGGAACCACGACGCCGCTGCCCAGTCGGTAAACGTGAGACCGGCCTTGAACAGCGCCGGCTGGAATCTCGGAATTGCAAAAACTCCTACCGCAAGCAGTGGCGCCAGCTTGATCAACTCTCGCCGCGTCGCGCGAGGGTATGAAGGCACCTCGATGCGTCGGACCGGTGCCGACTGAGCCGCTTCATCGCCCTTCGCAACCTCACCGGAAACTTCGGCACTCGTCTGTGCGGTGCCGGCAGATGCATCGGATGGTTCCGCCGGGTCGGCCGTCGTGTTCCTCGTGTGATCGTCCATCGTGTATCCCGATTAGCGAGCTACCGAGCATCTTTTCACTAGCCGCCTCCGAGCACCAGCGAGGCCTGAACCGCGAGCTCCCGAGCCCCGGTTTTGAGCATGGCACCCATCCAAGGGACGAATACATCACTCAGAAGCGGAATGCATGGCAACAATGAGAAGATTCTGTTTCGCTTCTGCGTGAACGTCGTTCATAAAGAACCTCGTGCCACACGCTGGAGAGGAGCCTGCACAGGGTCTCTACGACCCTGCACATGAGCATGACGCCTGCGGCGTCGGATTCGTCGTCCACGTCAGGGGACAGCGATCGCACGCGATCGTCCGTCAAGCCCTGCGGGTCCTCATCAACCTCCTCCATCGTGGCGCCTGTGGATGCGAGGCGAACACTGGGGACGGTGCCGGCATCCTGATTCAGATCCCGGACCGCTTCCTCCGCAAGGAAGCGAACCGGATCGGCATCGAGCTCCCTTCCGCAGGTCATTACGGCGCCGGGCTCGTCTTCCTGCCGCGCGATCCCGCTCTGCGGTCCGAGATTCAAGCGCTCTTCGAGCGGATCGTGCGCGAAGAGGGGCAACGCGTGCTCGGCTGGCGCGACGTACCGATCGACGATCGCGCGCTCGGCGCGTCCGCCGTTGCCGCCGAGCCCGACTTCAAGCAGATCTTCATCGGCGCTGGACCCCAGCTCGCGGGCACGGCGGATGACTTCCAGCCCCGATTCGAACGCAAGCTTTACGTCATCAGGAAGCGAGTCGAGCACGCAGTTGCGGCGCTCCCCTCTCCGGAGCGCAAGTTCTTCTACGTCGTCAGCCTCTCGTCCAGGACGCTCATCTACAAAGGGA
This sequence comes from Acidobacteriota bacterium, assembly GCA_046727175.1. Taxonomy (GTDB): domain Bacteria; phylum Acidobacteriota; class Vicinamibacteria; order Vicinamibacterales; family 2-12-FULL-66-21; genus JBKPCD01. The sequence continues at coordinate 30,660 of JBKPCD010000072.1, read as the reverse complement.
TGCTCACGGCGGACCAGATCGAGAGCATGTTCCCCGATCTGAGCGATCCGGACGTCGATTCGGCGCTCGCGCTCGTGCACCAACGCTTCAGCACGAACACGTTCCCGTCGTGGCCGCTCGCCCATCCGTATCGCTATATCGCGCACAACGGCGAGATCAACACGCTGCGCGGCAACATCAGCTGGATGAAGGCGCGCGAGGCGCTGCTCCGGTCCGACAGCTTCGGCGACGACCTCCGAAAGGTGCTTCCGATTATCGTCGAAGGCGGAAGCGACACGGCAACTTTCGACAACGTGCTCGAGTTCCTCGTGATGGCGGGCCGCTCGCTGCCGCACGCCATCCTGATGATGATCCCCGAGCCGTGGCAGCACGACGACAGCATGAGCCCGGAGCGCAGGGCGTTCTACGAATATCACTCCTCGCTCATGGAGCCATGGGACGGACCCGCTTCGATTGCGTTCACAGATGGCACCGTGATCGGGGCGGTACTCGACCGGAACGGCCTTCGGCCGTCGCGCTACTACGTCACCAAAGACGATCTGGTCGTCATGGCGTCCGAGGTCGGCGTCCTGGATATTCCGCCGGAGAACGTGCTCGTCAAGGAGCGGCTGCACCCGGGGCGTGTCTTTCTCGTCGACACCGCGCAGGGACGCATCATCGACGACGACGAGATCAAGGAGACGCTGGCGCGTCAGCACCCGTATGGCGACTGGCTGAAAGAGAACCTGATCTCGATCGACGATGTGACGGCGGCCCCGTATCTGCCGGAGCCGGATCACGCGACCGTGCTGCGGCGCCAGCAGACGTTCGGCTACACGCGCGAAGATCTCAAGCTGCTGCTGGGACCGATGGCGCAGCAGGGAGAGGAGCCGGTCGGATCGATGGGCACCGACACGGCGCTTGCCGTGTTGTCCGATCGGCCGCGACTCCTCTACGACTATTTCAAGCAGCTCTTCGCACAGGTCACGAATCCGCCGCTCGACGCCATTCGCGAAGAGCTCGTGACCGCGATGGCGTCGACGATCGGGCCCGAACGGAATCTGCTGAAGCCGGAGCCGGAATCCTGCCGGCAGATCGGGATCGAGTACCCGATCATCGACAACGCGCAGCTTGCGAAGCTCGGACACATCCAGCTCGCCGGCTTCCGGTCGACTACGCTGCCGATGCTCTATCGAGCCGCCGAGGGCGGGCGCGGTCTCGAGCGAGCGATGGCGGAGCTCTGCGATCGTGCGCTTGCAGCGGTCAGGGACAATCACACGATTCTGATCCTCTCCGACCGGGGCGTCAACGAGCACCTTGCGCCAATCCCGAGCCTGCTCGCCACGGCCGGCGTACACCATCACCTGGTCCGCGAGGGTGCTCGCACCCGATGCGCGCTGGTGCTCGAGAGCGGCGACGCGCGCGAAGTGCATCACGTCGCGCTCCTGATCGGGTACGGCGCGGGTGTCGTGAATCCGTATCTGGCGTTCGAGACGCTCGACGACATGATTCGGCAGCGGATGCTCGAGAACATCACGCACGAGCGCGCCGTCGCCAACTACATCCGTGCCCTGAACAAGGGCATTCTCAAGGTGATGTCCAAGATGGGCATCTCCACGCTCCAGAGTTACTGCGGAGCGCAGATCTTCGAGGCCGTCGGCCTCGAGCGGGTGTTCATCGACAGGTACTTCACGTGGACGGCATCCCGCATCGGCGGAGTCGGAATCGAAGTGATCGCCGAGGAGGCGCGCCAACGGCATGCGTCGGCGTATTCACCGCGCGCGAGCTCCAACGTCGATCTCGATCCGGGCGGCGAGTACCAGTGGCGCCGCGACGGCGAGCTGCACCTGTTCAACCCGGAGACCGTGCAGAAGCTTCAGCACGCGACGCGAACCGGGCAGTCCAAGGTCTATCGCGAATACACGCAGCTCGTGAACGACCAGAGCCGGCGCCTCGGCACCCTCCGCGGACTGCTCGAGCTCAAACGCGCTGCGAAGCCAGTGCCGCTCGACGAGGTCGAACCGATTGAGTCGATCATCCGGCGTTTCGCGACCGGCGCGATGTCGTACGGATCGATCAGCCAGGAAGCGCACGAGACCCTGGCGATCGCGATGAACCGCCTCGGTGGAAAATCGAACACGGGTGAAGGCGGCGAGGATCCCGTTCGCTATCGTCTCGATCCGAACGGCGATTCCCGGCGCAGCGCGATCAAGCAGGTCGCGTCCGCGCGGTTCGGTGTCACGAGCGAGTACCTGGTCAACGCCGACGACCTGCAGATCAAGATGGCTCAGGGCGCGAAGCCTGGCGAGGGAGGCCAGCTTCCCGGCCACAAGGTGTATCCGTGGATCGCGAAGGTGCGGCACTCGACGCCAGGCGTGACGCTGATTTCGCCGCCGCCGCATCACGACATCTATTCAATTGAAGACCTCGCGCAGCTCATCTACGACCTGAAGAACGCGAATCCGCGCGCGCGCGTTCACGTCAAGCTGGTCGCCGAGGTCGGCGTCGGGACCGTTGCCGCCGGCGTGGCAAAGGCGCATGCCGACGTGGTCCTGATTTCCGGTCACGACGGCGGCACGGGCGCTTCTCCGCTCACGTCGATCAAGCACAGCGGGATCCCGTGGGAGCTCGGGCTCGCAGAGACGCAACAAGTCCTCGTCCTCAACAACCTGCGCGATCGCATCGTCGTCCAGGCCGATGGGCAGATGAAGACGGGACGCGACGTCGTCATCGCCGCCCTACTTGGCGCCGAGGAGTACGGGTTCGCCACGGCCGCCCTCGTGGTTTCGGGCTGCGTCATGATGCGCGTGTGCCACCTGAACACGTGCCCGGTTGGCGTAGCCACGCAGGATCCGGAGCTGCGAAAGAAGTTCACGGGGAAACCGGAGTTCGTCGAGAACTTCTTCCGGTTCATCGCCGAGGAAGTGCGCGATCTGATGTCGGAGCTCGGGTTCCGGACCATGGACGAGATGATCGGACGCGTCGATCGTCTCGACATGAAGCCGGCGCTGGCGCACTGGAAAGCGCGCGGCGTCGACCTGACGCAGGTTCTGCACGAGCCGGAGACGTCAGACGGCGCGGCACGAAGGTGTGTCCGTGCGCAGGATCACCGCCTCGACCAGGCGCTCGACGTCGAGCTCATCGCGCAGGCATCGGCCGCGCTCGAGCGCAAGGAGCCAATCGAGCTGCACTTGCCGATCAGCAACGTGAACCGCGCCGTCGGAACCAGGCTCGGATACGAGATCACGCGACGGTACGGCGGCGACGGTCTCCCGGACGACACGATCACGATTCGCTTCATCGGATCCGCCGGACAGAGCTTCGGGGCGTTCCTTCCACGAGGCGTGACGCTGACCCTCGAAGGTGATTCGAACGACTACTGGGGTAAAGGCCTCTCGGGCGGCAAGCTGATCGTCTTCCCGCCGCGGCAGGCGACGTTCGTCGCGAGCGAGAACGTCATCATCGGCAACGTCTCGCTCTACGGCGCGACGGGCGGCGAAGCCTACGTCTGTGGAATCGCCGGTGAGCGTTTCGCAGTCCGCAACAGTGGCGTGCACGCCGTCGTCGAAGGCGTCGGCGATCACGGCTGTGAGTACATGACGGCTGGCGCTGTCGTCGTGATTGGCCGCACGGGGCGCAACTTCGCAGCCGGCATGAGCGGCGGGATGGCCTACGTCTTCGACACCGACGACACGTTCGAGCATCGGTGCAATCGCGAGATGGTCGATCTTCTCTCGATGGATGTCGAAGACGCGGAGCGGGTTCGCGATCTGTTGAAGCGCCATGTGCGTTACACCGGCAGCGCTGTTGCCGCGCGTCTGCTGTTGAACTGGAGGACGGCGCGCGACCGATTCATCAAGGTCCTGCCGCGCGACTACGCACGCATGCTCGCGATGCAGGCTAAGGAACGTTCGGAGCGGGTTCAAGCGGAATCTCGTGATCATGCGGTCGACGTGCCGGTCATGGTCTTGAAGGCGGCCAATGGGTAAGACCACGGGCTTTCTCGAAATCCGGCGCAGCTCGCTGCCGTATCGCCCCGTGCCCGAGCGGGTTCGAGATTGGCGCGAGGTCTGGCGTCTGCACCAGGAGGCGGAAATCCGGGCGCAGGGCGCACGCTGCATGGATTGCGGCATCCCGTTCTGCCATCAAGGCTGCCCGCTTGGAAATCAAATTCCCGACTGGAACGATCTCGTCTACGCGGGCCGATGGCGCACGGCCTTCGAGCGGCTGCACGCGACGAACAACTTCCCCGAGCTCACTGGACGTCTGTGCCCGGCGCCGTGCGAAGGCGCGTGCGTCCTCGGCATCAACGACGATCCGGTGACGATCAAGGCAATCGAGCTCACGATCGTCGAGCGTGCGTTCGAAGAGGGATGGATTGCAGCCAACCCACCCGGGCGGCGCACCGGGAAGCGCGTCGCGATCGTCGGATCGGGACCGGCGGGTCTCGCGGCCGCCGATCAGCTGAATCGGTGCGGTCATCTCGTCACCGTGTTCGAGCGAGCGGATCGCATCGGTGGCCTGCTTCGCTACGGCATCCCCGAGTTCAAGCTCGAGAAGCGCGTGCTCGATCGACGGCTGAAGGTGATGGAAGCCGAAGGAATCGAGTTCAGAGCCAGCGCGAACATCGGCGTCGATATCGCAGTCGCGGACCTTCGTGCGGAGTTCGACGCCATCGTCCTGTGCTGCGGCGCACCGTGGCCGCGCGACCTCGAGGTGCCCGGTCGCGATCTCGCGGGGATTCATTTCGCTGTCGACTATCTGACACAACAGAACCGCCGGTGCGAGGGAGACGACGTCGCACCCGAGGAGATCATCAGCGCCGAAGGGAAGCACGTCGTGATCATCGGCGGCGGCGACACGGGCGCCGACTGCCTCGGCACCGTTCACCGGCAGGGCGCGAGATCGGTGCACCAGTTCGAGCTGCTCCCGCGCCCACCGGATGACCGGGCACCGGAGAATCCCTGGCCGCAGTGGCCGAACGTCTTCAGGACCTCGTCCGCGCACGAGGAGGGCGGCGATCGTGTGTTCTCGGTGTCGACCGAGCGGTTCCTCGAGGACGAGCGCGGACGCGTCACGGCTCTTCAAGCCGTGCAGGTCGAGACCGTCCGCGACAACGGCCGGATGCTCGTGAATCGGATCGACGGAACTCAATTCGAGCTGAAGACGGATCTCGTTCTACTCGCGATGGGTTTTCGAGGTCTGGAGCGCGCACCGCTGATCGACGCGCTGGGCGTACGTGTCACCGATCGCGGCACCCTCTGGCGCGACGATCGGTGGATGACCAACATCGACGGCGTGTTCACGGCCGGCGACATGCAGCGCGGTCAATCGCTCATCGTCTGGGCGATCGCCGACGGCCGCAGCGCCGCGCGGGGTGTCGACGCCTACCTGATGGGCGAATCAAGCCTTCCAGCGCCCATTCACTGACCCCAGCGGGGACGCCGGCACGCGGGTTGTGCGCCCGGGGCGCGGTTACAGAGCTCGTAGGTCATCTCCAACTCTTGAAATCGGACGAGGGGACCACACCCGCTCGGTCGAGAAAACCTTCCAGAAATGGCGCGTCGCCTGGCATGCGTCTTGACCTTAGTGGAAAGGGAAAAGGGACCAGGGAAAAGGGATAAAGAGCGAAACGAAGAAGGGGTTTTCGTTGTCCCTTTTCCCTTGTCCCTTTTCCCTTTTGTGGAGCCTACGATGATCGCAGCAGTCCTGATCCTCTCTGGCTGTGCTCTCTACTTCATGACACCTGCCGAGCGGCAGCGATTGCTCGCCGCCGTGATGAAGCGTGTGCGACAGGTGATGGCGGCTATCCAGTCACGGCCTAAACGTGACGAGACCTCAGAGCTGGTACGCGCCCGTACGCCGCTCGTACTCGCGACCCCCATGTTGATTGCTCTGAATGCAGGAACGCTCGCGTTGATGTTGCTGCACGCCGGTTCATTGGGCGATCCGGACACACTCGTCCGGTGGGGAGGCAACTTCGGTCCGCGCACGACAAACGGCGAGTGGTGGCGACTGCTGACCTCCACGTTCGTGCACGCGGGCCTGTTTCGGTTCGTCGTCAACATCGCAGCACTTGCGCAACTCGGCTTGCTGCTGGAGCGACTCGTGGGACCCATCACCTTTGCGCTCGTGTACGTGACGTCGGGTGTGGTGACAAGTCTCATCAGCCTGTCGGCGAATCGCGTTTCCGTGACCGTGGGCGCGGAAGGCGCGGTTTTTGGCCTGTTCGGCCTGCTGATCGCCGTGACGATCTGGGTACTCATACAACGGCAGACCGTATTGATCCGTCCCAGATCGTTAGCGAACGTCATCCCGACCGCAGCGGTGTTCGCGCTGTTCAACGTCATGAGCGGGGAGATCGACAAGCCCACAGCGCTCGTCGCGTTCGGCGTCGGCGCTCTCTCCGGGCTCGTGCTCGCGCGCGGTATCGGTCAGCACAAGCCGCCCGCGCGGCGAATCGCCGTCACTCTGGCGACGACGCTGGGGACCACGGTCCTGTGTGCAGTGCCTCTGCGCGGGGTCGCCGACATTCGGCCAGAGGTCTCTCGAATCATCGAGATCGAGAATCGCACGGTAGGCGGCTACGAAAAGGCCGTCGGTCAGTTTCGGCTCGGCGCGATCAAAGCAGACGCCCTCGCGCAGCTGATCGACAGCTCGATCGTACCTCCCCTCCACGAAGCGCGTGAACGCTTGCTTGCGATTGAAGGTGTGCCGCCGGAGCTCCAACCGCTGGCAGCCGACGCAACCGAGTTTCTCCGGCTACGAGAGGAAGCCTGGCGTGTTCGCGGCGTCGCATTGCGAAAGGCGGACATGCGCAAGCTTCGTGACGCCGACCGCCTCGAGCGGTCATCACTCGAGGCGCTGGATCGAATCAGGCCGCTCAGCGATCGATAAATGTTGGACAGCGGCGGGGATCGCCATTGTAGAGTAGGCGGTCATGAAAAGAGTCGTCGCTGCCAGTCACCTGTCGATTCTTCTGCCCCTGCTCGCACTCGTGCTCACGTCAGGCGTGGCGGGGCAGCAGGGGAAGGTTCAGGTCGGCTACTGCACAGGGCTGAAGAACCTCGAGGCTGCAAAGGCTGCTGGCTTCGATTACATCGAGCTCGGCACGTCGGAGATTGCGTCGCTGCCGGATGCGGATTTCGAAGCCGCCGCCCGGCGCATCAACGAAGTCGGGCTGGCCGTTCCGGCGACGAACCTGTTCCTGCCAGCCGCATTGAAGGTCACGGGACCGCAGACCGATCGTGAACAGCAGATGGCGTACGTCAAGAAAGCGTTCGCGCGGCTGGCACGACTCGGCACGCAGATCGTCGTGTTCGGCAGCGGTGGTGCCCGCAGAGTGCCCGATGGATTCGCGAAGGAAGATGCCTTCAAGCAGCTCGTGGAATTCGGGCGAGCGGCCGCCCAGGAGGCACGGACGAACGGGATCACGATCGCGATCGAGCCGCTTCGCAAAGAAGAGACGAACATCATCAACTCCGCGGCGGAAGGACTCGAGCTCGTCAACGCGATCAACGACCCGAACTTCCAGCTGATGATCGACTTTTACCACCTGGCGAGCGAGAAAGAGGATCCCGCGATCGTCATTCGAGCCAAAGACCACATCCGTCACCTGCACGTCGCCAATCCCCAGGGCCGCGTGTTTCCACAGAAGTGGGAGGAGTTCGACTACGGCCCCTTCTTCGCGAACCTGAAGACGATCGGATACGACCAGCGAATCAGCGTCGAGGCATCGACGAAGGACCTTCCGACGGAGGCGCCGCTGGCGATCGCTCTGCTCCGGCGCGCTTTTGAACGGTGACCGACTCGAACAAGCGGTGCGAATCGGTGCACCGTTCTGACTGGCGCAGCACGCATTATCTATGTACAATGTACATGTCATGAAAAAATACTCGGTCAGTCTCGTAAGAGAGCGGCTCGCAGAGGCGCTGGATGAAGTGGACCGGGGCGGGACGGTCATCATCGAGCGGCGAGGTGTGCCGTACCGGCTGTCACGCGCCGCCGGGCGGCCGCAGCCGAAACGGCGAAAGACGCTCATCCACGTTATCGATCGATCCGTCGCCAGGGGTGAGTGGACGTGGGACTGGACCGCCACCGGTGTGCGCTTTCGGGGTCGACGCGGACGGTGACGCTGCTCGATACCAACGCCCTGATCTGGGTCCAGAAATCACATCCGCGCGCAAGAAAAGTGATGCGCGACGGCCGTCTATACGTCTCGCCGGCAACCCTCCTCGAGCTGCAGTATCTCCACGAAGCGGGAAAAATCCGGCTTGTCCCCGGGGCCATGCGGGCGATCGTCGATGATGACCGGTGGGCAGTCGACGATCCTCCGCCGACGACCTGGTTTCTCAAGGCTGTCGAGCTCGCGTGGACGCGCGATCCGTTCGACCGGCTGATTGCGGCGCACGCGCAAGTACGCGGCTGGCGCGTCGCCACATCGGATCGCGACCTCATCGAACACCTCGGGGCGGCCTGCATCGAGCTGTAGGCTCGACTGACGCGTCACCCGTTCCGGAGCGCGATCAGCGGGTCGATCCGGGTCGCGCGCCTCGTCGGAACCCAGCACGCAAGCACGACGACGAGGGTCATCACACCGACAACAGCAGCATAGGTGAGCGGATCGAACGCGCTGATCCCGTAGAGCTGACTCGAGAGAAGACGTGTCGCCAGGAACGCGCCGAGCAGGCCCAACGCCATGCCGGATGCGGACAGCTTCACCGCTTCCCTGATCATCAGTCGAAGCACATCCCGGCGCTGGGCGCCCAGCGCGAGCCGGATGCCGATCTCCTGGGTCCGCTTCGAAACGAGGAACGACAGCACGCCGTAGATGCCTACAACGCCGAGTCCCAGCGCCAGCGCCGCAAACGCGCCAAACAGCACCGCCGTCGACGCTGGCGTCGCCACCGCCTCCGAAATCGCTTCCTGCATCGTCCTGACTTCGCTGACGGGGACTTCGCGGCTCGCGCCGGACACGATTCGTCGAATCCTCGACTCGGTCGCCGCCTCATCCAGCGTGGTGCGAACGACGAGCGTCATCGCCGCCGGCACGCGACGATCTTCTCCAGTTGCTCGTGGCGTGTACGGCACGTAGGCCATGCCCGCGATCCATCCGGGCACTTCGTTCTGCAAATCGTACGCTCGCACGTCGCCGACGACGCCGACCACGGTGTGCCAGTCCATTTCGCCGACGAACCGAACGTGCTTGCCGACGGGAGTTTCGTCGCCCCAGAAACGGCGAGCTGTTGACGCGGTCACGATCGCCACCGGAGGTCCGCCGGACGTGTCAGCCGGAACGAACGTTCGACCGATCACGAGCGGAACTCCCATCACCTTGAAATAGTCCGGCGTGACGATGTTCAGCCAGAAGAGCGGGGCCACGCGGTTCTGAGCGGTGACCTTCTCGATGACGAACGACCGCTTCGCTACGCGACCGCCGAGCGGCGGCGTGTTGACGAGCGCCGCGTCGAGTACGCCAGGAGAAGCTTGAACCTGCTCGAGCACCCCTCGATAGAACGCAAGGCACCGTTCCGGCTCGGTGCAGAATGACTCGTTGGGCGTGAGGCGCGCGGTCAACACATGATCGGCACGGAAGCCGGGGTTCACGTGCGACAGCGTCCAGAAACTCCGAATCAGGAGACCCGCGGCGACGACGAGCAGGGCTGCGAGGCCCACTTCCGCCGTCACGAGCAGCTTCCCGAGCCCCTGTGGAACGGCGGCCCCTGAGTCGCGTCCGGACAATTTGAGCCGATCGTGCCACCCCACGGCGCCGAGAACGCGCCGCGGGGACCCCGGGTGACGAACCGTTCGCGAGGCGTGCAGCGCGGGCGCGAGCCCAAACACGATCCCGGTGACGATCGCGAGCGCACCGGTGAAGGCGAGCACACGCCAGTCCACGTGAACATCTGCCAGACGCGGCGTATCGGGTGGCAGCACCCATTTCAGGAGTGAGAGTCCGCCCGTCGCGAGGAGCAATCCAAACAGACCACCCACGATGGCGAGCAGGACGCTCTCGGTGAGGAGCTGCCTCGCAAGCCGTCGCTCGCCGGCCCCAAGGGCGCCGCGAATCGCCAGCTCCTTCTGCCGGGCAGCGGCGCGCGAGAGCATCAGGTTTGCCGTATTCGCGCACGCGATCAGCAGTACGAGCCCCACCGCGCCGAGCAGCATGAACAATCGATCGCGCACGCCAGCGACCATATCTCGCTGCAGCGGCACCACACTCACATCCTTGTTCCAGGCATCAGGCATCGGCCACGGAAACATCGCGCGCACGCGCGACTGGAACGTCCGAACCTCGGAGCGCGCCTGATCGAGGCCGGCGCCGGCGTGCAGCCGGCCGATGATCGGCATGAAGTCGCCGGCCCAGTGCGCGGTGATGTCCTTGGGGTCGTTGTGCAGCGGAATCCAGAGCTGCGCGTTCGCCGAGCCGAACCGGAAATCTGCACCCATCACGCCGACGATCTCGCGGCTCGTGCCGTTCAAGTCGATCCGGCGGCCGATGACCTCGCGGTCGCGCGCGAATTGCCGCTCCCATAGCGAATGACTCAGGATGACGAACTGATCATTGCCGGCCATGTCCTCACCCGACTGGAAGGTGCGACCAAGCTTCGGTTGAACCCCGAGCAGCCCGAACAACTCCGCGGAAACGAACGTTGCCGTCAGGCGCACCGGCTCGCCGAGGCCCGTGAGATTCAATTCGTGGCCCTCGCTATACGCCCCTACGTCCATCGACGGCAGCTGCCCGCGCATCGCGACGAAGGCGCCTTTCGGGTACGTGCCGGTCACGCTCACGAGGCCTTCCGGCTGCGCGTACGGGAGCGGCCGGAGCAGAATCACGTGAACGAGGCTGAAGATTGCCGTGTTCGCGCCGATGCCGAGCGCCAGCGTCAGAGACGCGACGATCGCAAAGCCGGGATTTCGAAGCAGCAGCCGGCATCCGTACCGCACATCCTGAATCAGCGTCTCCACCATCGTGACACCTCGAGTTTCGCGACACTGCTCTCTGACCTGAGTGATTCCGCCGAACTCGCGAAGAGCGTGCCGCCTCGCATCGTGCTCGCTCAGGCCGCGGGCGTGGTATTCGCGCGCACGCTCTTCGACGTGAGACCGGATCTCTTCATCGAGCTCCGCATCCACGCGGCTTGTTTGGAACAACGCGCGCAGCCGGAGAGGGACGGTGTAACGCCAGCGGTCAAAATTCATGGAGCTGTCGATGAGCAGAATCTAGAAGCTAGAGTGAACCCTGCCACGATCGCTCTAACTTCTAACTTCTAACTTCTGGCTTCTGGCTTCTGCTGCCTTCGCCTCGGTTACCGATATGAGCATACAGATGCTCCCCTCGGTAATCAAGCCCACGGCCCATCGTGGTACCATTCGGTCGTTCGACGAGACAGATCGCCCGGAGGTTGCCACATGTCCGGAACGGCTGCTCTGGAACGCCTGAAACAGGATCTGTGGTTCGGAGCGCGAATGCTCGGCCGCACGCCGACGGTGACGCTCACTGTCGTCCTGACGCTCGCGTTGGGGATTGGCGCGACGAGCGCCGTCTTCAGCATCCTCGAAGCCGTCCTGCTGCGGCCGCTTCCCTACCAGCATCCCGACAGGCTCGTCGCGATCTGGGACAGTCACGTCCGTGAAGCCAGCCTGGCCAAAGTCTTCTCGTCTTAATCCCTGATCGCGAATCAAAGGGATTCAAGCTCTTCATCAGGATCGCTGGAACGGTGCTTGCTGCTGATCGCTAGCACCGACACCAGGAGGAAAGGGGAATGGCCAAGCAGAACCGTGACGAGTCACTGGATCGCGGGTCGCGCGAGAAAGGTCGAGCACAGGAAGAGCCGGGCCGCGAGCAGCAAATGCCGAGCGACCCTGAGCAAATCCGCGGACAGGGCGACGAGTATCGCACACCGCCGAAGCCGAAGCGGCAGCCTGGGCAGCTCCCGCTGCCGGATTAGCCCTTACCGGCGGCTGCTGACGCTGCTCGTGTCACCGACGCCAAATCGCGCATCGCGAAGCAGCTCGCGCACCTCGGCATCGGTCGTTTGGGAAAAATCGCGGTACCACAGACCGACGGCCGAGAACATTTCAGGCTGCCGGGTGCACACGACCTCGTCGGCGACTTCACCCAGCGCGCGGCAGGTATCGGGCGCTCCTACCGGAGCCGCGATAACCACTCGCGCTGGCGCATGAGCCCGCACTGCCTGAACGGCAGCTTTCATCGACGACCCCGTCGCAAGCCCATCGTCGACGAGCAACACGACTCGCGACCGAAGATCGACGAGGTCGCGGTCCTCTCGGTATGCGCGCTCTCGCCGATTGAGCTCGACCTGTTCCGCTTGAGCGACGGCATCAATGACACTCTCGGGGATCCGATACCAGTTCACGACCTCGTCGTTGAGTACGCGAACCCCACCCGATGCGATTGCCCCCATCGCCAATTCGGGGTGCCCGGGCACGCCGAGTTTGCGGACGAGGAAGACATCCAGCGGTGCGCCGAGCCGCCGGGCGACTTCGAACGCAACGGGAACACCCCCGCGCGGGAGGCCGAGGACCACGACGTCGTTTCGGCTCGCGTACTCCGGAAGAAGTTGAGCCAGCTCCGCTCCGGCTTCGCGCCGATCGGCAAACGGTTGAACGTTTCTGAACATCGCAGCACCAGTAGAAATCTGGACGGTTCCGTTACGTCACTTCCGACGCTCGTACTTGCCCATCACCTGGGCCGTACCCAGCGTATGTCCGCGGAGCGCATCCTCCAGCGCCTTCCTGCCATCGCCCTGCACCTCGAGCGAGGATACGTCGACTGCATATACATTGAAGAAGTAACGGTGCACGCCGTGGCCCGGGGGTGGACACGGGCCGCCGTAACCCGATCTTCCAAAGCTGTTGCGGAGCGTCTTGCCTTCCGTTACACGAAGGTCACCATCGCCTCCGGGAATGTCGAACGCAAGCCAGTGGGTGAACACCCCCTTCGGCGCGTCCGGGTCGTCAACGATTAACGCGAAACTCCGAGTGCCTTTTGGTGGGTCGGCCACGGTCAGCGGCGGGGCGGCGTCGGCGCCGTCGCACGTGAACTGCTTCGGTATGACGGCACCGTTGTTGAAGGCCGGTGTGGTGAGCGTGAACGCCATATCGCCTCCCTCGACGTTCAACGGACAATGCGGCTCCCTGATGCAAGGTCCGACGGATGCAGGTGAGCAGAGCCCCTGCATAACGTAGACCACACGGTCGCAATGAGATGCCGTTCAGCTCGCACGTAAACCCAGGACTTCGCGGGGACTCGATTGGCCCGCCCCGCTCGGGCGCGGCGCACCTGCTCTTTGCTGCTCAGACAGGGAAGGGCCTGGAACTTGCCACCCTCGATAACGTCATCTGCCGGACTGTTACGGAACGTAACGGAGGATCGTATGCCTGAACAGAAAACTATCCAACGTGCTCGACGAGACAGGCGCCAGGGCAAGGCGCCGACAACTCAGGCGGGCGAGTTCGTACGAGAGGAGATGGAGCACATCCGTGAGGGGAAGCACGGCGCCCGTTCGACCAAGCAGGCGATCGCCATCGGTCTGTCGAAGGCGCGTCGTGCCGGCGTGAAGCTTCCACCGCCACCGACGAGCGCGAAGTCGAAGACGAGAAAGAGCGCCGCATACGCCAGCCGCGCAGGGCGACGCGGGGCGACGCGCACTTCACCGACGCGATCCCGCGCAGTACGCCGCGCGCTCGAGCGGGAAGGCCGGAGCGCCGCATCGAGAAAGGCGCTCGCGCGTCAGGCCAGAACCGCCGCGCGACGTCGTTCGCCATCCGCACGCCGGGCGTCGGCGCGACGCGCAGTTCGGACGAAAGGACCACAGGTGCGCCGCGCAGCCGCGCGCAAGGCAGCACGGACGCGGCAGAGACGCCGGCGGGCCGCGCGGGCGTGAGATCGCGAGATCAGGAGGTCTGAAAGTTCAGGAGATGTGAACAGGAGATCAGAAGATCAGGAGGAACTCTTGAAACTATCCTGATCTCCTGCCCTCCTGATCTCCTGTTGAGGGGATCACGCCTTCGAGAGAAGGGATGCGGCTGGGACGAGCACGGCCCCGGCTTCCCGCATCTCTTCGAAGGCGTGCTCGGTAGTGTCGGCCGCAATTCCCGCGATGGCGTCGGTCAGGACCGTGACGCGGAAGCCTGCCCGTCGCGCGTCGAGCGTGGTCGCTCGCACGCAGTAATCCGTGGCAAGCCCGCCGATGAAGAGTTCCGAAATGCCGCGCCGCCGAAGGTCGTCGTCGACGCGGACCCCCTGATCGGTTTGCGCCTCGAAGGCCGAATAGCCTGCGTCGTTGCGATCCTGTCCCTTCGAAATGACGACCGTATCGGCCGGCAGGCGCAGCTCGGCACGGAACTCTGCGCCGGATGTTCCGGCTACGCAGTGAACGGGCCAGGGGCCGCCGTATTTGTTGAAGTGCGTGGTATCCGGCGGATGCCAGTCGCGTGATGCGTACACACGCCGTCCTTTCGACGCAAATCGCTCGCCCATACGATTCAGGATCGGGATGACGTCATCGCCCCCCGGCACCGCCAGCGCGCCACCTGAGCAGAAGTCGTTCTGCAGGTCGACGATCATCAACGCTGCTCCAGCCGGAGGGAAACTCTCACCCACAACGGCCGACAGCTCGTCGAATTTGCGTTTCAAAGCCGGACTCACGTCGACGCGATACGGCGGCTCGGCGCCGCGAAGCTGACGAACGCGCGTCGGCAGGAGCGCCGTTTCCGAGGCCGCGCCCTTCCGTGCATCGAGGATGGTTTCGCGCTCGATCGGCAGCCGCTTGCCGTTGCGCATGACCGGAACCAGGAGGGGCCGTCCCTCGATACCCTCGTCCGCACGAGCGAGGACATCGCGCACCGCAACCCCATCCTGCTCGACACGGAAGATCTGCTTCCGCCCCGGAAGCACCTGTTTGTTCTCCGACAGCTTGACGCGATCTTTGCCGGCGTACGACACGAGCTTGTACACGAGATCGAGGCTGGGTACATCCGCGGACACTCCCATCTCGGTACCGACGCCGAACCCGTCGATTGGTGCCCCGGCGTCGAGGAGTGTCGATATCGCATCTTCCTCGAGCCCACCACTCGCGACGATGGCAACGGATGTCAAGCCTGCAGCATCGAGAATGCCGCGGGCCCGCCGTGCGAGCGACGCGAGATCGCCCGAATCGAGTCGCACGGCTTTCACCCGGAACTTCGGGCCGAGCTCACGGGCAAGATCGACGACATGCTGGACGCCCGCCACCGTATCGTACGTATCGACGAGCAGCGTCGTCTCCGGATATAACGCGGTGAACCGGCGAAACGCCTCCATCTCGTCGTCGTGCGCCTGGATGTAACTGTGCGCCATCGTGCCGCTGATCGGCAGTCCGTAGAGCTGTCCGGCCGCCACGTTCGACGTCGATTCGATGCCCGCGATGTAGAAGGCGCGCGCGCCCTTCAACCCTGCATCGATTCCGTGCATCCGCCGGAAGGCAAAGTCGACGACTGGTCGACTGCGAGCGGCGGTGACGATTCGCGCCGCTTTCGAGGCCAGCAGCGTCTGCACGCCTATCTGGTTCATCACGATCGTCTCGATCAGCTGCGCCTGTGGAAGCGGCGCACTGACCTCGATGAGAGGCTCGAGGGGAAACACCGGCGTGCCCTCGCGTACCGCCAGCACATCGCCGGTGAAGCGCAGACGCCCGAGAAAGTCGAGGAATCGCGGAGAGAAACGGCCGAGGGACTCGAGATAGCCGAGTGCGGCGCTGTCGAACTGGAGCGTCTCGAGAAACTGCAGGACGCTATCGAGGCCGCACGCGAGCAGGTAGTTGCGTTGGGGAGGCAGGCGGCGAACGAACAAATCGAACACCGCCTCGTCGTCCAGGCCTTCTTCCACGTAGGCCTGGAGCATCGTCAGCTCGTACAAGTCCGTGAGGAGGCCGGCGCTTGGAGAGCCGCGGTCGAAGGACACGAATCATCATACCCGGCGCGCACGTTTTGGCGGACGTCGCCGCATCACGCCTTCTTCACCCGCGGGCTCGGGCTCGCGGCCAAATGCGGTCGGGGTTCACGTTGATGTACTTGCTCATACCGGCTCCCCCGCTTTGGTTCTTGTATCCGCCTTTGCCGCAAACACGAAGTCGCTTTCGGTGAGGCCGTTAATCTTGTGAGTCCAGATGGTGATCCGAACGAGGCCCCACGCCAGGTAGATGTCTGGGTGATGATCCTGCTCTTCCGCGAGCTCACCTACGCGAATGACGAAGTCGAGCGCTTCGCGAAAGTCCTTGAACCGATATTCCTTTTCGAGGTGGTGGTTGTCGACGACTCCCCAACCGTTATCGAGCTCCGCGAGGAGCGCCTGCACCTGAGCGCTCCCGAGCGGCGGAACCCCGCCCCGGCACGGCACACATTGCTTCGAAGCTAGATCAGTCATGACGATCTCCTCGATTTCCGAGCCGCATTGAGCGAAGCGTCACCGACCGGCTTGTGCCGAGCCGGATTCCGCCGATTACCTTCCAGCCAGGCCACCTCATCGTTGCGACTCGCCAAGGTTGAGCTCAGGGTGATCTCGCTGGAGGCGCTTGTCCATACCTGGGTCTCGATTCTCGCCGTTTAAGTCGACTGAGCATGCAGGCATGCTGCCAATCTTGAACCACTCACGCATGGCCAACGGGTTAAGCGGGCTCTGGTGATCGAATGACAGGCTCGACTAGAGGCTGTGGGCTTTAGCCCGCGTGGGTGAGTTGCGTTGCATGCAGCAGGGTCTGAAGACCCCGCCCTACAGCAACGGGAGTGATCAGGGATTGGAATTACATTCTTCAGGCCCAAAGCCAAGAGCCATGAGCCCAAACCCTCACTGTGACGGCGCGCCTATGCACTCGCCGGTGGCAGGTGATTGGCGGCGCGCGCAGCGGCTCGCTTGCCTTGCCAGCGCGTGAAGGCATTGGCCAGCGCGGCGCCAAAGCCGGTCACCCACGCGAGAAACTCGACCCCGAACCCGGTCGCGAGCAGCACGACGGCGATCGGGGTTGCGGGCCAGCCGACCAGCGCAATCACGCGCGCCGTCAGCACGGGCAGCAGAATCGTCAACACGCCGAGACAGACGTCGAAGACTGGCGACGCCGGTGTCATGCCCAGGCCGCGCCGCACTCGTTGGCCGACTGCGTATGCCGTTCCGCTGAATCCGGCGAGCGCGATGAAGAGCAGTACGAGCACGACGAACGGCAGGAGCAGCAAGAGCGGGATCCCCACGATGGAAATCGAGAGCACCACGGCAGTCAGGACGAGCAGCGGGATGAGCAGGATCTGCGCCGTCAGCCCGACGAGCGTCGCCTTGATCGGGTTGTCGCTGACGCGCTGCGCCGAAGCTTCGACGGTCGGTCTCGCCACGATCATCGCGAGTGATGCGAAGAGCGCGAGCAGAACGAAGCGGAAGGCGCTGCCGATCAGACGCGGAAACGAACCAAACGCCCCGAACACCCATGGGCTCCACGATCCCAGCCAAGGCTCGAGGTTCACGCGCAGGCTCGGATCGGCGAACGAAACCTCGGTAACGGCGCCACGGACTTGTGAGCCCTGCGCGCGGCGAACACGTCCGCCCACGCTGACGACATCTCCACGGACGACGGCACGCGGACCCAGATCGACGGACCCGAGTACCGCGACCACATTGTCGCCGACCTCGCCGTCCACACGCACCGAGCCGATGACCGCGACGGCCTGCTGTTCGATCGTTTCGTTTTCCGCGACGCTCACGTCACCAAAGATCCGCACGCGCTCGCGCGACGTCCCCGGTGTACGCCTGTTCTCTTCGCCCTGAACGGGCGCGGGGCGTTCCGCGCGCGACGGCGCGGGCTCGCGTTCGGCTGGCGCCTCGGCGTTCGGGTGCTCGGGCGAGAACAGCTCCTTGCGCGCCTCGGTGCTCAAGTACGACAGCCTGAGCACGGGATCTGCATCGCTACCGAGGCGCTCGCGCAGCTCGCGCCCGGTCACGGCCGCGCCATTGACCGCGATTGGTCCGTCGCCAATCTCGATGAGCCGAACGTCGCCCCGCCGCGTCTTCGGCCTCAGCGCGATGCCATCCGTCAGCGGCACGACGTCGAATCGCTGTTCGATTCTCGTGCGCAGCGCACGCGCCTCGTCGGGCGACAGTTGTTGTGCAACGACGACGGTGGCTGCGAGCCCGAGCATCACAATCACCGTGAACCAGCGCTTCATTTGAACGACTCCCTGTTTTTGTCATCCGGAGGACTTCGTCCCCCGGACCCCCATAGGCACCCCACCGCGCAAAGTCCGCGCGGTGGGGACCCCGCCACACGCTCGCTCGCGGGGGCCCCGTCGCCCCGCTTCCGCCTTCGCCAGGGCTACGGCGGACGCGCCGCAGCGCCTTCGGCGCGGAGCGGGGCCGCTCCCGTGGCTCACTCGCTGCGCTCGTTCGCTCCGAGTAGACGTTGCAGCGCGAAGAGCGCCGCGATCGCGATTCCCTGCAAGGCGACCATCGCCACCGTGACGGCCGGATTCGAGACGAACGCCGAAATAGCCCGGCCGACGCCGCCGAGAACGCTCCAGAAGCCCGCGCCAGTTTGTGCGCCGCTCGCCATTCCGACGACCGCGCCAATGAGCGCGTTGAGCAGACCAAGGAGCGCGGCCGACAACAACGACACCGCCACGCCGCCGCCGAAGTAGACGACCGTCGCAAGCCCGAGCGCGCCGCCGGTGACGAGGACGCGGCGGGTCCGCCTCGCCCGGCGCGCGTCCTGCGCCGCGGCTACGGTGATCGCCTTCATCGTCCGCACCGTGAAATCCGCCGCGACGCGTGGCTCCGGAGCGACCACCGCAAGGAGCTCTCGGTAGGCCCCGTCGGCGTCTTCATCGCGCTCGGACGCTTCGGCGGCTCTCCAGCGTCGATAGATTCGGGTCAGGTCTTCGGTCATGCCCGCACTCAGGCTTACGTGGTCGGCGGCCCTTGCGTTGCAAGCGGGTGATTACGGAGCCCAACCGGCGGCGGCCAGCAACCGCGACAGTTCCTTTCGCGCGCGATGGACGTGCGAACGCGCCGTTGCCTCGGGAATTCCGAGGATTCGTCCAATCTCCTCGAACGAGAGACCTTCCTCGTATCGCAGCGTCATCACCGAACGCTGCTCCGGCCGCAGCCTCGCCATGCAGGCGTGAAGGGCCTCTCCCAACGCCTGACGTTCCACCGGATCCGCTGCGGGTGGAGCGGCCGGCTCGCTTGCGACGGTTTCCGGATCGGCGGGCGCCCGCTCGATCGATATCACGGGCGGACGGGAGCGCCGCAATGCATCCATCGCCGTGTTGTGGGCAATGCGAAACAGCCAGCTCGATAGCCGCCGTGTCGTGTCGAATGCAGCGAGATTGCGAAAAGCCTTGACGAAGGTTTCCTGGGCGAGGTCCTCCGCCAGTGAGAAATCTCCAACCATTCGCACGATCAGCGTGATGATGGGTCGCTGATACCGGCGAACGATTTGCTCGAACGCGGATTGTGAGCCGCCGAGCGCCTGCGCCACCAGGCGCGCCTCGCTCACTGTTTCGAGGTCAATCGCGATAATGGCCTCTGCCTGATGCACTCACGCCAGAACGCCCGTCATCCAATCCTTACGCTGAAGCGTGGGCTCGCGTTGCAGACGTGCTGGCACGGCTGGCCTTCGGTTTCTGAAGCCTATTTCTCGAGCTCGGGGCGCAAGTGCAGCGTTCGCAGCAGACGGTGCAGGTAATTCGGATGCACACCGAGCTGTCGCGCGGCCGCAGTGAGATTGCCGCCAGCCTGCTCGATGGCTTCGAGAATCAACTCCTTTTTGCGCTCACGGATGCCTTCGTGATAGCGCGCTGATCCCGCGCGGTTGGAGTGCGGTGCGTCGAGGATGAACTCCGGAAGATCGTCCGCACGGATCGCGCCTCCTTCGCCCAGCACGATCGCGCGCTCCACGGCGTTTTCCAGCTCGCGCACGTTGCCTGGCCAATCGTGTGCCATGAGCATCGCGAGCGCCTCCGGCGAGAACTCGGTCGCCCGTGCCGCCGTTTTTGGTTGCCGCCTTGCGAAATACTGCGCCAGCAACGGAATGTCTTCGCGCCGCTCCCGGAGCGGCGGGATCCTGATCGGGACGACGTTCAGGCGGTAGTAGAGATCCTGGCGGAAGGCACCGGCTTTGACCGCCGACTCGAGATTGCGGTTCGTCGACGCAATCAAACGAAAGTCCACTTTCACGGGCCGCGTACCGCCCACGCGCTCGAACTCGCGTTCCTGCAGCACACGCAGCAGTTTCGCCTGGAGCGCGAGCGGCAGCTCGCCGATTTCATCGAGCAGCAGCGTGCCTCCTTCGGTCAGCTCGAACCGACCTCTCTTCTGCGCAATCGCTCCTGTGAACGCACCCTTCTCGTGGCCGAACAATTCGCTCTCCAGCAGCGCTTCGGGAATTGCCGCGCAGTTGATGGCGACGAACGGCTTCTCAGCCCGTGTGCTGTTTCGATGGATCGCACGGGCCGCGAGCTCCTTTCCGGTTCCGCTCTCGCCGATGATCAGGACCGTCGCGTCGGTATGCGCGACCCTGACGATGTGCTGGTAGAGATGACGCATGATGGGGCTGGAGCCCACCATGTTGTGCTGGAGATCGATCTCGGCGCGAGAACGGCGCGATTCCTCTTCGAGCCGTTCCAGGTGCCGCGCGTTATCGAGGGCCACGCCAGCCATGCCGCAGATTGCTGCGAGGAGAACCAGGTGCCGTTCGGAGATCGCGTTCGCCGGCCCGGTCGACTCGAGATAGACGGCGCCGAGAACCCGATCGAACGTCACGATTGGCGCGGCGAGCAGCTGCCGCTGGCGACTCGGCGCTCCGTTGCCGTCGCCCGTCGTGCGAGCGAGAAGCGCCGAACCGTCTTTGAGGACGTGATCGAGCACCTTTCGCGGGACGCACACCGCCCGCAGATCGGCCTCGCGATCCAAGCCGGTCGCATGACGCACCGACCGGTCATCGTCGAGCAGCAATACCGCTCCCCGACACGCGGGGATGATGTCGCACAGCAGCTCGAGGAAAGGGCGCTGCAGCGCGACGTATCCTCTGATGGAATTGATTGCCGTGCTCAGTCTGAGGAACGCCACCACATCGGCGCTCTGGAACTCGGTCGTCGACACTCTGGCGTCGAACTGATGCTGGAGCGACAGCACTTCTTCGCGTCGCAGCTCCCGCCGGATCTCGACCTCCTCCTGCGTCGAAACGATCTCCACGCCAGGTCCATCGACTGGCGTTGGCTGCACGTGGAGAACGAACAGCGACTGTCCGATTCGGATTTCGTCGCCTTCGCCAAGCGGGCGATCGCCGGCCGGCAGGCCGTTGACGAACGTCTGCCCTGCGCCCCCGAGCAGGCGCACGAACAACTGCGCGCCCTGCTTGCGCAGAACGCAGTGTCGCGGCTCGACGGACGGGTCGGGCAGGACGATGGTGTTTCCTGGATCTCGACCGATGACGATTTCGGCGCCGCTCAGCGGGAACACGGCCCCCGTGAGCGGACCGGCAATAGCAACGAGCGTGGGCTGCATGTGGCGCCAGATGAACTGGTTCCCCGAAGCACTCCGTCGGCGCACCGGGTGTCGTGGGCAGTATAGGAAGGCGGTCCGCCAGCGGCAAGCAACCCTATCCGAATAGTGAGACCCTCGCCGATCGGATAGGCGATTCGGCGCGGGTCACGGAGCTGCGCGTGCAGAACCCCCCGGACCATCCGGCCCGTAACCGATTCTCAGATTGCAGCTTGCTCGATCCGCACGGTCGTACCGTGCACCGCTGAAGCGTGAGGCATCCGACTTGCTCGTGGTCCGCCGCAGTTTACGTTGCGAGCAACCAACAGACTTCGGAACGGAGGCCGGGGTCAGCGGGGACCGGCAATGGGTTATACGCGTTTTCCGCATGACATATTCCTCAGCTACGCGCGGGCGGACGACGAGGGCGAGGGCTGGATCACGCAGTTCGATACCAGGCTTCGACAGGCACTTCTGCAGCGAGGGCCGAAACGGATCACCGTCTGGCGAGACGTCCGCGATCTCAGCGGACATCAGGATATCGACAGCACGATCAAAGAAGCGCTGGATTCGGCGGCCCTCTTTCTCGCGCTCAACTCCGTTCAATATCCGCAATCCGACTACTGCCGGCGTGAGCTCCAGTATTTCCTCGAGAAATCCGAACGCGACGGCCTCGGTCAAAGGATCGGCACGGCAAACCGCTGGTTCAACGTCCTTCAGTACGACATCCCTCACGACCAGTGGCTGCCTGAGCTGAATAACGTCGCGGCGTATCCCTTTCACCGCAAGAGCAACAACACGACGATTGGGGAACGACTCCGGCCCGGCACGCAGCCGTTCGACTCCCGTATCAACGAGCTGGCGGACGCGCTCATCAAGATGTTGAAGGAGATCGGCACGCAGGCGGACGCCACGGACTCTGTCTCCGACGGCCGAACGTCCGACCCGTCGGCCCGACCACACGACCGGTTCTTGGTGTTCGTCGCGGACGTCTTCGACGACCTGTTGCCGACGCGGGCGCGGCTGATCGAGGGGCTCCAGCAACGCGGGATTCACGTGATGACGAATCGAGCTCCGCAGACGCAGACGCTCGAATCGAAGCCGATTCTCGAGAAGATCGTCGCGCTGGCTGATCTCTCGATTTACCTAGTGAACAGAAACTCGGATGCTGCCGTCCGCGAGCAGCTCGAGGCGGGCGTTGCGAGGGCACGCCGGTCGATCGTCTGGATACCCACCGACTGGGATCTGAACGCAGAGCAACCAGGCTCTGCGGGGCGCATGGTAGCCGCCATCGAAACCAACGTCGAGCAATCGTCCCGCTGTCGCGTGGTCAGGGTATCCAGACGTGAAGCACCCGAGTTGCTCCTCGACGAAGTGTCGAAACTGTATCAGCCCTGGATGCGCGAGCGCAACGGCACGCTGAGTCCCGTTTTCTTCGATATCCATCCGAAGGACTGGAAGTACGCCGATGCGGTGTTCGCGTATCTGGAAGACCGGAAGATCGTTCCGCTGAGCAGTCGCGACGATGGCGAGCTGGATCCGATGCGGTTGAGTGAGTTCCGCGAGAAGCTGCTGAAGGCTCGGGCCCTCGTCGTGTTCTTCGGCACCGTCGACCGTCAATGGGTGAAGAACCGGCTGCTCAAGGCACTGCAGGTCGCGATGAGCGCGGACAACGGGATCAAGATCTGGGGCGTGTACGAAGCACCGCCGCCAACCGACGAAAAAGGCAACAAACGCTTCGAGCTGGGCGTTCCGCTCAATCTGGAGTGGATGGATCACGTCAACGGCTTCAACTCGAAGCTGTTCGACGAGCTGTTGAACAAGATGTCCGCGGGAGTCATGTCGTGAGCACACCGAAGAATCCGTTCGTGGGTCTCCGTCCCTTCGAGACTGCCGACTACTCGCTGTTCTTCGGTCGTGACGCCCAGGTCGAAGACCTCCTGGAGCGTCTTCGGCGGACCCGCTTCCTCGCGGTGGTCGGCTGCTCGGGATGCGGAAAGTCGTCGCTGGTGCGGGCGGGCCTCATCCCGGCGCTCGAAGCCGGATTCCTCGTCCACGACCGCGACGCCTGGACGGTCGTGAACATGAAGCCAGGCGACAGCCCGATCCGCAATCTCGCAGCCGCGCTCGAGAGGCTCTCGCGCGCGCTGTCGGCGACGACTACAACGACGGTCTCGGCCTACACGACCGATGCGATTGCGCAGGCAATCGACGAGGGCGACGTCGCCGCGATTCTGCGGAAGTTCGAGCCGGTGTTGCGCGACACGAATCGCAACGTTCTGATGCTCGTCGATCAGTTCGAGGAACTGTTCCGATTCAGCGGTCATTCGACGAACGGGGCGAAGAAAGAGGAAGCCGCAGGCTTCGTGGACGCACTGCGCGCGATTGCGGAGCAGCGGATGCTGCCGTTTTACATCGTGCTCACGATGCGCTCGGATTTCCTCGGATACTGCGACACCTTCCACGGTCTGCCCGAAGCGATGAACCGGAGCCTGTATCTCGTGCCGCGGCTCACGCGACGGCAACGACAGGAGGCGATCGAAGGACCCATTCGGTTGATGGGCGGATCGGTCGCGCCACGGCTCCTCGATCGGCTGCTCAACGCTCCGCACGGAATCCGCGACGACCATCAGCCAGACGACGAAGGCGATCAATTGCCCGTCCTTCAGCACGCGATGATGCGGACGTGGGAGCAGCATCAACAGCACGCGCTACCGGGTCAGCCCGTCGACATCCAGCACTACGTCCTGGCGGGCACGCTGAGCGGCGCCCTCGAACAGGACGCCGATGCCGCGCTGAAGGACTCGGATCGCGAGCTGACGCGCCGCCTGTTCCAGGCCCTGACCGACACGGATGCGGCCAACCGTCAGATCCGTCGACCCGCGAAATTGAGTGAGCTCCAGGCCCTCACGGGGGCGCCGCGCGCCCGCATTCTCGCCGAGCTCAATCGCTTCCGCGCCGAGGATCGATGCTTTCTCGTGTGGTCGGACCAGGAGAGCGATCCATCGATCGACATCTCGCACGAGAGCCTGATTCGACGCTGGAGCACGCTGCGGGAGTGGGTCCGCGAAGAGGCGGCCTCGGCGGACCAATACAAGCGCCTCGCGAAAGCTGCTGAACGGCACGCCCGTCACGAAGAGGGGTTGTGGACCGATCCGCAGCTCCAGCTCGCGCTCACGTGGGAACAGGAGCAGCGTCCCAGTCGCGCGTGGGCAGAACGGCACGTCAGCGGCACCGAGTTCGAGCAGGCAATCGGCTTCCTGGCCGAATCGAAAGAGGCAGCGCTGGAGCAGAAAACGGAGGAGGAACAGCAACGTCAGCGAGAGAGCGAACGGGAAACGGCGCTCGTGGTCGCCCAGTGGCGTGAAAAGCGAAATCGACTGCTCGTCGCCGTCGCCATTGTCGTGACGACGGCCGGAACGGTCACGTTCACCAGAATCCAGTATCAAAGGGAACTGACGACACAGTTGCTTGCGCGACAGTCACGCGACGTCCGCGAGACGACGCCACAGCAGAGCGTTCTCCTCGCCGTCGAGGCACTGAAGGCCAACGCGCGGGTCAAAGCGGGAGAGAACGCTCTGAGGGCGGCCCTCGTCGGCGTCGGCGGGCGCGGCCTCGGTGGACACGCGAGCGAGATTCGCGCGCTGGCGCTCAGTCGCAGTGGCCGCTGGCTCGTCACCGCGAGCGTGGACTCCGTCCGCCGGTGGGATCTCACGAACCGGCAACCGGAGCTCACGTCCACGACACTGTGGTCTGCCGATGCGAAAAGCACACTGTCGGAGGTGCGCACGTTGGCGATCGCTCCCAACGAAACCGTCGTTGCCCTGGGTCGAGAAGACGGTCGAGTCCTGATCGCTTCGCTCGGCGGAGCAGCCTCGCCCCCGACCGTGCTGCAGGGCCATGAGAGTCCGCTCTCCGCGCTCGCGTTCAGCCACGACGGAAAGTGGCTGTTCAGCGGAAGCGAAGACGGATCTCTCTGGCGCTGGAGCTTGCGCACCCTGTCCCAAGGGTCCACGCACAAACGCATGACCGCGACCGGGCGTCACGAGGCGATTTCAATCATCACAGTCGATCCGAGCGATCGCTGGCTGGTCACGAGCATCACGCCTCGGGACAACGAGCGCAACCAGGAGGGCGAAGCACAACTGTGGAGTCTGACCGAGGGCGATCGACCCGCCTGGCGCCGCGCGGGAGTCTCGACGGTGGATGTCGACAGTAACGGCACGTACCTCATCACAGGCGACGTCAATGGCTCGGTGATGCTCTGGCGGCTCGGCCGCTACTACACGGCGAGTGCGGATACGAACCTGCGCCTCGCGCCTGAGGTCGTCTTGAGTTGCGCGGCGGCTCCTGGCAGTAGCTGGCCCGAGTTCTCCAATAGGGCGATCACGTCCATCGCATCGACCAGGAAAGCCGGACACGACGTCGTCGCGGCTGGCGGCGCCGCCGGTCAGATGTGCCTCTGGACGCTCGACGATTCTGAGGGAAAGGAGGCGCACCCCATCGTTCTGTCGAGCAACGGACCGGCAATAGAGCAGCTGCGTTTCAGCCCGGACGCGCACTGGCTCGCAATTGCTTATCAGGACGCACCGGTACGCCTCCTCCGCGATCCCTGTGACGATGCGATTGCTGAGGGGGTGGATCTGCGCGGACACGACGAGCCGGTGCGCGCGCTCGCGTTCACACCGGACAGTCTGCACCTCGTGAGCGGCAGCTCGGACGGTACAGCGCGCCTGTGGAGTCTCGAGGAACCGGATCCGTCTTCGACGTCGATCGTGCGCCGCGGCGGCGGCAAGGCCGTGTCGACGGTCTCGCTCAGCTCTTCCGGCCGCTGGTATTTCGAGGGGCAGAAAACCGGGAGCGGCCAACTGTGGGACCTCGAGCGCGGCGCTGATTTCACACCGCTGCGCGCAGCGGATGGCGATCCGGTTGTCGAAGGAAAGATCAGCGCCGATGAGCGGTGGCTGACGGCCCGCACCGCGGGGGGCAAGCTGCAACTGTGGTCCCTCGGCGATCGAAACACTCCGGAACCGCGCGTGAGCGATTCCGATGCATCGGCGTTCGATCTCTCTGCCTGCGGCCCGTGGTTCGTCGCAGCGGTACGCGACAACGTCATCGCGAGGCAACTGAGCGATGCCGATTTGACGAACCGGCCGCTCGAAGGCCACAGCGGCCGGGGTCAACGGATCGATAAAGTCGCCGCCGGCAGAAACGTCTTTGCCGCAGTCTCGAAGGATGGACCGGTTCATCTGTGGAAATGGAATGGAAGCACGTTCAGCGAATCGGATCTTCCGGGGCGCGTGCCGGCTCCCATCGCGATGAGCATCAGCTGCCGCGATCGCTGGCTCGCTATCGGAGAGCCCAATCGCATCCTTGTCTGGGATCTGTCAAGGCCGACGACTCCTCCACGCGAGCTTCAAGGCCAGGGAAGCTTGACCGCGCTCGATATGAGCCGCGACGAGCGCTGGCTGATTGCCGGAACGAATGACGGCAGCGCCAGCGTCTATGACCTGCCGAGTTCGAAGTCATCGCCGGCCCACGTGTGGGGCGGGCACCAGGGGACCGTTCTCACGGTCGTCATGAGCCCCGACAGCCAGTCGTTCGCAACAGGTGGTCAGGACGGAGACGTCAAGCTGTGGAACCTTTCGGATCGATTGGAGGACCCCGCGATCCTGCCCGCGCACGACGACGGGATTGCGAGCGCGGTGTTCCTCCCCGACGGAAAACTGATGACCGCGAGCATGACTGGCGTCGTTCGCCACTGGCGCATTGGAGCCGAAGGGCTGCTCGACCAGGCGCGTGTCTTCGCGGGACGGAATCTGTCCGCTCTCGAGTGGAAGAAGTACTTCCCGTCGCGAATCGCGTGCCGCCCGACGTTTCCCGACCTCCCTGACCGTTGCGTCGACCAGTCGCGGGAGGAGAGAGCGCCGTCGGGGCAGGCGATCAATCGCTGGGCTCTGAAATGAAGGAGGCCGTATGCGCAACATCCTTGGCATCTCGGCGAGCTGGGTAAGCAGGACCCTGGCCCGCGCCGTCGCGCTCGCATTCGTGATTGGAGGGCCGGCGCAAGCCGCGACGCCGCCGCAGCCGAGGCCGTTGACGATCGTCGATCGCGTCGAGCGGATTCGCACGACGATCGGTGACCGCGAACAGCCGTTACTCGTGGCGCGTGCCCCAGCAGAGGCGGAGAGCAACGCAGCCAATCAGTGGCCGAACTGGAACAACTGGCGGAACTGGGGCAACTGGAACAACTGGAGAAACTGGGGCAACTGGCGGAATATTTGACGACCGAGGCAGCGATCATGCGGCGCGATGATGCGTACCGGTTGGAGCTTCTCGTTCTTCAGCCAACGCCGTTCTGCAATCTCGATTGTGACTACTGCTACTTGGCAGAGCGAAGCTCGACGGCGCGGATGTCTCCGGCGGTCTTGCGTCGCACCATCGAGCAGGTGCTGGCCAGCGGCTTCGTCCACGACGGCTTCACCGTCGTCTGGCACGCCGGCGAGCCGCTCGTCGTCCCGATCGAGTACTACGAACAGGCGCTGGAGATGATCAGTCAATTGACGGCTCCGGCCGGAGTTCACGTCGATCACGCACTGCAGACCAACGCCACGCTCGTCACTCCAACGTGGTGTCAGTTCCTGTTGCGGCACGACATCCGAGTCGGCGTCAGCGTGGATGGCCCGGCGTTTCTGCACGACGCGCACCGGAAGACGAGGAGCGGAAAAGGCACCCACGAGCGCGTGATGCGCGGGATCAGGTGCCTTCAGGAACACGGAGTCGACTTTCACGTCATCTCGGTGCTGACGATGGACGCGCTCGCTTACCCGGACGAGCTGTTCGACTTCTACGTCACGAACGGGATCCGGCGGGTGGGGTTCAACATCGAGGAGATCGAGGGCCTCAACAAATCGAGCACGCTATCGCCGTTCGAGGCATCGAGAAAATTTCGTGCCTTCATGACGCGGTTTCTCGAACGGGTGAGCGCACGTGGCACCCCGCTCGAGGTGAGAGAGTTCGAGGGATTCGAGCAGCTGATCACGGAGAAAACGGAATACCTGCGGCAGAATCAGGAAAATACACCGCTCCGCATCATCAGCGTGGACTGGGCCGGCAATTTCTCGACGTTCTCGCCGGAGCTGTTGGGCGTCCGCAACGACATCTACGGTACGTTCTATCTGGGCAACGTGATCCAGGACGATCTCGCAACGGTTACGACGACGCGGAAGTTCCTGCGCATGGTGGAGGACGTCGAAGCGGGCATCGCCGCGTGCGAGCGGATTTGCGATTACTTCGGGCTGTGCGGCGGGGGATCACCGTCGAACAAGTTCTTCGAGACAGGATCGTTCCGCGGGACCGAAACGCTTCACTGTCGGCTCTCGAAGAAGGTGATGGCGGATCTGCTGGTCGAACGGTTCGAGCAGTCGCTCGGACTCGTCGCGCAGAGTTGAGGGAGAAGAGCACGCAGTCTCTTCTCCCTCACTCCCCTCCTCCTACCAGTCGAACTTCACGCCGAACTTCGCGATCCGCGGGCCGGGCACCGTCGTCGCCTTCTCGAAGGACGCGCCCGACCGCCAGTTGATGTTGGTCGCGATGTTGGCGTTGAAGGTGTTAAACATGTCGAAGAACAATCCGACCTTTGCCGCCGTCGGCTTGAGCGTGATCCGCTTCTCGACGCGCCAATCGAACAACACCACGTTCTCCTGACGGCGCGTGCCAATCGGTTCGGCGAGCACGAGCTGCGCGCCGTAGTTCGAGCAGTTCGTCGTCACGGTCGCCGAGCACGCGTTCACCTGGAACACGCGGCCGTACGGCGTGCCGCTCGACGCCTTGAACACCGGCGTCACGCGAAGCCCCCAGCCGGGATCCAGCGTGCCGCTGAATTTCAGGAGCCAGTTCGTGAAGTCGTTCTCGGTGTGCTCGTTCGGGTTCACCGGATATATCCCGAACAATGAAACGTTTGTAATGTTCGTGCCGAAACGATTGTTGGCGTAGAGGTTTCCGAACTCGTGTGTCCACGTGTAGGAGATCGACGCGTTCGTCGACCATCGGCGCGTGTACCGCTTGTTCGCCGAGACCTCGAGGGTCTTGTAGGAGCCCTCATACACTGGAATGTTCATCGCGACCTGGCTCGAACCGCGATTCGGATCGTCGAGGTTGAAGAACTGGAACGTTCCATTGTCCGCGGTCGTCGCGACGTTGCCGTCCGGTCCCGGATCGATGATAGTGACCGGCACATTGAACGCGCTGAACGGTCGCAGAGTGTTCACCTGCTGCCATCCATCGTTGTCCTTCTTGTAGACGAAGCCGACGCGCACGCCGAGATCGTTCAGCACGGCGCGCTCCACGAACACGGACGTCTCGTCGGTGTAGGAGTTCTTGAGATTTGGATCGATGGCCGCGTTGGCGGCTCCTCCGAACCGCGTCTGGAGCGCGCCCGTTTCACCCTCCTGGAACACGCGATCGTTGTTCAGATCGTTCCAGACATAATCCGAGTACTGATCGGCCGTATTCGGATTGATCGCGAGAGCGAGGTTCACGCCCGGGTTGTAGTAGAAACGTCCCCAGTTGCCTTTGAGGACGGTCTTGCCGTTGCCGGAGAGATCGTAGGTCGCTCCAAGGCGCGGGACGACATGGTTGAAGACGACGACGTCAGGAACTTCGGCAAACGTCAGCGCGGCGGGCACGAATCGCTGCGCGGCGACCGATTGTGCAGGCAGCCAGACGCGGTACCGATCGAAACGGGCGCCGACGTTGACGGTCAGCTTCTTGATTACCCACGAATCGGTCACGAAGAAGCTCGTCGTGGCGAGCGCGTTCCAGCTGTCAACGTTAACCCCAAGTCGGACCGCCTGTGGCGTCGTCGCCGACAGGGGACCCGTCAACGATCCGTTGACGAACTGGATGACGTTGTCGGCGTAGGTCTGCGTCCAAATCGTCTCGCCGGTCTCATCGAGGTACTCGCCGCCGAACTTGAACGTATGCGAGCCGCCGATGAAGTTGTCCTTGAAGTAGTTGACCGCACCCGTGTACTGGTTGCGACGACGATTCAACAACCAGTGTCGCCCGCCGCCGAGCAGCTCGTTGGTCGTGAGCGATTCGTAGCGCGTCGCGTCCGTGTTGCTGTCGAGACCAAAGTTGTATCCGAACTGGCC